>JBPCRX010000056.1:0-10952 GCA_050996395.1 Nocardioidaceae bacterium
CGGAACCCCATCCGCCACGAGCCTGCGGATCAATGCCCAATCCTCCACTGAGATCACCCATCCAATCTGTCTGGGTGGCCTCGTTTTCGACCGTCGCTATGGCCTCGTTTTCAAGCGTCGTCGACACTGGCTGCAGCCACCGCGATCACTCCCATCAGGCGAGGACGCGACTCGGCTGCGCCACGCATCGGAGCCAGCAACACAGACGACCCTGCCGTCGAGGTGTACTGACCAGGGCGCGTTCGAGCCCATGCAAGCTTCAGGACGCCAACACTCGGAGCTCGTTCACCTCTTCATGAGCCCTTCACGTCTGTTTTCTACCGTGAATGTGTGGGATCAGTTGCGGTTCGTTGGCAGCGTCGAGCGCTGGTTGGTCTGGCCGACACGGGCTCAACCGCAGCGCCGTCCGGCCGCGCCTCGTCGGCAGGCGTTGCGAAGTCGTGGCCATTCCGCGGGTCTGACGACGGCCGGGCGTGGTGGGGCGTCGCCGCCGCGGTGTTGCTGTCCATTGCCCTGCGGATACCCTTCGTCGGCGCACCGGCGTACCCGGATGAGGGCGGCTACCTGCTCGTGGCTCATGATTGGCATCCGGGAGGGCCGGCTCTGTACGGCGACTACTTCGTCGACCGCCCTCCGCTTCTGATGGTGTTCTGGCATGCCGGTGATGCGTGGGGAGGCATCCAGACTGCTCGGTGGCTCGCCTGCGGACTTGTCGCGGTACTGGTTGTCGCTGCTGCTTGGGCAGGGCGACTGATAGGCGGGAACCGAGCCGCTGTGTGGTCGGCATTCACTGCGGCCGCGCTGGCGTCGACGCCGGTGTTGGGTGCTTACGAGGTGGACGGTGAGCTTCTCGCGGTTCCCCTGGTCATGGTCACGTGTGCGTTGGCAATAGCGGCCGTGAGAAGTCGCGATGCTGTCAGACAAGCGTTCACGGGTGCGTCGCTCGGCGTCACTGGCGCTTGTGCTCTGCTGGTCAAGCAGAACTTCGTCGACGCGCTCGTCTTTGCGGTCGTTCTAGTGGCCGTCTCTGCACTCCAGGGCTCGCTGCCTTTGCGCGCCGCTCTACGTGTCTTGGGTTCCGCGATTGCAGGCGTCGCGGTCGTCTCAGCGTTGACACTGGTCTGGGCCTCCACCACTCGACCCGGTCCGAGCGGTCTGATGTATGCGATGTACGGCTTCCGGTCCGATGCCAGTCAGGTGATCTTCAGTCAAAGCCTGAGTGCGCCCCTGACACGGTTGGAGACGTTGCTGGAAGCATCCGTGCGTAGCGGCGTGTTGATTGTGGTCATCGTGTTCGTCGCCTGTAAATGGTCGTCGATGCGGCGGTTCGATCCCCTTTCTGTCGCAGTTACGGCAATGCTGGCCGTTGGCCTGGCGGAGGTCGGACTCGGCGGTAGCTATTGGGTCCATTACCTGATCGGACTCGTGCCGGTTCTCGCGTTGGCGGCGGGAACGCTCAGCGGGCGAACGCTTCCCCTGCGTCGGATGCGGTTCATAGCTATCGCCTTTGTGATGGCCTCGGCGATCTCTACGAGTGCCGTCGCGAGCGGCGCCAGCTCATCGACTCAGGTCACCGAGACTGCGCTCGAGAGCGTGCTTCAGGCAGCCAGCCACCGAGGTGACACTGTGGTGATCACATACGGCCACGCCAACGTCATCCAGGCGTCGGGGCTTGCCCCGGGTTACGGCTACCTGTGGAGCCTTCCCATGCGAACGTTGGACCCCCAGCTGAACTTGCTGACCAAACGACTGTCCGGGCGGACCGCCCCGACGTGGCTGATGGAATGGGAGGACTTCGACTCCTGGGGCATCGATGCCGGCGGACGACTCGCAAGCACGGTGCAGACCGACTACCGCCGGGTCGCCACGGTGTGCGGGGTCAAGGTGTTCCTCCACGTGGGGGTGAAACGCGCCATACCTGCGAATGCGGATTCCTGCGCCCACTGATCGGCCAGCTCAGCTCGTGCTGGTCGGTGGGCGGTGGTCAGACATTGTCACCTTGTAGGGCGACGGGGGCGACGGGGGCGACGAGAGGTAAGAGCACGGTCACGGTCATCTCGTCTCTGTGGTCGCAGGGGACGGAGAACGAACGTCCGAAGCGTTCGTGCCTGCCGCGAAAGCACAGCCGTAGCTCTCCGCCTACTGCGACGAGCGTGGCGTACACCAGAGCCAGCCCGAGGCCCGAGCCGGGACGGCTTCTCGCCTCCGGTGCGCGCGCGAAGCGCTGAGGAGCAGATGCGAGCATCGCATCGTCCATGCCGTTGCCTGCGTCGTTGACCGTGAGGCGACCAACACCACTGACACGGTCGACGCGCACAGTGACCGGAGGAAGGCCGTGGACGGCCGCATTGTGGACGATATTGCTGACAATCTGTTGTAGCTGAACGGGGTCCACCGCAACCAGGCTCGAATCCGGAGTCTGGGCTTGTAACGAGCCAGTCTGACTGTACGGACTGTCCGCAGCCGCCAGGGTGCGGCGGCGGTCCACCTCGTTGCGGACGGTAGTAGCCAAGTCAGCTGAGGCCGTTGCATTGGTGTCTTGGCTGGCCGAGCCGACTTCGAGCAGCTGGTCAGCCAGTCCGGATAGCCGGTCGATGTCGGACTCGATCTCGTCCAGCACCTCTTCGTACTGCGCTACGGTGCGTTCCCGTCGCCGAGCCAGTTGTACGCGAGTGCTGATCAGTGTCAGGGGGGTGCGAAGCTCGTGGCTGGCGTCGTTGACGAATCGCCGTTCGTGCTCAATCGCTCGTTCTAGTGCCTGAAGCATGTCGTTGAGGGTGTGACCAAGCCGGGTGATCTCGTCGTCTCGGAGGGCTGGCACATCCAGCCGGATGCCGGTTGCCCCAGCAGCGATCTCGGCGGCGCGCTGACGGTAGCGTTCGACCGGTCGGAAGGACGCTTTGGCCAGTCGTTCTCCGACGGCGGCGGTCACCACGAGTGTCGCAAGTCCAGCGAGCAGCAGTTGTAAGAGCAGCTCACGCAACGCCTCATCACGCTGCTTGCGCACGGCGGCTATGACAAGCACCGCTGAACGGCCGCCGGTGGGAGAACTGTCGAGCGAAGTGGCGTATACCCGCAGCGCTTGACCGCTGCCTGGCAGAAGCGAGCCGATGTCGCGACGTACTGGTTGCACCAGTGCGTCTCGCACGGCCTCGGGGTCCAGCAGTGCCTGCGCCGGCGCAGCTGGGCTGTGCGACAGGACGCGGCCTTCGTCATCAAGCACCTGGTAGCGCTCTCCACTCAGCAGTGCAGACTTGTCGCGCAGCTGCCCGTCGGGCGTCACCTGCGATGCGAGTCGCGTACTGGTGTCGAAGAGCTCGCCGTCCAGCTCCCGGTCCAGCGCGAACTGCACCCGCCAGTACACAAAACTGCCTGCCGCCGCGAGCACAACCAGCATGGTTGCGGCGAACCCCGCCACCAGCCGAACGCGTAGTGACAGCCCGCTGAGGCGGCTGGGTCCATTCGTCATCAGCGCTGCGCGTCGACGCGGTAGCCGGCGTTTCGGATGGTCGTGATGGTGTGCGTGCCGAACGGCCTGTCAATCTTGGCCCTCAGGCCCGCGATGTGCACGTCGATCACGTTGCTACGAATGTCCGTCTCGCCGTCCCAGACCTCATCGAGGATGCGAAACCTCGTGACCACCTGTCCGGCCCTCTCCACGAGCAAATAGAGGATGTCGAACTCCCGCGCCGACAGGTGAATCTCATGACCATCGCGAGTCACACGCCTGGACCCCGGATCGACTGACAATCCGTTGATGTGGACGGGCGACTCGTCATCTTCGGCGGCTGTACGCCGGTGCAGCGCACGCAGCCTTGCCAGCAGCTCGTCGAGGTCGAATGGCTTGGTCAAGTAGTCATCGGCTCCGGCATCCAGGCCGGCAATCTTCTCGGTGACAGCGCCTCGTGCTGTCAACATCAGCACAGGTGTCCGGGAGCCCAGGCTACGAAGTCGGCGGCAGACCGTGACACCGTCGAGCCCAGGCAACATCCAGTCCAACAAGACGACGTCGAAGGCGCCGTCAAGACCTGTTGGTGCCGCAGCCGCCAGTGCGCTGACGCCGTCGACGAAGACCTCGGCATCGCCCCCCGCCTCGATGACTGACTGGCGCAACAACGTAGCGAGGCGTGCGTCGTCCTCTGCTATGAGGACGCGCATCTTGCTCCCAGGCCGCCGAGTCGGTTCATTCTGTCCAGCCTAATCATGGGTGTGACGCGGTGGCGCCGCCGAAGCTTTCATCCCTTCTTCATCTGATGTTCGTACGGTGAAGGGATGACGACGACAGATGTTCGCCCGATTCGGTTGACGACGGAGAGCCATGACCTTGATTCGTAACCTCGATGACCGGTTGTTCTTCGCCATCAACGACCTCGCACGTAACACTGGCTGGCTTCATCCGGTCCTGGTGGACTTCGCCAAGTACGGCGTCGTGCTGTTCGGGTTGTTACTGCTGGCCGGACTCTTCTACGCGCGTTCGCGCGACAGTCGTACTCTCGCTGCCGCTGGATGGAGCGGTGTCGCGACTCTGATCGCTCTGGGCGTCAACCAGCCGGTCGTGAACTCCGTCCACGAAGCACGTCCCTATGAGACGCATCCCGGGATCCTCCTCCTGGTCTCACGATCCGTCGACTACTCGTTCCCGTCCGACCATGGCGTCATGGCAGGGGCCGTCGCTGCCGGGCTGTTTCTCGTCTGGCGCCGGCTAGGCGCGCTCGCCCTAGCGGCCGCGCTCCTGATGGCGTTCGCCCGTGTGTACGTCGCCGCCCACTACCCGTGGGACGTCCTCGCCGGCCTTCTTCTCGGTGCCGGCGTCACTGGCGCGGGTTGGCTCGCCCTCCGCGCTCCGCTGACGGCGCTCACGGCTTGGCTGCGCAGATGGCGCGGCCTCGCAGGTGTATTCGCGCCGTCTGAACATCTGACTGCCCCGAGTGTCGCGGTTGAGACTCGACCGTGCTACGCCGGCACTAACAACGCGTCGAGCTCAAGGTCGAAGTAGCGTCCGGCTATGCCCTTGACTTTGGTCACGCCGAAGGCATAACGGTCAAGGTGCTCCGCGCGTGCGTGCACGCGGGCTCCGTTGTCCTCGGGAGTGATGCGGTCGACTGTCAGCTCTGTCGAAACGGTACCGCCATGCGCTGTGACAGAGCCCTCCACCACCCATCCGTCGGCTGCTCGACGGATGGCGCTGGAGGAGAAGGTGATGTCGGGGTTCGACGCGATGTCGAGCAGTGCCGGCGAGGCGACATGCTTGTCACGTCGCGGCTGGTCTGAATGGAAGCTGGCGGAGTCGACTTTCACCTCAACGCTTGACTGCTCGACCGGGTCGGCGACGGTGATTTCGCCAGACGCCACAGCGAAAGTAGCCCGCACAGCGGCCAGCCCGAACCAGTGCCGCCCCTCGAAGTGCACGGTGGAGCGCTCGGGGTCGATCCGGTATGCCCCCGTTGCGGGGACCTCGACCGATGTGAGGCCGCTGTCGGTCATGGCGCTCCTCCCTGTCGCAGTCCAGCAAAGCACCGCAGTGAGCTGTCCGGCAAGGCTTTATGCTCGAGGATGGCCCAGGAATACTGAGGGCATGGACAAGCTCACCAGCAATCAGATCCTCGACGCCGGCCTCCAGGACTGGCGGAAACTCGCCCAGGCCCTCCACGCGCGGTTCCTCACCGGCAACTTTGTCACCGGACTCGCGTTCGTCACCTCCGTCGCCGAAGCCGCCGAGCGAGCCAACCACCATCCAGACGTGACGCTGACGTACCCGCTTGTGGACATCAAGCTGATCAGTCACGACGTCTCCCACGTCACCCAGCGCGACGTCGACCTCGCCCGTCGCATCAGCGAGATCGCGCGCGAGCGGGGGATCGGCACGGAGCCGAGCGCCCTTGCCGAACTCGAACTCGCCCTGGACACCGCCGACCTCGCAGCCGTCGGACCCTTCTGGGCGGCATTGCTCACCGGAAGTACCAACTCACTCATGGACGACGACGTTGTCGATCCCAGTGGGCGGGTCCCCTTGCTGTGGTTCCAGCACACCGACGCACACGAGACTCCGCGTCAACGCTTCCACGTCGACCTGTGGGTGCCGCACGACGTCGCCGAGGAGCGCATCGCGGCCGCGGTCGCCGCGGGTGGGCGGGTAGTCGACGACGAGAATGCCCCGTCCTTCGTCGTCCTGGCCGACCCTGAGGGCAACAGGGCCTGCGTGTGCACGTGCCTCAACCGTTGACCCCTGAGTAGGCGGAAACCCGGAGTCCAGTGGAGTTGTCGCTCTCGTCGAGCAGGTGAACGAGAATGGCACGGACGGCTCCGGGCCGCTACGGGCGCCTAGACCTGCTCTGTCTCGACGAACTCGGCTCTTCCAGATCGACCCACGCCGGAGCCGAACTGTTGTTCCAGATCATCACCGAACGCGAGGAACGCGTCTCCATCGCGATCGCCACCAATTTGTCCTTCAGCGAATGGGGCAGCGTGTTTCCCGACCTGCGAGTCGTCGCGGCCATCGTCGACCGCGTCACCTTTCAACGCTCACATCCTCGAAATCGGCAACCAGTGCTACCGGTTGCGCACCAGTAAGACGACAAGTCGGCGCAAGCGGCCAGCTGATCACCAAGTCACTGCGGTTTGCGGCCCCACGCCGAGATCAATGGTGCGGTCGCAAGATCAAGGCGGCCGCCTGCAACGTTTGTCAGGTGCTGTTCGATCTCCGCCTCGGTGGCCAGACCTGCAGCAAAGAGCCGGTCCCGGATCTGTTGCACGGTCGCGATCTCCAGCGCGGTGCAGGCCGGCGAGGTGATCGGAAAGAATGCGTCGGCCTGCACCGCGTCCAGCCCCGCCTCGCGCAGCAGCCGCGGCAGCGTTCGTCCGAACGCCAGCTCCGCCCCTCGGCCAGCCATCAACGTCCGGAACCCCTGACGCAGCCGGTTCGCCAGCTGCTGCGCCGGCCCGGACTCGTCCGGGCAAATCAGCGGCTGCAACGCCGGGTCGGCGTCCTCGATAACCAGCCAGCCGCCCGGACGCAGCGCTCGCACCATCGACGCAAGCGCCTCGATCCGCTGAGGTACGTGGGTCAGCAGGAGCCGAGCATGCACCAAGTCGAAGCCACCCGCAGGCGGCTGCTCGACGCCGACGTCATGCCGCAGCACCTCAAAGGCGGCACCCTCGGCGGGCATCCAGGCAGTGTCGACGTCGCTGGCCACAACCCGACCAGGCAGGCCGACTTGCTCGGCCAGCCACGCAGGCACGCTGACACCGCCGGCCCCGACCTCCCAGCATGCCCACCCCGCCGACACGCCGACCACAGCGAGGTGCCGGAACGTCACCGGATCGAACAGCTGCGACAGCGCGTCGAGTCGTCGCCCAGCCTCCGACTGCTGATTGTCCAGCAGATAATCCTCGTCTCCCGTCACGCCTCCATCCTGCTCGGCGCCCCCAGCCAACGAGCAGCGATCCCATACACAGACCCGGCCGGGCGGAGCCGAAATTCATGAAGACATCCGGGGCCAGATCAATTGACAAAACACACGGGGTAGAGCATCTGCTGCAGGCGCCATGCGAGGGCCCGAGACCAGCTGAGTGACACCATCGCAGGCTAGCCGTTCCCTCCGTAGCTCTTCTGGACGCTAGCCACCCGTGACGGGGCTCGCGGCTGAAGACGCGGCCTCGGCGCTGCTTGGCGGCGGCCGCATTGCGCCCATGAGAGCTTCTCAGCGCGTCACGTCGGGTCGATGCCGGGGAGTTGGGATCTTGCCGACTCCAACAGCGTCCCGATGTTCGACGTACATGGTGAAGGTCGCCTCCCGATGGCGGTGGCTTCTGCCCAGGCGAGCACCGCGGAACATCGTTCGCATCGCGAGTGCGTTTTGCAGAGAGTGCGTTTGGGCGCCGGCGGCAAAGGGGTTCGAGCTCAGGCACCCCGGCTCTCAGCGGGGGTATGACGGTGGCCGGTCGCGGGGTCGTCCAGGACGGCGCGGACGCTGACGACGACCAGTCGGTTCGACACGGTTAGCGGAGCCTTGCTCAGCTCCGCAGGTAGGACGCGCCGTTCACGTCGATGATCGTGCCCGACGAGAAACGAGCCCCGGTCGAGGCGAGCCACACCACTGCGGCAGCGACCTCATCGGGGTGCGCCACCCGGCCGAACGGCGACTGGGCACGCGCGGCGTCCCCGCCCGCGCCGTCGAGCACCTCGCGGGCCATCTCGGTCTGCACGAAGCCGGGCGCCACGGTGCCGACCGAAATGTTGTGCGGGGCCAGGACAAGTGCCATCGACTGCCCGAAGGCGTTCATCCCGGCCTTGGAAGCGGCGTAGGCCGGGCAGTTCGGCTCGCCGCGGAACGCTCCCCTGCTCGACACGTTGACCACTGCGCCGCCTCCTGCCGCGCGCAAGTGCGGGATGGCGCAGAAGGTGGCGTTGGCAGCGCCGGTGAGGTTGGTGGCCAGGGTCTGAGACCAGGTCGCCTGCCAGTCGTCGTACGACGTCGACAGCGGCGGGTGGGGGAGGAACACTCCGGCGTTGTTGACTAGCACGTCGAGCCGGCCGAGCCGCTCGGCGGCTGAGTCCACGGCAGCACGGACCTCGTCGGGTCGGGCCATGTCGGCCTGCACGGTGACGTGGCGCTTCCCGGCCAGGGAGGCGCACACCGCCTCCGCCTTCTCGTCTGACGCGCCGTAGTGCACCGCGACCCGGTCGCCCTGCTCGGCGAAGGCGCGGGCGATGGCGGCGCCGATGCCGCGCGAGCCTCCGGTGACGAGAACTGCTCGGCCCTGGTGGTCGGTGGGGGAGGCGTCGCTGGTCATGGCGCCATCCTCCCTCCTCCGGGGCGGGTGCCATCGTGGCGGTATGACCGAGTCACCCGCTGCCCCTCTCCCGTCGTCGTGGTCACCGGACCCAATGGCCTCGTCGGCGCCCGCGTCTGCACGGCCCTGGTCGAGCGTGGTGCGACCGTGTGTGCCGTCGTACGACGCTCCGGCACCGCCCCGGGGCTTGCGGGCGTGGAGGAGCGGGTGGGCGACTTCCCCGTCCCTGAGTTCACGGCTGCCTGCCAAGACTGCGGTCGGCGTATCGCTATCTGGAGATCCCGGCTTCAGAACTACCAAGCGGCGGCGCTTGCCGTGTGTCCAGGTGGGTCTGTCTGCGAGATGGGACCTGGTGATGGGGCAGGTCCAGAGCGAATGATGTCGAGGCGTCAGCTCACGAGAGGAAGTGGCCGGGAGACGGTGATGCTGGTCTGGCTCGTGACGTACCCGAGGCGTTCGTTGAGGCGCAGCATCGGTAAGTTACCAGCCTGCGTCCAGGTGTAGAGCGCTTTCAGGCCGTTGGCTGCAGCCCACTGCAGCGTGCGGCGCTTCAGGTGTGATGCGATGCCACGGCCGCGCCAGTCCCGGCGTACTGCAGTCAGGGCGTTCTCGCCACGTTCGGGCCGGTCGGTGTCCCGATTGAGACCCGCACAGCCGATCACATCGCCCTCAAACAGGGCCAGGAACATGGGGTCGCCGCCCCAGGACGTGCTCCATTGCTCGGCGCTGATCTCCAGCGGCGTGTACACGGCGAAATCCGCGAGCGCCTCTTTGCCGAACGTCCCAAAGCAGGACGGCCAAAGCTCCGGGTACTGGCTCAGCGTGACGACGTCGACACCGCTCGGCAGTGCGGACGGCCGCTGTTCGTCGCCGACGGCACGTACCTGTTCGATCTCGCGGTCCACCTCGACGAAGCCGAAGCTCTCTGCGAATGCCAGGGACCCCTCGGCGTCGACACTGGCCCGCAGCACGGGCAGGCCGAGACCGGTGCAATGCTCGGCCGCCGCTCGCAGGAGCGCCGACCCGACGCCGAGACGGCGATACTCGGGCCGGACCCGAGGGGCGGCGAACCCGCCGCCAGCGGTCTCGGCTCGGTCGGCCATGCCGGAGCCGACAACGGTGCCGTCCATGACTGTGAGCAGCAGCAGCCGGCTCGATGAGTCCTGCGCACGAAGTTCGGCGACGGTGTTACAGCGCTCGCCTGGCACGACGGCAACCCGGACCGCCCGCCACGCTTCGTAGTCATCGTCAGTGACACAAACGGACAGGTTCATGAACCGCAACCTATGCGGCGCGTCAAGCCGAGTTGGCCGGTGGCCTGAGCGTCCCGACTGACGCGGATCTGAGTGAATCGCCCTGAGTTCTGTAGGGACTCGGGACACACCAGAGCCTCCAAGAAGCCCAGGGAGATTCACATCGAGAAGACCAGACGGCTGGCCCACGGTTTTCCCCAACTTCGCCCACTCCCGGCTACGAATCCTCCTCGCCGCCAACGGAACACGCCCCTACCGACGGGAACCGACCTATGCACAACTGCGAAGAGCCTTACACCGCACAACCTCCGAGACACGGCGGCGAGCCTCGCCGTGCGTGCCGGAGCCAACGTCAAGGTCGTACAAGGCATGCTCGGCCACGCGTCGGCGGCGATGACCCTCGACGTCCCACAGCGGCCTGTTCGCAGACGACCTCGACGCGGTTGCTGTTCGACTGAACGAGGGTGCCAAGCAAGCGCAAGCTGCATTGGATTGGTGCTCGCTGCTGAAGTATTGCCCATTTCAGTCGGTATCAGCGAGGGTCGTGCGCAGTGGTAAGAGGGCATCTCGGTCGAACGAGTTCCTCCGCCTTTCAAAGAATGCGGCTGAGTCCTACCTGGACAAGCGAGTCTCACAGTCTCCCTAGGCCGATCAAGGCGATGGCACCGAGTCCTAGTCCGCCCTAGTCAACCGGGTCATCCGGCAGGGGGGCGAGCCTCCGATTGGGACTGGGGGGCGTACGCCGCGGCGATCCCGAGCACACCCAGCGCCAGGTGGAGCAGGTTGTCCAGCACAGTGTCGTAGCCATGCGGGATGAGGCCGAACATGCGGGGCTCAAAGATGCCCAGGATGCCGACAAGGAGGTAGACGACGCCGAGACCGCCGACGACTGCTCGAACGACCCGC
>JBPCRX010000127.1:0-44643 GCA_050996395.1 Nocardioidaceae bacterium
GGTGAGGTGGAAGGTGGATACCGACCCTCACCACCACCGCAAGTGCCCAAAGCACCCAGGCCCGCGCCTATTCATGCGACAGCCTCTGACCAAGGCTTTTACGGGTGGGCGCAGCAGGGATCGAACCTGCGACCACCTCCTTGTAAGGGAGGTGCTCTACCGCTGAGCTATACGCCCCGAGCGAGGGCACAGCCTAGTCGACCTAACCGCAACCAGCGGCCCCCAAACAAGCCGTCCCGCGACACGTCAGTGACGGTCAGCGACCGCCATCACCGCAGCCGGACACGACCGCCAACGTCTCGGTTCGTTGACGGTCGTGCCGTCACCATGGAACACCGGCGCAAGAAGTCGGCGCAGTCGTTCGAGAAGAAACGCTGGTCAGTCGCACGCTGAGTGATCAACAGATTCAGGTGAGCCGGGCGATCTCGGTCCGGTAGTCCTCCAGGTTGCGAGCCTGTGGCATCTCGTTGTGCACGCTCCAACGCACGACGCCCTCCCCATCAATGATGAAGGTCGCTCTCTCGGCGCACCCTCTGGTCTCGTTCAGGACGCCGTAGGCCGCCGCGACCTCGCCATGCGGCCAGAAGTCGCTCAACAGGGGAAAGGTGTAGCGGTCTCGGTCGGAGAACGCCCGCAGCGAGAACATCGGGTCGCACGACACCGCCAGCATCGCGGTGGAGTCGTTACTGAAATCCTGCATATGGTCGCGCATCTCGCACAGCTCGCCGGTGCAGACACCACTGAAGGCGAAGGGGTAGAACACGAGTACGACGTTCTGCTTGCCGGTGTAGTCCGAAAGGCGAACCGTCGCACCGTGCTGGTCCTGCAAGCCGAAGTCCGGAGCCGCCTCGCCCACCTGCGCGCTCAACGGCCGGGTCTCGCGGTCACTTCCGAGCCGAGCGTGCCGACTTCGGTGACACCAGCTTCGTCGCCGCCCAGTCCAGACCTGCGGCCAAGCTCGTGGTGGCCGAGAGCCCTGCCGTGGGTGCCGCCTCCGCGATATCACTGGCGTCCACGTGGTTCGAGCGTCCGACCTTGGGCGTCATCAACCAGATGGTGCCGCCGTCGGCGAGGTCGGTGAGCGAGTCGACCAGACCGTCGATGAGGTCGCCGTCGTCGTCGCGCCACCACAGGACGACAGCGTCGACGACGTCGCCGTACCTGTCGTCCACGAGCTGCGCTCCCACCGCCTCCTCGAACGCGGAACGGAGTCCTTCGTCGATGTCCTCGTCCCAGCCCAGCTCCTGGACCACCATGCCGGACTGGAACCCGAACCGGCTCACCGGTCCACCGTCCGGCGCGCCCGCGGTCGCGTTCCCGAAACTCCTCCTCGGCTGTGGACGCACCTCGCGTGCACCCTTCGACGCAGGGTAGTCCACCGCAGGTCGGGCTCGGGTTGCAAGGGCTGAGCACCGTTGCGCTGACTGAGCGGAGAACGCGCGGATGCCCGCCAGAAGGCCGTCGGCATCAGTGGGACAATGGTGAAGTCCTTGCTCTGAAGTGAGGCTTGCGTGTGGGCGCCGTGTGGTCGCCCACTGATCGAGGAAGAGGTCCCACGTGGCTCCTGCTGGTGACCGACCCCCAGTCATCCATGAAGGTCTGCCCACCCAGCTTCCGGACATCGACCCGGATGAGACCCAGGAATGGCTGGAGTCGCTGGACGCGCTGATCGACGAGAAGGGCCGGACAAGAGCCCGCTACGTCATGCTCAAGCTCCTTGAGCGCGCTCGCGAAAACCAGGTGGGCGTTCCGGCGCTGCGCAGCACCGACTACATCCACACCATTCCCCCGGAGCGGGAGCCCTGGTTCCCTGGCGACTAGTACATCGAGTTGCGGATCCGGGCGTTCATCCGATGGAACGCCGCAGTCATGGTGTCGCGCGCCAACCGCAAGGGCCTCGAGGTCGGCGGCCACATCGCCACCTACCAGTCGGCAGCAAGCCTTTACGAAGTCGGCTTCAACCACTTCTTTCGAGGCAAGGAACATCCGGGCGGCGGCGACCGGATCTACATCCAGGGCCATGGGTCGCCCGGCATCTACTCGCGGGCGTTCCTCGAGGGGCGGCTGACCGAGGACCAGCTCGACGGCTTCCGCCAAGAGGTGTCGCGCGGGCCGGGACGCGGCCTGTCGTCATACCCCCACCCCCGGCTGATGCCCGACTTCTGGGAGTTCCCGACCGTCTCGATGGGGCTCACGGCACTCAACTCCATCTACCAGGCGCGCTTCAACCGGTACCTGCAGCACCGCGGCATCAAGGACACCAGCCAGCAGCACGTCTGGGCGTTCCTGGGGGACGGAGAGATGGGAGAGCCGGAGTCGCTCGGAGCCATCGGGCTGGCTGCTCGTGAGGAGCTCGACAACCTGACGTTTGTGGTCAACTGCAACCTGCAGCAGCTCGACGGCCCAGTGCGTGGCAACGGCAAGATCATCCAGGAGCTCGAGTCGACATTCCGCGGTGCGGGCTGGAACGTCATCAAGGTGATCTGGGGACGGGAGTGGGACGACCTGCTCGCACGTGACGTCGACGGAGTCCTGGTCAACCAGATGAACGTGACACCCGACGGGCAGTTCCAGACGTACTCGGTCGAGACGGCCGACTACATCCGCGACAAGTTCTTCGGCACCGATCCGCGGCTTCGGGCGATGGTCGAAGACGTGTCGGACGAGGAGCTGCGCAAGCTGCCCCGCGGTGGCCACGACTACCGCAAGGTGTACTCGGCCTTCAAGGCCGCCACCGAACATATCGGCCAGCCCACTGTCATCTTGGCCAAGACGATCAAGGGCTGGACCATCGACGCGCTCGAGGGCCGCAACGCCACCCATCAGATGAAGAAGCTGACCAAGGAAGACCTGAAGCGGTTCCGGGACCGCTTGTTCCTGCCCATCACCGACGAGGAGATCGACCGCAACGACGTCGCGCCGTTCTACCATCCTGGTCCGGACTCCCCCGAGATCCAGTACATGCTGGAGCGCCGCCGTCAGCTCGGCGGCCCGCTGCCGCAGCGCCGGGTCGATCCGACGACCCTCAAGCTTCCCGGCGACGAGATGTACGCCGAGCTGAAGCAAGGCTCCGGCAAGCAGGCGATCGCCACGACCATGGCCTTCGTCCGGCTGCTGCGTGACCTGATGAAGGACCCGGAGATCGGCCACCGCGTCGTGCCCATCGCACCTGACGAGTTCCGCACCTTCGGCATGGACTCGATGTTCCCCACGTCCAAGATCTACTCACCGCACGGCCAGCAGTACGAGGGCGTCGACCGCAAGATGCTGCTCACCTACAAGGAGTCCGTCCAGGGTCAGATGCTGCACGAAGGCATCAGCGAGGCCGGCGCGATGGGGTCCACGATTGCGGCCGGAACGGCATACTCCACTCACGGCGAGCCGATGATCCCCGTCTACATCTTCTACTCGATGTTCGGGTTCCAGCGCACGGGCGACTCGATCTGGTCGTTCGCGGACCAGCTCGGCCGAGGCTTCCTCGTCGGGGCGACGGCCGGGCGTACGACGCTCACGGGCGAGGGGCTGCAGCATGCCGACGGGCACTCACCGCTGCTCGCCTCGACTAACCCGGCCTGCGTGACCTACGACCCGGCGTTCGCCTACGAGATCAGCCACATCGTGCAGAACGGCCTGGCCCGCATGTACGGGTCGACCGACGAGCACCCTTACGGTGAGGACGTCTTCTATTACCTGACGCTCTACAACGAGCCGACCGTGCAGCTGCCTGAGCCGGACGGGGTGGATGCCGATGGGATTCTGCGGGGCCTGCACCTGGTGCGTCCCGCCGACACCGGTGAGGGAGACCAGCGGCCGCGTGCGCAGCTCTTGGCGTCAGGTGTCGCGGTGCCATGGGCGATCAAGGCGCAGCGGCTGCTCGCCGAGGAGTGGCAGGTGCGGGCCGATGTCTGGTCGGTGACGTCCTGGAACGAGCTGGCGCGCGAGGCGCTGTGCGTCGACTCGTGGAACCTGCTGCACCCGGGCGGGGAGCCCCAGACGCCATACGTCACGTCGAAGCTGCAGGAGCACCCCGGTCCGCTCGTGGCGGTGAGTGACTACATGCGTGCGGTACCCGACCAGATCGCGCAATGGGTGCCGTCGGACTGGCACTCTCTCGGCACCGACGGGTTCGGCTTTGCCGACACACGGGCGGCGGCGCGGCGCTTCTTCAAGGTCGACGCCGAGTCGGTCGTCGTGGCCGCCCTCGAGGCGCTGGCGAAGCGCGGCGAGATGGATCCCGCTCGGGCGGCGGAGGCGTTGGCGTCATACCGGATCGACGACCCGACTGCCGTTGCCGGCGTCAAGCAGGAAGGCGCCGGCGCCTGACGAGTCCCTTCGAGATGCGCGAAAGTGCGGTCATCGGGGCGTGGAGACAACATTCTCGCGCAGCTCGCGCAACTCGCGCAGCTCGCGGAGTCCGGGGGCCCACCTTGAGGCACGGGCTGGCTCCGGACCGGATTGCCGACCTGTGGACACCGGCCTGAGACCACGACCCGGGCTCAGGACTGTGGACAAGCACCGCGCGTTCGACGCCGATCCAGGCAGGCTCTCGGCATGCCATCCCACCAGGCCCGATTGAGGCAAGAGGGCCGACGTGCCTGCCTGCCGCTCGCGCTGTCTGAGCTGGAGGCGTGCGGAATAAGTCGTGGACGGGCCCGAGGACCCGGGTGGCGCCGGACGTCATACGGCTACTACGCACCTGCCGGCGTCGGTATGACGCATGGGGGGCCAAGTCCACTGCAACGCATCCTCGACGCCTCGCCTCTGGTGCCAGAATTGGGCGCGTTCACCGGATGGGCGGCTGCGTATCTGGCTGGCGTCGCTGCACTCGACGGGCACGATTCGAACACTGTGCAGCCGCTAGCCGTGCCCATCTCCCTCGGCGGTCCTAGCGGTCGAGGGCTCTGCAGCAATGTTGTCTACCTGCGCGACCAGCTCTGCGAGGAAGAGGTACGAACCACGACCCTGCGCATACCTGACCTGGCCAACGGCTCAGCGGTGTCCGTTGCGGTGAGGACAACCGTCGCGGTCAGAGCGACATACGACGCAATGCGGCGTGCCCGCGACCTGGCTGAGGCGGTTGCGACCATTGACGCGTGCACGCACGCCCTTTGGGTCAGGCTCGCTGATCTGCAGGGCTTCCTTTCCGCACGCCAGGGAGCGCGGCGGATCACCATGGTTCGCCAGGCGGTCTCGATGGCCGATCCTGCCGCTCGCAGTCCATGGGAAAGTCGACTGCGCGTCTTCTATGTAGAGGTGGCCGGACTCCCACGGCCGGGAGTCAACGTGCCGATCTTCGACCGCGTAGGGCGGCTTCTCGGCATCGCCGATCTTCTCGACGAGGAGGCCGGACTCGTGACCGAGTTCGACGGCGCCCAGCACCACGAGAGAGGCCAGCATCGAGCAGACAACGAACGCGAAGAGCTGTTCGAGGATGCAGGGTTGACCGTGGTCCGGGCGGACAGCCTCGACCTCGCCCGCTACCCAGCTCGTCTGGTCAGCCGTTTGCGATCCGGCTCTCGGCGAGGAAGGGCGCGCGACCGCCGCCGTGACCTGTGGACGGTCGAAGCGCCGCCCTGGTGGGAGGAACGCTGCGGCTGACCGCGGCAGTTCCCTCGAGTACCGGAGGAATGCGGGGGGCTGGCTTCGCGAGATGCGCCAGGATGTTCGCTCCGGGCCGATCCGGCCACGTTCTCGCGCATCTCGGGGTCGGGGCATGCGGGGTCCCGGCTTCGCGAGATGCGCCAGGATGTCCGCTCCGGGCCGATCCGGCCACGTTCTCGCGCATCTCGGGGTCGGGGCATGCGGGGTCCCGGCTTCGCGACATGCGCCAGTCAACGCTTGGCGTGGGTCCACTCGAGGAGGCGGTCCAACGGCCAGGTGTTGACGATCCGCTCAGCCGGTATGCCGTTGGCGGCGGCCCGCGCGCAACCGTAGTCCTGAAAGCACAGCTGGCCGGGCGCGTGCGCGTCGGTGTCGATGCTGAACAGGCACCCTGCATCGAGCGCCATCTGGATGAGGCGCGAAGGAGGATCGCGCCGCTCAGGTCTCGAGTTGATCTCCACCGCGACGTCGAACTGGGCGCAGGCCGCGAACACCACCTCGGCGTCGAACTGCGACTCCGGTCGCAGTCCTCGCGAGCCCTCCACGAGCCGTCCGGTGCAGTGGCCGAGCACGTTGGTATGACGGTTGGCGACACCACCGACCATCCGAAGCGTCATTGTTTCCGCATCAGCACGCAGCTTGGAGTGGACGCTTGCAACCACCACGTCGAGCTGGTCCAGCATCGTAGCCGTCTGGTCGAGGCCGCCGTCCTCCAAGATGTCCGCCTCGATCGCCGGCAGCAGCGTGAAGCCGTCGTGCTGCTCGTTGATCGCGGCTATGACTCCGATTTGCTCGGTCAACCGCTCTGGGGACAACCCGTTGGCCACCGTCAACCGGGGCGAGTGGTCGGTCAGCGCGAGATAGGAGTGGCCGACGACGCGCGCGGCCCTGACCATCTCCTCGATCGGCGACCCGCCGTCTGACCAGTTCGAGTGCGAGTGCAGATCGCCCTTGATCTCGGCGCGGATGCCCTCCCCGCCGGATGCGAGCGGGGCCTGGCCGCGCTGTCGCAGCTCCACCAGCTTGCGCGGCACTCCCCCGGTGCTGGCCTCCATCACGACGGCCGATGTGGACTTGCCGACAGATGGCACCTCCGTCAACGAGGCGTCAGCGATGCGCTGCTGCACCTCGCCCTCTGGGAGTCCCGCGAGCGCCCAGGCGGCGCGGCGGTAGGCCTCGACCCGCCGCGTCTCCGCCCGCTCGCGTTCCATCCAAAAGGCGATCTCGGACAACGCGTCGACTCCGTCCACGATGTCCATCCTGCCGCCTCGGTGCAGAGGTGCGTCACGGGCAGCGTGGCAGCGGCGCGAACCGGCCCGGACACGAGCCGAACTCGCGACGGGTGGCGGTTGACCACTAACTCTCCATTTGTCCAAAGGCAACAACTTCCGTACGGCGCTTGAGCCGTCAACTCGATAAGGTCTCCGCATGGCTGCTGCCGTGGATGACGACAGGCCGCCACCGCTCGGCAGGACTGACGTCACAGCACAGCTGGAGCAAGCGGTCGGGTCCCTCACCCAGTCCGCCATTGCCACGATGAACGACGACCTGCCCTGGTTCCGGGCGCTCAGCGCCGAGGAGCGGTCCTGGATCGGCCTCATCGCGGGAGCGGGCATCTCCTCCTTCGTCGACTGGTTCCGCACGCCGTCGACCCGGCCCACCGTGACGGTCAACGTCTTCGGTACCGCCCCGCGAGAGCTGACCGGCGTCATCACTTTGCAGCAGACGGTCGAGATGGTGCGGACCACGATCGGGGTGGTCGAGGCGCGGGTCGAGCAGGTGGTCGGTCCGGAGATTGCTCCCTCGGTGCGGGAGGCGGTGTTGCTCTACTCCCGTGAGATCGCCTTCGCTGCGGCCGACATCTATGCCCGCGCCGCCGAGCAGCGCGGCGCCTGGGACGCGCGCTTGGAGGCGCTGGTGGTGGACTCCGTGCTTCGTGGCGAGGCCGACGAGGCCGTGCGCTCGCGGGCTACCGCACTGGGCTGGGCGTCGACGAGCGGAGTCTGCGTCGTCCTCGGTTTCACTCCGGACGTCGACGCTGCGGTCGCGGTCGATGCCGTGAAGCGCTCCGCCCGAGCAGCCCGGCTGGACGCGCTGTGCGCGGTCCAAGGTGACCGGTTGGTGGTCGTGCTGGGTGGCGTGAGCGACGTCGACCGAGCCGCCGGGGTCATCGCAGCTCATTTCGGACCCGGCGCCCTTGTCACAGGCCCGGTCGTCGAGGACCTCCTGGTCGCCAGCGTGTCGGCCAGGGCGGCGGTCGCCGGGCTGCGGGCGGCGGTCGCCTGGCCAAAGCGCCCGCGCCCGGTGACGAGCGACGATCTGCTCCCCGAACGTTCCTTGGCCGGTGACGGCCATGCCAGGCGACAGCTCGTCTCGACGGTCTACCAGCCTCTCGTGGACGCCGGGTCAAGCCTGCTCGACACCTTGACGGCATACCTCGACGCACGTGGCTCGATCGAGGCGACTGCCCGCACGTTGTTCGTGCACCCCAACACGGTGCGGTACCGGCTCCGGCGCATCGCCGACGTGACCCATCTGTCGCCAACCGATGCCCGCGACGCCTACACCTTGCAGATCTCGCTTACCTTGGGACGATTGCTCAGCTTGTAGGAATCCTCTAAAGAATCCGCGCCAACTTTCGTCTGCACCTCAACAATCCGATCAGGCCCGCCACGGCATGATGGGAGCGTGCTCGTCATCGTCGCCCCCGGCCAGGGTGCGCAGACCCCCGGCTTCTTGACCCCCTGGCTCGAGGACCCCCACTTCGCCGATCGACTCCACTGGCTTTCGGCAGTCGGTGGCATCGACCTCGAGCACTTCGGCACCGTGGCCGATGCTGAGACCATCCGTGACACCGCTGTCGCTCAACCGCTGCTCGTGGCGTCGTCAATGCTGGCGGCGCTGGCGCTCTTCCCTCATCCTTCCGATGCCTTCGGACGAGTCGGCGCCGTCGCCGGCCACAGCGTCGGTGAGATCGCCGCAGCGACAGGTGCGGGGGTGCTCAGCGCCGAGCAGGCGATGGTGTTCGTGCGCGAGCGCGGACGCGCCATGGCCGCCGCCGCTGCACGGACCCCGACCGGTATGACGGCAGTGCTCGGCGGAGACCGCGACGACGTCGTCGATCTGCTCGATCGCCTGGGGCTCACCGCGGCCAACAACAATGGTCCCGGTCAGATCGTCGCCGCCGGCACGCTCCAGCAGCTCCAGGCGCTGGGCGACCAGCCTCCCGCAAGGGCGAGGCTGATGCCGCTCAGCGTCGCGGGCGCCTTCCACACCGAGCACATGCGTCCGGCGGTCGACGTCCTTGCCGCCCTCGCGCGGGCAATCACCACCCACGACCCCCGCACCCGGATGATCTCCAACCGCGACGGGCAGATCGTGCATGACGGCCAAGACGTCCTCCGGCGGCTCGTCACCCAAGTGAGCAGCCCAGTTCGGTGGGACTTGTGCCTGCAAACCATGACCGACCTCGGCGTCACCGGCATCCTGGAGATGCCGCCGGCCGGCACTCTCACCGGGATCGCCAGGAGACAGCTCAAGGCGGTCGAGACGTTCGCGCTCAAGACCCCGGACCAGCTCGACGACGCGAGAGCCTTCGTCGACAAGCATGGTGACGCCTCTCCGTTCGACTCGACGCCCACGTGGCGCATGCTGGTGTCACCGTCCAAGGGGACGTTCCACAAGAGCGAGGCTGATTTCGGGACAGCGGCGCCGCTGATGCCAGGAATCAGCATCGGTGAGGTTGCCAACCTGCGCGGCGCGACCGAGGTGCTCGCACCCCACGGCGGCACCATCGTCGAGTGGATCGTCGAGGACGGCGATCTGGTCTCCCCCGGACAACCCCTGGTGCGACTGCACCCCGAAAGCGAGTGAGATGAGCCCGTCGATCGCCACTGCCAGCGGTCATCCACACACCCGCCTGCTGGGGATCGGCGCCTACCGCCCGAGCAGGATCGTCACCAACGACGAGGTCTGCCAGCACATCGACTCGACCGATGAGTGGATCCGCACCCGCTCCGGCATCATCGAGCGACGTTTCGCCGAGCCACACGAGACCGTCCAGATGATGAGTGTCGAAGCATCGCGCGCCGCGCTCGAGCGCGCCGACGTCGCCGCCGCGCAGCTCGACTGCGTCATCGTCGCCACGGTGTCGCACCTCATGCAGACCCCCGCTGTGGCCACCTTGATCGCCGACGAGCTGGGTGCGACCCCGGCCGCCGCATTCGACATCTCCGGTGCCTGCGCGGGCTTCTGCTACGGCGTCGCGCTCGCCTCCGACATGGTGCGGGGCGGCAGCGCCAAGCATGTCCTCGTCATCGGCGTCGAGCGCCTCTCCGACATCACCGACCCGACCGACCGCGGCACGGCGTTCATCTTCGCCGACGGAGCCGGAGCCGTCGTCGTAGGACCGTCCGACGTCGAAGGCATCGGGCCGGTCGTCTGGGGAGCGGACGGCTCCAAGTACAACTACATCCGCCAGATCGAACCGTGGTCGGACGTCATCGCGTCGGACAAGCCGGTGATGCCGACCCTGCGCATGGAGGGCAACCCGGTGTTTCGCTGGGCGTCCTTCGAGATGGCCAAGGTCGCACTGGAGGCTCTCGACCGCGCCGGGATGACAGTCGGCGACCTCGACGTCTTCGTGCCGCACCAGGCCAACATGCGCATCACCGACGCCATGGCGAGGACCCTCAAGCTGACCGACTCGGTCGTCATCGCACGAGACATCTCCCATCAGGGCAACACCTCGGCGGCGTCGGTGCCTCTGGCCGCCAACGCACTACTGGAGTCAGGGGAGGCCAAAAGCGGTGATGTCGCCCTCTTCATCGCGTTCGGCGCAGGTCTGGCGTATGCCGCTCAAGTGGTCATCCTCCCGTGACCGGCTGACCCCACCACTTTCGCAGCCCTGAGCTGCGGAGCCCCGTCCCGGGGAACTCACCACCCGCCCAACCCGCCACATTCACAGAACTGAAGGAGCCACCCACATGGCCAGCACCGAGGAGATCCGCTCCGGACTCGCCGACATCGTCAACGAGGTCGCCGGCATCCCCGCTGACGAGGTCCAGCTCGACAAGTCGTTCACCGATGACCTGGACGTCGACTCGTTGTCGATGGTCGAAGTCGTCGTCGCGGCCGAGGAGCAGTTCGGCGTCAAGATCCCTGACGACGAGGTCAAGAACCTCAAGACCGTGGGTGACGCGGTTGCCTATATCGAGAGCAACCAGAGCGCCTGACCGTACCGCCGGCGGGCCGGCTCGCGAGTCGGTCCGGTCTCCATCGATTACGAGGTGAACCTGATGAGCCCCACACGTGTCGTCGTCACCGGTCTCGGCGCGACGTCTCCCGTCGGCGGTGATGTGGGCAGCACCTGGTCAGCGCTTGTGGCGGGCACCTCGGGGGTCCGTGTCCTGACCGAGGACTGGGCTGAGCAGCTGCCGGTCAAGATCGCGGCCCGCGTTGCCGTCGAGCCGGGTGAGGTGCTCGACCGGGTCAAGGCGCGGCGGCTGGACCGATCCGGGCAGTTCGCGATGATCGCGGCACTCGAGGCGTGGGCCGACAGCTCAATCGAGTCCGATGTGGACCCTGAAAGGCTGGGCGTCGCGATCGCTTCGGGGATCGGCGGAATCACGACACTGCTCAACAACTACGACCTGCTGCTCGACAAGGGACCGCGCCGGGTCTCTCCCCTCGCGATCCCGATGCTCATGCCGAACAGCCCGGCGGCCAACGTCGGCCTCGTCGTCGGCGCGAAGGCGGGCGTCCACACGCCGGTCTCCGCCTGCGCCTCCGGCAACGAGGCGATCGCCCACGGCATCGACATGATCCGCCTGGGGCGTGCAGACGTCGTACTCGTCGGTGGCACCGAGGCTGCCGTCCACCCTCTGCCCATGGCGGCGTTCAGCCAGATGATGGCGCTGTCGCGCCGCAACGACGCACCTGCACAGGCGTCTCGGCCCTGGGACATCGACCGCGACGGGTTCGTGCTCGGCGAGGGTGCCGCCGTGCTGGTCATCGAGAGTGCTGAGCACGCGTCAGCGAGAGGCGCACGGGTGTATGCCGAAGTTGCCGGCGCCGGCATAACCGCCGACGCCCACGACATCGCTCAACCAGACCCCGAAGGGCTCGGCGCGACCCGGGCGATCCGCCGGGCGCTCGTCGAGTCCGACCTGGCCCCGCGCGACATCGCTCATATCAACGCGCACGCCACCTCGACGCCGCAGGGGGACGTGGCCGAGTGCATGGCCATCACGAACGCGTTCGACGGCCAGACCGACCATGTCGTTGCCACGTCGACCAAGTCCATGACCGGGCATTTGCTCGGCGGGGCGGGCGCGCTGGAGTCCGTCGCCACGGTGCTGGCACTGCATCACCGCGTCTCTCCTCCGACGATCAACGTGGACCGGCTCGACCCATCGGTCAAGCTCGACATCGCCACCGAGCAGCGCCCGCTGCCCGCCGGTGACATCGCCGCCCTCAACAACTCATTCGGCTTCGGCGGGCACAACGTCGCCATCGCCTTCCGCTCAGTCTGAGGTAGCCATGACGACAACCGACCGCACCGAGACGCCCATCCCGACCCAGCCGGTGCCTACGAACACGCCTGCGGGCAAGCCTGCGAACAAGCCGGCAAAACTGCCGCGCGAGCTGGACCCACGCAACCCGAACACACGTCTCACTGCCTTGTTCGACGAGGGAAGCCTCAAGCTCATCAGCGCCGACGACGACAGCGGCATGCTGGCAGCGGTCGGCACTATCGAGGGCGTGCGCACCGTCGCGTTCTGCTCCGACGCCACCATCATGGGAGGCGCCATGGGAAACGAGGGTTGCAAGGTCGTCGTAGGCGCCTACGCACGAGCGATGGCCGACGACGCTCCCATCGTGGGGTTGTGGCACTCCGGCGGCGCACGGCTCGCGGAAGGGGTGCTGTCGCTGCACGCGGTCGGGCTCATCTTCCATGCGATGACGCAGGCGTCAGGCAAGATCCCGCAGGTGTCCGTCGTGCTCGGGCCGGCGGCAGGAGGCGCCGCCTACGGGCCGGCACTGACCGACGTGGTGATCCTCGGCCCCGACGGGCGCATCTTCGTCACCGGTCCCGACGTCGTCCGCTCCGTCACCGGGGAAGACGTCGACATGCTGCGCCTGGGCGGTCCCGAACCGCACGGGCGGCGCTCAGGCGTCGTCCACATACTGGCCGACTCGGAGTCCCAGGCGCTCGACGACGCGAGACGGTACGTCGCTCTGCTGGGCGACCAGCGCAAGGTCGACGAGGCCGCCGTTGCTGACGTCGACCTGGCCGACCAGCTGCCCGAGTCCAAAAAGCGTGCCTACGACGTGCACCCGCTCGTCAGCGTGCTGCTCGACGCCGAGTCGATGCTCGAGCTCCATGAGCGGTGGGCGCCCAACATCGTCACGGCCCTGGGGCGGCTGGGTGGTCGCACCGTCGGTGTCATTGCCAACAACCCGCTGCGCCTAGGAGGCTGCCTGGACTCGCCATCGGCCGAGAAGGCTGCGCGCTTCGTGCGGATGTGTGACGCGTACGGCGTCCCGCTGGTCGTGGTGGTCGACGTGCCGGGCTACCTACCAGGAGTCGGGCAGGAGTGGGACGGGGTCGTGCGCCGCGGAGCCAAGTTGCTCCACGCCTTCGGTGAGGCGACCGTGCCACGTGTCACCCTGGTGACACGCAAGGCCTATGGCGGCGCCTACATCGCGATGAACTCACGCTCGCTGGGCGCTGACCGGGTGTTCGCATGGCCGGGCGCCGAGGTCGCCGTCATGGGCGCCGTTGCCGCCGTCCGCATCCTGCACCGTCGCAAGATCGCGGGGGTCGCGCCGGACCTTCGTCCCACGGTCGAGGCGGAGCTTGCCGCTGAGCACGAGCTGATCGCCGGTGGCATCGACCGAGCTGTCGAGATCGGTGTGGTGGACGAGGTGGTCAAGCCGACTGTGACCCGCTCAGCGCTGGCAAAGGCGATCGCCGGAGCCGACAAAGGCCTGCGCGGCAAGCACGGCAACATTCCGCTCTAGGACGGGACGAGCCAGGTCAGACGACGTGGTGGAGCCAGCGCACGGGAGCGCCGTCGCCCGCGTGCCGGAACGGTTCCAACGCCTCGTCCCAGTCCTTGCCCAACAGCTTGTCGAGCTCGTCGACCAGTGCCACCTGCCCGATTGACGCCTTCACCACCGCGGCCTTCAGCCGGTCCTCCGGGATCATGATGTCGCCGTGTAGTCCGGTGACTGCGTGATAGACCCCGAGAGACGGCGTGCAGGAGAACCGCGCGCCTTCACTACTGAGCGTCGGATCCTCGGTCACCTCGAAGAGCAGGTGCTCCCAGCCGCGCAGCGCCGAAGCCAGCCGACCCGCAGTGCCGACGGGACCACTCCACGAGTACTCGCTGCGATAGGTTCCCAACCGAGCTGGCTGCGGGATCCACGTCAGGTCGATGGGCATGCCAAGCACGCCCCCTGCGGCCCACTCCACGTGAGGGCACAGCGCCGAGGGCGCAGCATGCACGAACAGGACCCCACGCGTGTGAGCGTGGTAGCCATCCGCATTGCCGTTCCTGTTCACCGCTCCTCCTCGAAGGTAAGAGATTCGCCTTCCCCAGCGATCTACAGCCTTCGATAAGAGTGAACGACACTTCATTGTGCACCATGAGCCTCACTGGCACCAGTAGTCTGCTGGTGTCTGCAGACCGAATGTATGGTATTCCCCATACGACTTAGTATGGAAAATACCATACAAGGAGGCGACCTTGATGCGTGCATTTCCTTTTGAGTCCCCGATTACTGCAGACTCTCTCATCGACCGCCGCGACGAACTTCACCAGCTGCACCTCGCGGCCGCTGATGGCGCTCACGTCCGTGTCGCCGGGCCTCGTCGATACGGCAAGACGTCGCTGCTGCTGGCCCATCAAGCCAACCTCGCAGAGACCGGCTGGCGGACCGTGCATGTCGACTTCTACGGGGTGACGTCCCTCGTCGAGGTGTGTGCTCGCCTGGCGACGGCATACGGTCGGATCAAAGACAACCGGATTCGCTCCCACCTGGAGTCTCTCAACAGCAGACTCGGTATGACGCTTACCACCACAGGCGTCGGCATCACCCTCGGGCCGCGGGCGGCTCAGCCGTCGCAGGATGCGTCACTGACGGCGGCCGCCGAGCTGTTGGACCTGCCGGTGCGCCTGTTCGAGCACGACCGGAGGCAGACGCTGGTCGTGTTCGACGAGTTCCAGGACCTCCTGAGCGCCGGTTCGACCCTCGACGGGTTGCTGCGCTCCCATGTGCAGTATCACGGCGAGTCTGCAACCTATGTGTACGCCGGTTCGCAGCCCTCACTGATGCGGCGCCTGTTCACCGACCGAGAGCGCCCGCTCTACGGTCAGGCCGAACCCCTCGAGCTCGCCCCGCTTCCGATCGATGAGGTGCTGGTCGAGCTCGGCCAACGGTTCGCCGACCTCGAGGAGGACCCAGGAGAGGCACTCGCGCCGCTCGTCGCAGCGGCAGCCGGCCACCCGCAGCGCACGATGCTCCTCGCGCACCTGCTGCACCGCGAGCTGGGGATGCGGGCTGGTGGCTCCACCACGCTGGAGAACGAAGGGGCTGGCAGCGAAGGTCTCGCGCTGGCCGACGCGATCATCGGACGGGCGCTCAGCCAGACCGACGAGGCGCACCGCGCAGTCTGGGACGGCCTCAGCGCCGGCAAGAAGGCAGTCCTTGCTGCTTTGGCCGACGGCATCCGCCCCACCGGGTCTCGGGCCACCGAGCGGTCGGGCTTCACACGCGCCACGCGGCAGTCGGCGCTGCGGGAGCTCGGACGAGAGGGGCAGCACATCCGGCGGGTCCGCACCCACGCCGAGGGCAGCGGGGACTGGCAGTACATCGACCCCCTGTTCGCGCGCTGGGTGTCCGTGCGGGGCCACGTTGCTCCCTGACGAGCGGCGGTCGAGCCTCAAGCCCATCAGGTTGCCTGTGCCGGGGCCAGCTCGACCTGCAGCTGGCGCTCGGTGTCATCGAAGCCCAGGGACCGGTAGAGCCTGATCGCGCTGTAGGTGGGGTCGACGATCATCACCAAGGTGTGCGCGTCAAGTTTGTCGAACCCGTAACTACTGACGAAGTGAACCAGCGTGCCGGCGAGACCGCGACGCCGATAGTCCTTCAGCGTCCCCACGGACTGGAAGCGGGC
This sequence comes from Nocardioidaceae bacterium, assembly GCA_050996395.1. Classification (GTDB taxonomy): domain Bacteria; phylum Actinomycetota; class Actinomycetes; order Propionibacteriales; family Nocardioidaceae; genus JBPCRX01. The sequence goes on from JBPCRX010000127.1 coordinate 15,785, forward strand.
AAGACCGTCGCCCGCCTTGAAAAGGCCCATGCTGCTCACAAGCCGGCCGCCGACGAATGCGCCGAACCAGCCCCCGTGGCCCGCCTCGACCATGGCTCTGGCCGTTGCCGTCTTGGCGCGTGCGAACTGCTCGTTGGCGGGGTCCCCGTCATCGTCGTCTGAGGTGTGCGCGAACCTCAGAAGCACCTGCTGCTCCCAGTCGTCGTCGCTGGACAGCCGACGAAAGACCGCGTCCGGGTCCGGGCGGGCCGGGGCGTGTGTCGACCGCGCGGTCATCACCGTGGCCACCTCGGCCGTCATACCGGCCGCCGTGAAGCCGGAGAGCTGATCGAGCTGACCGTCTACGCCGTCGAAACCCATGGCTACGTGCGCCGCTTCGGGGAACCGGACCCGGAAGGTGTCAAGCCACCTCGGGAAGTCGTCGCGAGGAGGTGGGGCTGACAGCAGCAGAAAGTTGCCCCACCAGAAGGTCGGGTTGTGAGGTGTACGAACCGCGAGGTAGTCGCCCTGGTCCTCGAACTGGCTACCACCCAGTCGCAACATCTCGAGATCGGTCCGCCAGCCGAGTGACGTGATCTCCACCGGACGAGGGTATGCCGGAGGCGCTCGACCGGCATACCCTGCTTTGCCGGGGACGCCTGCCAGCTCAGTAGTGGGCGACCGTGAACCGCTCGCGCCTGGCTCGTGGACGCTCGACCTCGTCAACGATCGCCACGGCGAAGTCCTCGGCGCTGATCCAGTCCCCGACCGGCGTGTTGACGCCGACGCGGTAGTGCCCACTGCGTTCCCCCGGTGACAGCGAAGGCGGCGGCGAGACATATACCCAGTCCGCGAAACCACCGGAGTCCCTGAGAAGCTCGAGCGCCGCTGCCTGGGCGAGCGCCTCTGCCCTGACCGCGGCGGGAAACTCAGGCGCGTCCAGAAGTCGCAGGCCCGGTGCGACCTCCAGGGAGCCGGCATCGCCGACGACCACGAGGCGACGCGTGCCGACGTTCTCGACGAGTGTGGCGATTGCATGGAGGAAGACCTCCGGTCTGCCGCCGCTGCGACTCGGCCCGATCGCGCAGATCACGACATCGTGCTCGGCAGCAACGCGAGCGACGTCGTCGGAGTCGCTCGCGTCCCCGAGGCGGGGCTCAGTGCCGGCAGGCGCCTCCGCCAGGTGACGACTCAAGGCGGTGACCCGGTGATCGCGGCTAAGCGCCTCGACGGCGATACGCGAGCCGACCATGCCGGTGGCACCGTAGAGCGCGATCTTCACGGGCCTATCCTTCTCATCGTCCGTAGTACTGCTGTTGTGACATGATCGCCGACGACGACGAAGGACGCAGGGCGGTAGCTCAGCTGGTCAGAGCAGAGGACTCATAATCCTTGGGTCGTGGGTTCGAGCCCCACCCGCCCTACGAGGCTCGTGTGCGATCTCGGCTGATGTTGGTCGGTCTGTGAGTCGCCGAAGTCTCACGCAGTCTCGGTTGATGGTGTCGCCGTCTCGGTTGATCCTTGACACTCCCTTGACATCGCCGGGGGGCGTCTGCGGCGGGACCGGGCGGCCCTGTCACGGGCGAATGTCTAGGCCCTGACGGCACTGCAGCCCGCGGCAGTTCTTCAGCAGAGTCAAGAGCTTCGAGAGACGGGACACCGCAGGACGGGAAGCGCGGGCGCCGGCGACGTTGGTCAGCTCGGCCGGGTCGACCCGCAGGTCGTAGTACTCCCGCTCTCCCGTCGCGTAGCGGACATAGACCTTGTCGCTCGGGGTTCGCACTCCCCAGTAATAGCGGTTCCGCCTGTCGACCGGCGCAGTAGCACGCGTCAGCTCAGCGACACCCGCCTAGAGAACGATCGAGCGGTGCGAGAGGAAGCGGGGATCCCCGGCGATCGGCTGCAGCGCTGCTCCGTCGAGCGTCCGGGTCGGCGTGGCGCGGGCGGCCCTGAGGAAGGTAGGAGCGAGGTCTGCGAGGCTGACGAGCTGGTGCGCTTTCGTACCCGCGGGGAAGCCCGGACCGCGGACCAGCAGCGGAACATGCGTGGCTTCCTCGTACGGGACGCTCTTGCCGTGCCAGCGGTGCTCCCCGAGCAAGAACCCGTTGTCTGAGGTGAACACGATCATGGTGTTGTCGAGCTCGCCGCTGATTTTGAGTTTCTGCACAAAGGAGGCGACGGCTTCGTCGACGCTCAACAGCGACTCAGTTCGCTGTTGCCACGTCTCGACCATCCGGGGCCAGCTCCGCCGCGCAAGTCCACGCAGGTACGCCGGCTTGTCGCTCATGTCCGCCTCGTTGAAGCTGGCCGGCTTTGGCGGGATGGTCGAGGCGAGAGCATCGCGAAAGGCGTCGGCCACGTTCGGCGTCGGCACGTGCGGAGGATCGTCGGCTTCCCTCGGCTTTCCGGAGTGCGGCGCCACGAATGAGACGTACATGAAGAATGGCCGCCGGCGTGCGGCATACGTCGCGATCGCTCTGCGCGCTTGGGCGGCCACCTCCGTGGTTTGGTATCTGTCCTCGAAGGTGACTCGCCTGCCGTTGCGGTTCATGTCCCACGTGCGGTACTGCAGCTCGGTGAGAACCCCCCGCCAGTCCGACCACCCGGGCGGCAGGTAGTCCCCTATCTTTTTGTACTGATTGAGGTACTTCCCGATCAGCATGGTGTTGTACCCGGAACGCTGAAGCCAGACGGGGAGGGTCTGCTTGTCGCGGAACGCTGTGACTCCCCCGAGCGGAGCCTTGTTGCTCATCACGCCGTGGTTGTGCGGATACTGCCCGCTCAGAATCGTTGCCCGCGCGGGGCAGCAAAGTGGATAGGGCACGAAAGCCCGATCGAACCTCACTCCTCGATCAGCGATGAGGTGGTTGACCGACTCCAGGTATGGCAACTCGTCCATCGACATGTCGTCCACCAGAACGAACAAGATGTTCGGGCGACTCGTGACTTTGCTCGCCGCCTCCTGCCGGGCAGCGGACGACGGGCTGGTGATCCGGAGAGGCGAGTGCTTGTAGGGCGCCGGCAACGTCTCGGCGTGTCCGTAATCAGCACTTGGCGTCGCAAGCAGCGTGACCAAACAGCCGACCCCCAACCACAGGCATGTCCGGTTCCGCACCGAACCACGCGTTCTCCACTTCACGCGCTTTCACCCCATCCGAAGCCGCTCGCTGCGACGCTACTCCTGCGGCTCCATGCGGCTCCATGCGATCCGTGGTCACCCTTCCGTAAGGGTCTGCTCGAGGGCATTCGGCCGGCCGGAGACTAGCATCGGGATGCAGGAGGTGTTGGTGTTCGACTTGGTGAATGTGCACACGCCGCTGGCCGTCGCTCTGCTTGCACTGGCACTCATATTGTTGGTCGGTGGGATCTTTGTCGCCGTTCGGGTGATGGGCCATCGCGACGGCGAACCGGAGTCACCTGGCCAGACCCGACGGCCACCAGACAACCACCTCTGACGTCGCCGCATTCAGAAGGGCATGGCCACGATCCGCCGCCCTCGTCTTGCGGCCAGTTGCGCCGCGACACCGTCCTGATCGTCATCACCCGGCTTCTGATCTCTTGGGCCTGCTGGCCATTGGTCGACCCGAGCACGAGGACGCTCCTTGTCCGCGTCAAGGAACCGATCGGACAGCGGAGGTGCTCGTATAGGTAAGGTCCCCTAGCTACTGAGGAACTAGCGTGAGGCGCGACGACGAGGAGTACAAGGGCTTCGTTGTCGCGCGCTACCGCACCTTGGTCCGAGCGGCGGTGCTCTTCGGCTGCAGTAGTCAAGACGCTGAGGACGCAGTTCAGGACGCCTTGATCAAATGCTACGCAGCTTGGCCCCGCGTCAGCGCTGCCAACGACCCGGACGCGTACGTCTACCGGGTCCTCGTCAACGGGATCACGCGCGGTTGGCGTCGCAAGTGGCGCGGCGAGGCACCGCATGGGGAGGTACCTGAGCCAGCCCCGGTCGACGACCCCGCCGTCGCTGTCACAGTGAGTCATACCGTTCGGGCAGCGCTCGCACGGCTGGAGCTGGAGCAGCGACAAGTACTCGTACTGCGGTACTTCGCGGATCTCACCGAGAACCAGATCGCCGCCATCCTCGGAATAGCGCAGGGCACCGTCAAGAGCCGAGCGTCCCGAGCGATCGCATCTCTCTCAACGGACACGTCACTCAGCGAGCTGTTGTTCGCCCCTCACGAGGAGGACGGATGATTTCAGACCGTGATGTGGCAGCTCTGCTGCGAGCGGCGACCGATGATCTCGAGATACCCAGTGCTCCGGCTGAAGCACTGGCCGAGGCAGGCCACCACAAGCTGCTCAGGCGCAATGCTGGCGGTGCCGCAGCTGCCGTGGCAGCAGTGGCTGCGGTCGCATTCGGCAGTACGCTGACGGGCGGATCGCAACAGAACCCTCCGACAACGGCGGCGCCCTCCCCCGCGAGCGCGCCGCCGCCCGCGGATTGCCTCACCACGGTTCCCGATGCCGTGCTGCCCGAATGGGCACGAGCAGGTTTCAGCGATCGCAAGCCTCGGATTGCCTACGTCCTGGGCGGAAACGGAAACATCGTCGCGATCCTCTTCGCCCAGCCACTAACCTCACCACCGGCCGCCGACCACAACAACAAGATCTTGTGGGTATCGCGAGTCCCGCAAGATCCCCTCGGCACACTTCGCATCGACGCGCGGCTCGCAGGCGGTACGTCGACAGTCACTCGCAGAGTTGCCGGAGGACCCGGTCCCTCCATCATCGACCTGCCCGAGCCGGGCTGTTGGCACCTGACGCTGCACTGGAATGGTCATGTCGACGGCGTCGACCTCTCCTACTTTCCCCGGTGAGCCTCGGGGGTTCCTACGACTACTCGGTCAGAAGGGCATGGCGACGAACGGGGAACTGTAATCCTCATCGATCGAGAGCTGGCTTTCCGCGTCGGCCATTGAGATACGATCCCGCTCCGCGGTCAGCAGCATTCCCAGCAGACGGATATCTCCGGCCGTGGGAATTCCTGTGACCTCTTCATGCGCGAGCACCCAGGAAACCGCAGCAGTGATTCGCTGCTGGTCGTCGTAGGGCTCGTACCACGTCGTGTAGCGCTGATGCCCCTCGCCTTGCGGCCAGTTGCGCCGCGACACCGTCTTGATCGTCATCAGTCCGGCGTCTTGTCGCAGCACCTCCGCAACGAGCGCCCCATAGTCCGAGCGGTACTGCTCATCGCGCCACAGCACGGGGTTGAGGGGCGTGAGCACCGTGGCAAAGGGGAACCGGTGCAGCGCCTCAAGGTGCGTCGAGGGCGCAAGGTCTCCGTGGCCGGTGATGCCGATGGCACCGATCAGGCCCTCCTCCTGCGCCCGTACCGCAGCCGCCAGAGCTCCGTCAGAACCTGTCGCAACATTTAGCTGTTCGATGTCTCCTACGGCATGCAGCTGAAGCAGGTCGATCCGGTCGGTCTGCAGCCGCTCGAGGGAGGCGTTGATCTCGCTCCACGCCGCGTCCCGCTCTCGCTTCCCGGTCTTCGTCGCGAGGAAGATACGGCTGCGAATGTCGGCCATCCACGGGCCAAGCCGCAGCTCGGCGTCGCCATAGTCGGCCGCGACGTCGAAGTGGTTGATCCCGCCGTCCAACGCCTCCTGAACAGACTGGTCAGCCACCTCCTGCGTGACGTCACCGAGAGCAGCGGCCCCATAGATCAGCACTGAGCTGTCGTGCCCTAGACGTCCGAGCCTGCGTTTCTCCATGGTCGTCAACCCTTCGTTGCCGTCTACTGCGCGAGCATATCGACGTCTGGGCCGGGGCCGGCCGGCGCCGACAAGCGCAGCCGCTTGGCCTCAGTCGGTCATACGCCGCAACGCGTGCGCCTCGAGCTGACGCGCGAGCTCGTCCTGGCTCCAACGCCCCTCGACGGCCTGCCACAGGAGCTGCGCCTGCGTCTGCGGGGCGAGCCCGTCCACCGGTTGGTCACGGTCGAGGTTAGTGGGGAAGGCGTAACCCTCGGCGGAGGCGGCGACCACATTGGTCAACGCCTGTTGCGTCATACCTGCCGCACGCTGGTCCCGTAGCACGGGGAAGACGGCATCCACCAGCTGGGCTCGGTTGATGTTCTCCATCGCCCGCCCGAAAGCCGACGACACCTGTAGCAGGTTGGCCATCCGACGGACGTCTGACGAGCGGTTGTGGCCCGCACCGTGGAACAAGGCCGGGTTGAAGAAAACGGCGTCACCCTTGTCCAGAGGCAGCTGTACGAAGTGGTCCTCGAAGTAGGCCGTGAACTCCGGCCGGTGGAAGGCGAGGTAGCCGGCGTCGTACTGGTGCGAGTACGGCAGGTAAAGCGTCGGGCCGGTCTCCACCGGCATCTCCGAGTGCGCAACCGCGCCCTGCAACGTCAGAGCCGGTGACAGCCGGTGCACATGGGCAGGAAACTGAGCGGCCTCCGGCTCGGACATGAAGCCGAGGTGGTAGTCGCGATGAGCCGTCTGCGCCTCTCCACGAGGGTTGACCACGTTGACCTGGGAGGTGACCTGATAACCCGGCCCCAACCACGCCACCGAGACAAGGTTGAGAACGTCGTTCGCGTAGTAGTCGACGAAAACCTGCGGATCCCGCACCGCCAGCTTCTCCAGAGCGTTCCAGACCCGGTCGTTCGCACCGGGCTTGGCGAAGTGGTCCCCCGAAGTGACGTTGCCGGCTCGCTGCTCGGCGATCAGCGCGTGGAAGACAGCCGTCGCTCGGTCAACAACGGAAAGGTCGGTGAAAGCGCTCTTGAAAACGACGATGCCGGGCCCCTCGGTGAGCGCCCGGACCAGCTCCGCCTGCAGCTCCTGGCGACCAGGCGACGATGAGGAGGCCGCGAGGCGCTGCGCGTCGTACACGACGACGTTCTGCTCGATGCCGCTCGCCAGCGGGAAGTCCGACTTCGTGGTCTGCGCCTCCACAAGGGCGACGAAGTCCTCGAGGCGACAATCTGCGCGAGACAACCAGCCTGGTATGACGCCTGCGGCACCTGTGACGAGCGAAGAGGTCATGACAGGTCCTTCGGTGAGGCGAGGCGTTGCAGCCTGACTTCTCGGATCGCGCGCAAAGGATCAGCCCTTGTCTGCGCCAGCCGTGAGACCGCGGACGAAGTAGCGCTGCAGGCCGAAGAACACCAGAAGCGGGACCGTCATCGTGATGAACGCACCTGCGGTGAGGAGCTGCCAACCCTGGCCCAGCTGACCCAGCAGCTGCTGCAGGGTGATGGTGACGGTCTGCGTATCGGAGTTGTTGATGAAGAGCAGCGCTATCAGCAGGTCGTTCCACACCCACAAGAACTGGAAGATGGCGAAGGATGCCAGTGCTGGCACCGACATCGGCACGATGAGCCGCCAGAAGGTCTGGTAGTGGGTGGCTCCGTCGATCTGTGCTGACTCGATCACCGATCTCGGCAGGGTCGCCATGTAGTTGCGGAGGATGTAGATCGCCATCGGCATACCGAATCCAGTGTGCAGCAGCCAGACGGACAGGAACTGGCCGTTGATCCCGAGCCCGGTATCTCCGAACAGCTTGCTCATGGGCACCAAGGCGACCTGGAGCGGCACCACCAGGAGCGCGACCACGAGGACGAACAACGTGTCCCGCCCGCGAAACCGGGTGAAGGTGAACGCGTACGCCGCGAAGGCCGCGAACATGATGGGGATCAACGTCGCCGGGATGGCCACGATGATGCTGTTGAGGAATGCCGACGACATGCCGCTCTTGGACAAGACGTCGTGGTAGTTGGAGGTGGTCCAGCCGCCGTTGGTGAAGGCGGTCCACCAGCCGCTGCTGTCCACGACGTCCTTGTTGCGGACGGAGGTGATCAGCAGACCGAGCGTGGGGATCGACCACGCCGCACAGATCACGAGCAACGCGATGCGGGCGAACCAGCTGCGCGAGGACTCCTTGGTGTCCATGACGGTCATCGTGTCTTCTCCTCCTCACGGAAGTGGTGCACTTGGTAGAGCAGCACGGGCAACATCGCCACGAGCAGGATCACGACGATCGCCGATGCCTTGCCGGCGTCGGAGTAGGTGAAGATCTGCTTGAAGAAGTCCAGACCGATCACGCTGGTGCCGTAGAGCCCGTTCGTCAGCACGTACACGACGTCGAACACCTTGAGCACCATGATCAGCACGGTGATGAAGACCGTGATGATGGTCCCCTGAATCTGCGGGATGATCACCTGGAAGAAGATCTGCAGCTCCGACGCACCGTCGATGCGCGCAGCCTCAATCGTCTCACCGGGGACTCCCTTGATCGCCGAGGACAGCAGCACCATGGCGAAGCCGGTTTGCAACCACAAGACGATGACCATGAGCAACATGTCGTTGAGGTTGAACTGGTCCTGCTGCAGCCACGTGATCGGGTCGAAGCCCAGCTTGACCACGATCGCGTTGAGCAGCCCGATCTGCGGCTGCCCCTTGGGCTTGTAGGCGTAGACGAAGTTCCAGATCGTGGCCGCGCCGACGAAGGAGATGGCCATCGGCAAGAAGATGAGGGACTTGGCGATCTTCTCCCAACGAGCTGACAGCTTGTCAGCGAGCGTTGCGATCACCGTGCCGATGACGACCGTGACCGCTGGTACGAGTGCCAGCCAGAGCAGGTTGTTGAGCAGCGTGGTCCGGAAGGCCTGGTCACCGAGGATGGTCCTGAAGTTCTCCAGGCCGATGAACTTGGTGCTGTCGGCGTTGGCGAACGCGTACTCGATGGTCTGCAGCGCGGGATAGAGCAGGAAGACGCCGAGCACGCCGAACGCCGGGAGCAGGAACGCGTAGGGGATGACACCGAGGGACAACCGTCGTGGCAGGCCCTCCACAGACATGTTGAGGAAGTAGAAGAGCGCCGCTGCACCGCCGACTCCCCCGATGCTCGCCAGGACCGCCTGCATCAGCTTGGGGATGCTGCTGGCATAGATGGACAGAGCCTGCGACCCGAGGACGAGCAGATAGATGACCACGACGAGCCCGAGGATGCCCAAGATGAGCTTCCTGGGCGTCGCGCGGGAGTTGGCGGCAGCCGGGGTCGGTGGAGTTGTCATCGGGATCGCGTCCGCGACTCCGACTTCTCGTACGCTCATGCTCCCCACTCTCGGTAGGTCGACGAATCAGAACCGGTCCTGCTGTACAAACTTTGAGCAGTGGTGTGCGGCGCCGGATCGACGCCGCACACCCTCGCAGTTGAGATGTGATGCGGCCCAGGAGCTAGCCGGTGGGCCAGGTGCTCTCGATCTGGTCGAGCACCGACTGCGTATCGTCACCTGAGATCCAGGCCACCATGCCCTGCCAGAACGACGCGGCACCCACCTGCGCGGGCATCAGGTCCGAACCGTCGTAGCGGAACACGTCAGCGCTCGTGGCTATCTTGGCGATGGAACGGGTGGTCTCGTCGGGGTAGTTGCTGGCGTCGAACGTCTTGTGCGGCGACAGCCAACCACCGGCCTGAGCCCACTCCGCGCCGAACTTGTCCGACGTCAGGAACTTCATGACCTCTTGCGCATCCGTGTCGGTCCCGTTGAACAGAGCCGCGATGTCTCCACCACCCAGCACCGGGGTCCCGTCGTAGCCACCCTCGTAGGCAGGGAATGGGAGCACGTCGAAGCTGGCGTCAAGGTTCTTCTGCACGTCATCGGGGTAGAAGCCGGTGATGAAGTTGCCCTGACGCTGCATCATGCACTTGGGCGGGTCGCTGAGGGACTGGTTGCCAGCCGTCTCGAACGACGTGTTGAGGATGCCGTCCGCACCGCCGAGCACGTTCTCGTCGTCGGAGCCGAGCAGCTCCTGGTACGCGTCGAAGGCAGCCTTGACCTGCGGGTCGTTGAACGGGATGTCATGGTTCACCCACTGGTCGTAGACATCTGGTCCGTTGACACGGAGCATGAACTCCTCGATCCAGTCCGTGCCCACCCAGCCGGTGCCCGCACCAGCCTCGTAGCCCATGCACCACGGGGCGATGCCGTCAGCCTTGATCTGGTCACCGATCCCCTCGAGCTCCTGAACGGTCTTGGGGGTCGTGGAGTACCCACCGGCTTCGTACGCCTTCTTCGGCACCCAGACCAGGCTCTTGACTGCCATGCGCATGGGAGCGCCCCACACCTTGCCGTCGGAGTCGGTCACCGCGTCGAGGAAACCGGGGATCAAGGTGCTGTTCAGAGTGCCCGTGTCGAGGAAGTTGTCGATCGACGTGAGCTTGCCCTTGGCCGCGATGTCCAGGAGTAGACCCGGCTGAGGGAAGAGCGCAATGTCTGGGGTGTCACCAGAGCTGACCTTTGTGTTGATCAAAGTGGTGAAGTCGGCGTTGCCGGTGTAGGTGACGTCGATGCCGGACTGGTCCTCGAACGGCTTCAGCGCCGCCTGGAACGCCTCCTGCTCGGCCCCGGCGAACGCTCCCAGGATCTCGACCTTCTTGTCACCTGTGTCGCTGCCACCACCACCGCTGCTGCTGCTGCTGCTGGAGTCGCCGCTCGACAGACACGCTGTCGTGGCGAGCGCAGAGATGGCGAACAATGCCGCGACCCTGCGATAAGTCTTGCGATTCACGGACATTGACATTCCTCCAGGTTGTTGATGGACCGACTCTGTGACTCTGTGAAGGCAACTGACATTAGGGGATGCAGCCGGACTACGCTCATGAGACGAGCACCCATGCGGAGCAGTCCGGAGCAAGCGTGTCCTCGTCGGACTGGCCTGCTGCCGATGAAAGCAGTAGCTGACCCGCCGGCATGGCGACGGCATCTGCACCCGTGTTGACCCAACACTCGACCTGTCCGCGCCGAAATGCGAGGACGTCGTCGGGGGCGTCGAGCCAGCTCAGGGGAGACACCCCGCCGAGGTGTCGGCGCCGCAGCCTGAGCGCCTCGCGGTACAAGGTGAGCATCGAGCCCGGTATGCCGTCCTGGGCGTCAGCCGTGAGCCCGGCCCAGCAGGCCGGCTGCGGCAGCCATGGTGCAGCGGCCCCGTCAGGGCTGAAGCCGAACGGAGGCGCCTCACCCGACCACGGCAACGGGACTCGGCAACCGTCGCGGCCAGGGTCGGTGTGGTCGGACTGCTGCCACGTCGGGTCTTGGCGCAGCTCGTCAGGGATGTCCTCGACCTCCTCGAGGCCGAGCTCCTCACCCTGGTAGATGTAGACAGTCCCCGGCAGCGCCGCAACCAGCAGGAAGGCAGCCCGGGCCCGCTGCCGACCGAGCGCCAGGTCGGTCGGTCCGAGCTTCGCCAGCTGCCTGAACGTCGCGCTGTCGGTGAGGTCGTCGGGCTGTGGCCGCGCATAGCGGGTCAGGTGACGCATCACGTCGTGGTTGGACAGCACCCAGGTGCTGGACGCCTCCACCTCGCCGGCCGCTTTGGCGGCGTCGTCGATCACCTGACGCATGACGCCGCCTCGCCACGGGGACCGGAGGAAGTCGAACTGGAATGCGGTGTGCAGCTCGTCCGGGCGCAGGTACTTCGCCAACCGCTCATTGCTTGCCACCCACGCCTCAGCAACGAAGATGCGCGGCGGCTCGTACGAGTCCGCGACCTTGCGCCAGCCGCGGTAGATCTCGTGGACGTCGTCCTGGTCCCAGGCAGGATGCGGTTCGTCGACCGAACGACTCTCCGGCTGGGCACCGAAGTCCGGAAGTCCGGGCGCCTTGCTCAGGCCGTGGGCGACGTCGATGCGGAAGCCGTCGACGTCGCGGTCGAACCAGAAGGACAAGATGTCCTCGAACTCGCCGCGGACCTCGGGATTGGTCCAGTCGAGGTCGGGCTGCGAGGGCGAGAACAGATGGAGGTACCAGTCACCGGCGGACCCGTCGTGGTTCGTCGTCCGGGTCCACGCCGTCCCGCCGAAGTTGCTCTGCCAGTCATTGGGAGGATGCGCTGCGTCAACGCCCTTGCCGGGGCGGAAGATGTAGCGCTCGCGAGCGGCAACGTCACCAGCGAGTGCGGCCTTGAACCACCTGTGCTCGGCTGACGTGTGGTTGGGAACGATGTCGAGCAGCACCCGCAGTCCGGCCGAGTGCGCCGCCTCGATGAGCTGCTCTGCCTGCGACATAGTGCCGAACACCGGGTCGATGTCGCGATAGTCGGCGACGTCGTAGCCGGCGTCAGCCATCGGCGAGGGGTACCACGGGTTGACCCACAACGCGTCCACACCCAGATCGGCGAGGTAGGGCAACCGAGCGCACAGACCCCCGATATCCCCGAGGCCGTCGCCATCGCTGTCAGCGAAGCTTCGGATGTACACCTGGTAGACGACCGCGGTCTTCCACCAGGGCAGCAGCTCGGTTGCGGTGACAGAGGACGTACCGATCGGGTCGGGCCGTCCCTGCGATGCCACGATGAGCGCTCCTTCAAGCCTTCTCACGCAAACGATTACGCACTAGAGTGACGGTGATCACAGCGGTTGTCAATGCTTGGCAAGCAGGTGTTCCCAAACTGTGTTCTCCGAGAAAGACGAGGACGTGGCTGAACCATCGGTCGACAGGGCGCCTCAGATCAACATGGCCGACGTCGCGCGTCACGCCGGGGTATCGACCGCCACAGTCTCCAGAGCACTTCGCGGCCTTCCGGGGGTGTCCGAGCCGACGCGGCAGCGCATCAAGGAGCTCGCCGACGAGCTCGCCTATGTCGTCTCGCCTGAGGCATCCCGGCTATCCGGTGGTGGCACTGGCCGAGTTGCCCTCGTGGTTCCCTCGATCAACCGATGGTTTTACGCCAGCATCCTGGCCGGCATCGAGGCGGTCCTTCGGCGGGCCGACATCGATGTCCTCATCTACCACGTGGAGACGGCCGCGGACCGATCGCGGTTCTTCGAGCGTCTACCAGCTCGCCGCAAGGTGGACGCCGTCGTGCTCATCGCGCTACCGGTGACCGAGGCGGAGCTCAGGCGGCTCGAGCTCATGGGCGTCTCCGTTGTGGTTGCCGGCGGCACCACTAAGGACTACCCGAACGTGTGCATCGACGACGCGGAGGTTGCGGGCAAGGCCGTCGACCACCTGATCCGCCTCGGGCATCGGTCCATTGCGATGATCCGCACGACGGACCTCGACGGGACGATCTGGGCGCCAGAACGGGCACGCACCCGAGGGTTCCAGTCCAGCCTGGCACGTGCCGGGCTGGACTGCCGGGAGGAGTGGTTGGTGACCGTGCCCTGGGGCATCGACGGCGGCGCTCGTGCGATGGACCAGCTGCTCAGCCTGGAGCAGATGCCGACGGCGGTTTTCGCCTATTCCGACGAGGTCGCCATGGGCGCCCTACGGAGCCTGCGCCGGGCTGGCATCGACGTGCCGGGGCAGATGTCCATCATCGGCGTCGACGACCACCCGCTTGCCGAACTGTCGGACCTCACAACCGTTCACCAGTCAGTCGAAATGCAGGGGACCTTTGCCGGCGGGATCGTCCTCGACCAGATGCAGGGTCGCGTGCCGGCCGAGCCGCATGTCGTGGTGCCGACGCAGCTGGTCGTCCGCGGCTCTACGGGACCGCCGCCGCCCTGACGGCGATGGCTGAATTCACTTCGCGACCGAGAGGGCCAAACAGGGAGCTCCCGCGATTGGACTCGAACCAATAACCTGCCGGTTAACAGCCGGCTGCTCTGCCAATTGAGCTACGCGGGACGGTGCCCCGATCGGGGGGAGCCCGCCGCCAAGATTAGCAACAGGCCGCTCGAGAGGCGAAACCACTTCGGAGCCCCTGCGCTGATGCTGCGGAAGCCTTCCCCGGCGAGACGCCTGGCCGGAGTTCACAGGTCCTGCAGCTCGGCTCGAGCCGCGACCAGTGTCGCCGACGCCACCTTCTGGACACGCGGGTCCGCTGGGTCGAGGCCAGCCGTCACGACATACGACCACGCGACCGGACCTTCGCCCGACGGTGCTCGGCGGGCCACGACGTTGACTCCGCGCTTGCCGACGACGTAGGCGAATCTGCTCAGCAGCACCGACCTCGTCACTCGTTCTCGAAGCAGCTCGAGCAGCTGCCCAGGGAACTCGACGACGATGTCGGTACGGCGCTCGGGCTCCCCCCAATCAGCCAGCTCCACGATGGACAACTCGTCGCTGTCGCTGCGCCAGTCGGCACGCTCGATGTGCTGCCATGGCAGGGGGCGCCACGCCGGGTCGTCGTGACGGTGGAGGGCCCGCTCGGTGCCGACGAGCCATGAGCCGTCGCGGCAACGGGCCCAGGCGAGGGGTCGCTCACCTCGTTGCAGGTCGAGCTCCGCCACGACTGCGCGCGGCAGCTTCAGTCGGGTTGGCTGCGACCTCCTGCCGATGACCACCTAGAGGGTGCTGCCGATCGCCTGCTCGCGCAGTGCCCGCCGGTGGCTCTCGAGCGCGACCAGCTCACCGAACATCTTGTTGTAGCTCGTGGCTTCGGTGACCGGGTTCGTGCGTTGCAGCTTGGACTTGACCTGGTTGATACGGCGCAGAGCCGTGAGCTCGCAGAGACGGACGACGTAGGAGGACGCGAGCCGACTGTCGGGGGTGCCAGACACCTCGAGCGGTTCGACGGACAAGGCACCGATCAGGCCCCTGATCTCGGCATCGGCGACTGCCCGCTGCAGCCGTGCCGTGTCGACCTCCCGCACACCACCCACGCGTCCGACCGCCTCGAAGATGTCGCGGTAGTAGGGATGAGTGAAGTCCTCGGCGCTGACGTCGTCCCAAGACGGTGCGACGACGTCGCGGTACTGGATCAAGAGCTTGAGCACGTCACGTTCGATGCTGAAGCGTCGCTCGCGGAGGTCGGGGATCTCCGAAGCAGCTGCCGCGCCGGTGCCCTTGCGCTGTGAACGGTCGGCCGCGGCGGTGGAGCGGTCGCCGTCTCCCTTAGCCGCCCTGCGCACCTCCGCACGCACGTCGTCGACGTTGGCGCCAACCATGCCAGCCAGTTCCCGGGAGAACGCATCGACCTTGGACTTGTCCCGCACGCTTGCCACCAGTCGCGCGGCCTCACGGACGGCGTCGATGCGACTGTCGGCCCGGTCGAGGTCGAAGCGGGACACGACGTTGCCCAGCACGAACCGATAGAGCGGCACCCGCCGGGCGACCAGCTCACGCACCGCGGCGTCGCCGTCGGACAGGCGCAGCTCGCAGGGGTCGCGCCCGTCGGGCTCGACGGCTACATAGGTCTGCCCGACGAACTGCTGATCACCCTCGAACGCCTTCAACGCGGCCCGCTGGCCGGCCTCGTCCCCGTCGAACGTGTAGATCACCTCGCCGCGGAACTCGTCGTGGTCGAGGAGCAGCCGGCGCAGGATGCGAGCGTGGTCGGGCCCGAATGCGGTGCCACAGGTGGCGATGGCGGTCTTGACGCCGGAGAGGTGACAGGCCATCACGTCGGTGTATCCCTCGACCACCACAGCCTGAGAGCTGCGGGCGATCTCCTTGCGCGCGAGATCAACGCCGTAAAGCTGGTGGCTCTTCTTGTACAGAGGCGTCTCGGGGGTGTTGAGGTACTTGGCGTCGACCCGGTCGTCGTCGAAGAGACGACGCGCCCCGAAACCCACGACGTCACCCGAGACCTCGCGGATCGGCCACAGCAGCCTGCCCCTGAACCGGTCATACGGTCCCCGGCTGCTTCGCGCCACCAGGCCGGCCAGGACCAGCTCGTCGTCTCTCAGGCCCCGTGAGCGCAGATGGCTGAGAAGCCCGTCGCCGCTACGGGGCGCGAACCCGACTCCGAAGAGCTCCGCGGCGTCGCGGTCGAAGCCCCGCTCGGACAAGAACGCTCGGCCGACGACCGCCTCGGGCGTCGCCAGCTGGTCGACGTAGAACTGCGCGGCCAGCCGGTTGGCCTCCACCAGGCGACTTCGCTGGCCCGGGTCGCGTCGCGGGCCGGCAGGTTGGCCCTCGTCGACGTACCGCAGCGCGACTCCGAACCGACCGGCGAGTCGTTCGACGGCCTCGCTGAACCCGACACCCTCTATCTTCTGCACGAAGGTGATGACGTCGCCGCCCTCCTGGCAGCCGAAGCAGTGGAAGAAGCCGCGGGCGGGTGTCACATGGAACGACGGGCTCTTCTCGTCGTGGAAGGGACATAGGCCCTTCATCGATCCGCCGCCGGCACTTCTCATCGTGACGTGGTCGGAGACCACCTCGTCGATGCGAGCCTGTTCTCGCACGAGAGCGATGTCGTCCTCGCGGATGCGGCCTGTCACGCGGTGAGTCTACGCAGGTCCCAGCAGCCGGTGATGGGCATCCACAGCCGACGAGTCGGTCAACGACGCGACCTGGTCGACGACCACACGCCGCCTCGCGGAGTCGTCTGTGGCGGCGTCGAAGTCGATCCGGAAAATCGGTGCGAGCGAGGCCGGAGCGCGTCGCCAGAAGGCGTCGACAAGCTCTGCGAGCAGCTCTCGCTGGCGTGCATGAGCCGCCACCCGGTCGTCGGCCTGCATCACCAGGTGAGCGGCGATGCCCTTGAGGAGGGCGATCTCCTCCGCGATCTCGGCCGGCACCTCGACGTCGGCGGCATACCGGCTCAGATGCTGCGGCAGCCCGTTCTCGCGCATGGCCCTCTGGACGGCGACGCAGAACCGCCCGATCAGTTCACTGGTGAGGTTCTTGAGCGCAGCCAGGTGCGCACGGCTGCCGTCGTATGACGCCTGAGGCCAGCTGGCCAGCTGCGCCAGCCGCACGAAGGCCGCCTCCAGCGGGTCAAGCTCGGCCCCTGGGAGGTACCAGTCCCTGACGGTCGCCAGCACGTCGGCCCGCAGCCCACGGTCAGCCGTCAACCGGGGCAGGTCAACGCGACCGGCCACGACGCCGTCCTCCACGTCGTGCACGCTGTAGGCAACGTCGTCGGCGACGTCCATGATCTGAGCCTCGACACAGACACGCCGACCGGGCGCGGGTTGTCGCATCCATTCGAAGAGTTCGCGGTCGTCGGCGTAGACGCCGAACTTGGGCACCGAGCGGACCAACCCGTCGCCGTGGCGGTCCCTTGGCCGACTGGCGGACTCGCGTGGCCAGGGGTACTTCATGGAGGCGTCGAGCACGGCCCGCGTCAGGTTGAGCCCGAGGCTTCTACCGCTCGGCGCCAGCGTCTTCGCCTCCAGCCTGGTGAGCAGCCGGAAGGTCTGGGCGTTGCCCTCAAACCCGCCGATCTCGGCCGCCGCCTGGTCGAGCGCGGCTTCGCCGTTGTGCCCGAAGGGAGGGTGGCCGAGATCATGGGCGAGACAGGCCGCCTCCACGACGTCGGGGTGGCAGCCGAGGGAATAGGCGAGGTCGCGCCCGACCTGCGCGACTTCGAGGGTGTGGGTCAAACGGTTGCGGACGAAGTCGTGGCTCGACGGACCGACCACCTGCGTCTTGGCCGCCAGGCGGCGAAGCGCGGCCGAGTGGACGATGCGCGCGCGGTCGCGTTCGAAGGTCGGCCGGCTCGACCTGTTCAGTTCGTCCAGGTAGCGCGCAACGTCCTCCGCGTCATACGCCGAAACGGCTGCCAACGCCGTCACCCGCCGGAAACCCCGAGCTCGGCATCTGAACTGACCGCGAGGTCGTCACGGGTTCGCAGCCAGCCTTCTGGGAGGGCCACCCTGCGAGGGCTGCCCTGGCGCCCGCGTGGAGTGCCCAGCTCCGCGACGGGGAAGAGCTCAGCGGTGTCCAGCTGGGCGAGCAGCCGCTCGAGTGTGGCCATGGTGTCCACCAGAGCGAGGGCCCGGCGCAGCTCGCCGCCGGCGGAGAACCCCTTGAGATACCACGCGACGTGCTTGCGGAACTCCTTGCAGCCTCGCTCCTCCCCGAGATAGGCAACGAGCAGCTCGGCGTGGCGACCCATCATGGTGGCGACCTCACCGAGCGTCGGCAGCGCAGGTGCGGGCTGTCCGACGAAGGCGGCTGCCAGGTCGCGGAACAGCCAGGGCCGGCCCAGGCAGCCACGCCCGACGACGACGCCTGAGCACCCCGTCGCGTCCATCATCCGCAAGGCGTCTGACGCCTCCCAGATGTCGCCGTTGCCGAGCACTGGGATGTCGACGGCCGCCGCGAGCTGACCGATCGCGTCCCAGTCGGCGGAGCCGGAGTAGTGCTGAGCCGCCGTTCGGGCGTGCAGGGCGATTGCCGCGCAGCCGGACTCCTGGGCGATCCGTCCTGCGTCGAGGTAGGTGGAGTGGTCGTCGTCGATGCCCTTGCGTGTCTTCATCGTGACCGGCACACCGAACTCCTCGGCCGCCGCGACCGTCGCCTCCAGGATGGCGCCAAGCAGTCGCCGCTTCCAGGGCAAGGCAGCGCCGCCTCCCTTACGCGTCACCTTGGGAACGGGGCAGCCGAAGTTGAGGTCGATGTGGTCGACGCCGTGGTCTCCGCACAAGATCTTGGCGGCAAGCGACATGTGTGTCGGGTCGACGCCATACAGCTGCACGGACCGGATCGACTCCCCCGGGTCGAAGACGAGCATGCCCTGGGTCGCTTGGTCGCCTTCGACGAGTCCTCGGCTGGTGATCATCTCGCACACGTAGATGCCGGCTCCCTGCTCACGGCACAGGGTGCGGAACGCCGCGTTGGTGACACCGGCCATGGGTGCGAGCACGACCGGTGGTGTGACCTCCAGCGGGCCAAGCTTCACCGGGTTCTCCAGACGGTGACATCTCTTGGCCGATGACCTCGCCACTGCACCGAGAGCAACGGCCCGTGGCGAGGAACGGCCATCACCAGGCAGACCCGGGCGATCGCCCCGGCGCGGAAGGGGGTGGGAAGCGGAGTGTCGTCACAGCGTGGGTATGACGGTCCGAATCTGACCGGCTGCACCACCCGGTGTGCCGACACTTGACCGAACAACAGCACCCGCCGCCCGTCGAGCTCGCGCCTGCTGGCGTTCTTCACCCGAACATGCACGTAGAAGACGCTGGAGTGACGAATCCGGGGTCCCAGAACGAACGCGTCAAGGTCGGCGATCCTGCCGCGTTGCACGTTGGTCACCGCCATCGTCACCGGCACCGCCTTGTGGCGTTTGGAGACCATGGTGACCTCGGCCCGCCGGCCCAGTGCGAGCGTCGGGGCCGGCGGCGTGTTGGTTGTCGTAGTCCCCGTGGATGACGCCGCAACGGAGGGCGCGGTCGAGACGTCGGAGGTGGTGCTCGGACTCGTCGCTGCCGTGTTGGCGCCCCCTGCGTTGGTACAGCCCGACAGGGTCAGGAGGCCCGTGATCAGTACAGGGACCACCAGCACATTGCGCGGCAACCCTCGGTTGACACCAGAGCGAAGCGTTCTCATCGACCGGCCGCGGTCAGCAGCCGGGCAGGCGGATGGCGAGGTAGCCGGCTATCTGGTCGAGGGCCACCCGCTCCTGCTTCATGGTGTCACGTTCACGGATGGTGGCGGCCTGGTCGTCGATGCTGTCGAAGTCGACGGTCACGCAGTACGGCGTACCGATCTCGTCCTGCCTGCGGTAGCGCCGACCGATTGCTCCAGCGTCGTCGAAGTCCACGTTCCAGTGGCTGCGGAGCTCCGCAGCGAGCGCTTGCGCCCTGGGAGTGAGGTCGTCGTTGCGCGAGAGCGGCAGCACCGCCGCCTTGACCGGTGCCAGCCGCGGGTCGAGACGCAGCACTGTGCGTTTGTCGATGCCACCTTTGGCGTTGGGGGCCTCGTCCTCGGCGTAGGCGTCGACCAAGAAGGCCATCAGCGACCTGGTTGCACCAGCAGCAGGCTCGATGACATAGGGGACCCAGCGTTCACCGCTCGCCTGGTCGAAGTACGAGAGGTCCTGACCCGAGAACTCGCTGTGCTGGGTGAGGTCGAAGTCGCTGCGGTTGGCGATCCCCTCGAGCTCGCCCCACTGCGAGCCCTGGAAGCCGAACCTGTATTCGATGTCGACGGTGCGCTTGGAGTAGTGGGAGCGCTTCTCGGCCGGGTGCTCGAAGAGGCGCAGGTTGTCCCGGTCGATGCCCAGGTCGACGTACCAGTCGGTGCGCAGGTCGATCCAGGTCTGGTGCCACTCCTCGTCGGTGCCTGGCGCAACGAAGAACTCCATCTCCATCATCTCGAACTCGCGCGTGCGGAAGATGAAGTTGCCAGGCGTGATCTCGTTGCGGAACGCCTTGCCGATCTGGGCGATGCCGAACGGTGGCCTCCTGCGGCTGGAGTTCATCACGTTGACAAAGTTGAGGAAGATGCCCTGAGCCGTCTCAGGCCGGAGGTAGTGCAGGCCGGAATCGTCTTCTACGACCCCGAGGTGTGTCTTCAGCATTCCGTTGAAGGGCCGCGGATCGGTCCAGGCGCCGCGGGTGCCACAGTTGGGACACGCGATCTCGGCCAGGCGCACCGAGTCAGGGTCGTCGATCCCCTTCTTGGCGGCGACCGCCTCCTGCAGGTGGTCGGCGCGGAAGCGTTTGTGGCAGCTCAGGCACTCGGTCAGTGGGTCGGTGAACACGGCCAGGTGTCCTGATGCCTCCCAGGTCTTGGTGGGCAGGATCACCGACGAGTCGAGCCCGACGACGTCGTCGCGGGAGGTGACCATCGAGCGCCACCATTGACGCTTGATGTTCTCCTTGAGCTCGACACCCAGTGGTCCGTAGTCCCAGGCGGAGCGGGTGCCGCCGTAGATCTCCCCGCTCGGGTAGACGTAGCCCCGGCGCTTGCAGAGGCTCACGATGTTGTCGATGGCTGAAGCGGCCACGGAGTGGTCCTCCATCCGGCTGGCGGTCGGCGGCGGCTGACCCGAGCGGGCAGCAGGCAACAAGGCTACCGCCAGACGGCCCCCTTAGTTGCTTCCGCGCGGAATGGCCCGGTTTGGCGGATCGGCGCCCTCGCCGACGAGCACCTCGTACGCCGACGGCTCGTCCAAGGCATGCGACAGCAGCGGGACGACCGACATCTTGATCTCATACGACGAGAGCGCGCGGCGGTAGGCACCGACGTGCATCCATGTCGTCGAGACCAGCCACAAGGTGGGGTCGTCTAGCGCGCGCCCCACACTGCCGCTCAGGTAACCAGGGCGCTGGGAGAGCTGGTCCACACAGGAGGTGAGCTCGGCGAGCGCATGGTCCGCCAGAGCTTCTTCGTACCGGAAGCGGGCGACAACGAGCACCGGCTCAGTCTCCACCACCCGCCACTACGCTGACACGATGGTCCCTGCGAGACCCAGAGGCTCGGGCGACCCCGCCAAGCGCGCAGCCGGAGCAAGCCGGAGCGGCTCCGACGACGCCACCGCCAAGACCATGGGCGGCCTGCGAGGCCGCGTCACTCCCGCCAGCCGGGTGATGCTCCTGTGGATCTCCAGATTGCCGCCGCTGGCGGTGCCTGCCGCGGTGCTGGCGGCCATGCTCGTGGGCTTGTCTGCCCCACTGGTCTTCGCGCTGCCTGCTTTCGGTGCTGTGACGCTCTTCGTGGCATGGTTGGCCTATCTTTCCTGGCCGGCCCTCACCACATCAGCTCGCCTGGTACGGGGTCTGATGATTGCGCTCGTGGCCGGGGCGGCCGCAGCGCGCGTCGCAGGCTGGCTGTGACCGGCGCTGCGACCCAAGCTCCGACCGGCGAACGCGATGAGAGGCGAACGCGAGGCAGCGATGGATGAGCTACCGATCATCGACAGCGACGTGCATCCGGTGCCGGACGGCGAGCGCATGCTGGACTTCATGCCCGAGCCATGGCGCCGGCGTTACGCCACCGGCAACCGTGGTGCCGGCCACCTCGGCTACTGGAACCCGAACGGCGTCATGAGATCCGACGCCGTCACCCCGCAGGGCGAGCGCATCGAGGCCAGCCCCGGATCGCTGGGACGGTACTTCCTCGACAAGTACGGAATCGAGTACGCCGTCTTGAACTGCGAGGGAACGCTGCACGTCGGGCTCTCTCCCGAGCCCGACTTCGCCGCGGCAGTCGTCTCGGCGTGCAACGACGTGGTGGCTCACGACTGGCTCCCGACAGACCCGCGTCTTCGCGCCGCGCTGGTCGTCTCCCCGGGTGACCCGGAGCTCGCCGCCAGGGAGATCCACCGCTACGGCGACCACCCTGGCTTCGTGCAGGTGCTGCTTCCCAGCGCCGCCCGGATGCCGTACGGCCAGCGCTTCCACCATCCGATCTTCGCCGCGGCTGCGGCACACGACCTGCCGGTGGCGATCCATCCCGGCTCCGAGGGGGTGGGTGTGTCTGGCGCCCCGACTGCTGCCGGATACCCGTCGAGCTACTTCGAGTGGCATACCGGCCTGGTCGGCAGCTACATCGCGCACCTCATCAGCCTCGTCACCGAGGGGGTGTTCACCAAGTTCCCCACGCTGAAGGTGGTCCTCGTCGAGGGCGGCGTCTCCTGGTTGCCGCCGCTGCTGTGGCGCTTCGACAAGAACTGGAAGGCGCTGCGGCAGACGACACCGTGGCTGACGCGCCCGCCGAGCGCGATCGTCTCCGAGCACATCCTGCTGACGACGCAACCGCTCGAGGAGCCGGACAACCCCAAGCACTTCGCAGCCGTCCTCGACATGTTCGACGTCGAGCACATGTTGATGTTCTCCAGCGACTTCCCGCACTGGGACGGTGACACGCCTGACTTCGCCGCCCGCCCGTTCCCCGCGGCGATGCGGTCCCGAGTGTTGAGCGAGACCGCTCGTGAGCTGTACCGGCTACCGTCAGCCGCCCAAGCGGTTGCGCTCCCTCACAGCTCGGGCGGCATACAGCAGACTGCGGCCGGTCTTGGCTGAGGCCGCTCCTCGTCGGACGCGGCGGGTGCTCGCCACCGTGGACGAGCTCCCGCCCGGTTCGCGCACGATCGTGGACGTCGACGGTCAGTCCATCGGAGTCTTCAACGTCGACGGCCGCTACGTCGCGGTGCTGAACGTGTGCCCGCACGAGCTCGGACCTGTGTGCCTCGGGCGCGTGGGAGGCACGACGCTGCCGTCCTCACCGGGTGAGTACAGATGGGGACGTGAGGGCGAGATCCTCGCCTGCCCGTGGCATGGATGGGAGTTCGACCTCCTCACCGGCAAGCCGCTTTTCGGCAGCGTCCCGAACCTGCGCCGCTACCCGGTCGAGGTGGACGACGGCCAGGTGGTTGTGGTGCTCACGGCCAGCCGCGTCGGCGCTGTGCCGGAACGCCCGCCGGGTGCTGCCCCAGCCTGATCACGCCTGAGGAGCGCGATCGGCCGGGTCAGCCGCCAAGCGATGCAGACGCGCAAGCCGTTCCAAGGTCACGACCAGGTCCGCCGCGTCGGCGTGCGCCCGGTGTCGAGCCGTCCAGCGCTGGGCACCTCGTGGCAGGTCCAGATGCACCGTCGCCAGGTCGAGGCGTCGCTGCAGCCATCCCTGTTCGGCGGAGACGCTCTGCACCCTGGCATAGGGCACGTAGGCGCTCGAGCGATGCAGGCGCCCATACCGGCGTACCGCACCTCGATCCAGCAGCGCGACCCCCAGCCAGCGCCAGCCGAAGGGATCCAGCCGCCGAGAACCGGCGCCGGCCGGGGCGAAAGGTGCCTCGTCCAGCCTCTCCCCCGTCACGTCCGTGATCAGGGTGAGAGCCTGCGAGCGTGCGGCGACGGGCATGAGAGAGGCGCCATCCTCGTCCTTCTTGGCGCCCGCGATGTCAACCCGGACCGACGCCCACCCGAGCCGCCGCCACCAGAACGGCTCGACCAGTCGCACGCCCTGGATGCGGTCGTAGTCGATGGTGCGGTGCACGGTCGACGTCAGTCCCGAGCTGATGCTGATGCCGTTCTCCGTGCGGTGCAGACGGAAGTTCGCGTCGCGCATGATCGAGCGCACCTGCCGACGTGTCTGGCTGAGGATCGCCAAAGTGACGGGCAGGATGCCAGACAGACCGGCCACCAGCGCCGTCGTGCCCCAGATGAACGGCGTGACGACAAGCGCCACAACCCACACGACGAGGAGCACCCAGCCGGCCACTCCCTCGAGCAGGTTCGCCTGGACGAGCCTGAGTGTGGAGATCTCCGCCACCAGTGATGCGTGCTCCAGGTGCGTCGTCGGCGAGGACTCGACGGACGCGGCAACAGTTCCGGAGGTATGCCGAAGGATCTCCCGGCGCAGCGCCCAGGCCTCAGAGGCGGACAGATACGCCAGCTCCACCGACGCGTCCTCGCCGGCGGCCATCTCGAGGCGCACCGTGGCAAGACCACACAGCCTGGCGACAATCGGCTGGTTGACGTCCACCGACTGCACCCGGTTGAGCCGCACCTGGCTGCGCTGCGTCACGACCCACCCACGGTGGTAGAGCAGCGTGCTCATCCCGCCCCTGTCGGTGACGATGGCGAACCCTGTGGTCCGCCAGGACCACCAGGCGCCGGCCAGGCTTATCACCGCGACCCCCAGCAGGGCCGCAAGCCCCTTGAGGAGAACGGAGACCTCGACGTCACCGTTCAGCGCATGCCAGACCCATGCCAGCCGGTCGAGCTCGTCGCGGAACACGCCGAAGCCGATAGCACCGGCGAAGCCGACGAGTCGCCAGGACCGCAGGAGCGGCGTGACGGGGTGCAACCGGCGCAGGTCAGTCGCCGCGATGTCCGCCACCGCCGCTTCGTGGCCGCCGGCCGCCGGCGCCTCGGCCAGCGCCGCTTCGCCCACGGACGTCGTAGGCGGCTCGGTCGCTGAATCGGACATCATGGTCGCGCCGAGGTCATAGCCCGGCGGCTGACGCCTCACCCTTGGCGGCCAGTCGCTCGCGGAGCTCGTAGGCGGCGGCGAACTCCACACCCGGGATGGAGGCGTCGGTGGTGGCCGACGCGGTGACGAGCTCGACGGTCGCTATGCCGAGGCGCTGCGAGATGGGGTTGGCGCGAACCTCGATCACCTGCATGCGGCCGTACGGCACCACGGTCAGCCGGCGCACCAGCCGTCCGCGACGTACCAGTAGGTCCTCGTCGGCCTCGGCATACCCCCAGGAGCGCACCTGACGAGGCACCACGAGGAACCAGCCGAGCGCCGTCACCGCCAGCAAGGCTCCGGCGACCGCGGCGAACGGCCACAGCGGCGCCCCGGTCAGCTGGTGAGCTGTGACGCCCAGGCCGAGCACCGCCACCGCCGCGACCAGCACAACGCAGAGCAGCATTCGACGCTCGGTCAGCAACCGCGGTGACACTCCACGCCACTGCAGGGTCGGATCATCGAACAGCGCTGGAGCATCGACGCGGGGCACGCTTCGAGCGTAGTCAGGCGGTGCCATAGCGTCGGTCCCGGCGCGCGTAGACGTCGATTGCCTCGTAGAGCGTGTGACGCGTGACGTCCGGCCACAGCACGTTCATGAACACCATCTCGGCATACGCGGACTGCCAGAGCAAGAAGTTGCTGAAACGCTGCTCTCCCGATGTGCGCAGCACCATGTCGACGTCGGGCAGGTCGGGCACGTAGAGCGCCCCCGCGAGGGAGCGTTCGTCGACCTTCTCGGGGTCGAGGTCACCCGCGGCTGCCTGCCGCGCGAGCCGCTGGGCGGCATCGGCCAGCTCGGCACGTCCGCCATAGTTCACGCACATCGTGAGAGTCAGCACCGTGTTGTGGCGCGTCATCTCCTCGGCAACCTGCAGCTCCTTGATGACAGAGGCCCAAAGGCGGGGCCGCCGCCCTGCCCAGCGCACCCGCACGCCCATGGCGTTCATCTCGTCGCGCCGCCGGCGGATCACGTCGCGGTTGAAGCCCATCAGGAAGCGCACCTCGTCCGGTGAGCGCCGCCAGTTCTCCGTCGAGAAGGCGTAGGCCGAGACACAGCTGACTCCGGCGGCGATCGCGCCCTCGACCAGGTCGAACAGCGCCGCCTCTCCACGCTCGTGGCCAGCCGTGCGAGGCAGCCCACGCGCCCGGGCCCAACGACCGTTGCCGTCCATGATGACCGCCACGTGCCTCGGGATGAGCTCCTCGGGCAGCTGCGGTGGGTCGGTGAACGCCGGCGGCTCGGGCACGTGTCCAACTCTGCCAGGTGGCTCAGCGTTCGACGTGCACGAGTGAGCGCAACCCGCGCTCGAGATGCCACTGGAGGTAGGCCGCCACGATGCCACTGGCCGGCTTGCGGTAGCGCACCTCGACGCCTTGCGCGGTCGACCAGTCACCGGCGAGAAGGGCTCCAAGGAGGCTGACCGTCTCAGCTGCCGGGTTGGCTGTCCCAGGAGTGCGGCACCTCGAGCAGAGCATGCCGCCCGCGCCGGCGCTGAAACTGCGGTGCGGCCCGGCGTCACCGCAGCGGGCGCAGGCGTCGAAGCTGGGTGCGTACCCGGCAATCGCCAGCGATCGCAGCAGGAACGAGTCGAGCACCAGGCCAGGTTCGCGCTCGCCCGCGGCGAGCACCCGCAGCGCCGCCAGCAGCAGCAGGTACTGCTGGACGGCAGGTTCCATCTCCTCGGCGACAAGCCGCTCGGCGGTCTCGAGCATGGCGGTCCCTGCCGTGTAGCGGCCGTAGTCGTCGGCGATCGCCTCGCCGAACGCCGACAGCGTCTCGACCTGCGTCACCACGTCGAGGGATCTGCCACGCGCAAGCTGCGCGTCGACGTGCATGAACGGCTCGAGGCGTGCACCGAACTTGGACCTCGTGCGACGTACGCCCTTGCCCACCGCGCGAACGCGTCCGGTGTTGCGGGTGAGCAGCGTGACGATGTGGTCCGCCTCACCCAGCTTCTGGGTGCGCAGCACGATCGCCTCGTCGCGGTAGAGGTTCACCCTGTCATTGTGCCGGGGGGCGAGCGGCTGAGCAGCGGACGCCACCTCCTGCGGCCGCCAAAATCGGATGGGCTTGTCGCTGGGCGACGTGACATCCTCGCCGGTATGACGTCTGAGTCAGCCACCCTGCAGCGCCTGGAGTCCTACTACGACGCCGTTCCGCGGCGCCGAAGCCGTACCGAGGAGCTAGGTCCCTTCACGCTGTTCGTGGCGCGCGTCGGCTGGCCCTACTACGCCCGACCCGTGCTGGGCGGGGAGCAGTCTGCCACCACCGCTGACGTGCGGGATGTGCTGGCCCGCCAGCGTGAGCTCGACGTACCGCGCAGCCTCGAGTGGGTCGACGAGGTCACTCCTGGTCTGGTCGAGGTGGCTCGTGAAGCTGGGCTGTTCGTCGAGAGCTGCCCTCTGCTGGTCCTCGACGGCCAGCCACGGAGGCCGGCCGCCACTGCCATGGGCACTGCTCGGGTTCTGGAGCCGACAGAGCTCGACGTGGTGGCCGCCAGCCGGGCGGCGGTGCACGTCAGCTTCACCCAGGGCGGGACCGCGAGGGGCGAAGCGGGCATCAAGGCTCGCGACGCTCATGTCGCTGACCACCCGGACGACGTCAGCGACAACCTGGTCAGCTCGCTGCGAGACGGATGGGTCCGGCTGGCGGCAGCGTTCGCGAATGAGGATGCCGACCTCGGCCACTCCCCTGTCGCCGAGGTGTCCGAGCTCGGTCCCGTCGGCGGAGGCAGCCACTCCCCCGTCACCGAGGTGTCCGAGCTCGCCGGAATCGCGGTTCTTCCGGCATACCGCAGGCAAGGGCTCGGCGCTCAGCTCACCTGTGTGCTGGCGGCGGACGCGCTGTCCCTCGGCGTGAGCACGGTCTTCTGCTCGGCCCAGTCCGACGAGGTGGCACGGATCTATGAGGGCATTGGCTTCCGGCGCGTTGGGACCGCCTGCATCGCCGCCGAAGACGCCCACTGAGCCCGGCGCCGCCCCGGGGCCGCCATTGCCCTCCGCACCCGCGGCCTTGCCCCCACCCCATCCAGCCCAACCTCCCCACGGCTCCGCCATCGCCCTCCGCACCCGCGGCATTGCCGCCACCCCATCCAGCCCAACCTCCCCCCGGCTTGTGACGTTGTTGCACAGATCCGGCCTGGCAGGCTGCAAGGTCGTCACAAAATGCCCCTGTGAACGAAGCTCGAACCGTCCACATCGCGCAGCACAGCAGATGACCGGAGGCCACAGGTCAGAACACAGTGCTCAGATGCCACCCAAGAGTGTCCCGACGCACCGTTGGGACAGCCGCTTGCGGCCGCCGCCGCCCGCGTCTCCTCCGGTGCGCCGGGCGCATGCCACCACTGAGCCGACCCGCGGACAGCTGAGGAGCCGCTCGTGGCGTCGCTCGAGCCAGGGCCTCTACGTGCCTGCGGTAGCGGAGTGGACACCCGGTCAGCGCGTCGTGGAAGCAAGCGCGTTGCTACCGCTGTCCGGCGGCGGCGCGGTGAGTGGGTGGGCGGCCGCGTACTGGCTAGGAGTCCGACTTCTCGACGGCCTCGACGCGCGCCTACGCCGAGAGCCGGTGCTCCTCAACCTCGGGCCACAGGGACAGCTCCGACCACGCCCGGACATCCGGCTTTCGCGTGAGCGCTTCGACGACCGAGAGCGGCACATCGTACGTGGAGTGCCGTGCGCGAACCCGGTGAGAGCGGCGTTTGACGGGGCTCGGGTGGCCGCCTCGCTGACGGCGGCTGTCGTCATCATCGACATGATTGTGACGAGTGGCCTGTTGACGCTCGACGAGTTGACTGCATACGTCGATCAACGCGCCGGTTGGAAGGGAGTCCAGCAGGCCCGCCGGGCGGTCCGCCTCGCTGTCACCGGATCACGTAGCCCTCCCGAAACTCGTTTGCGGCTGGCATGGGTGCTCGACGCACGCCTACCGCCGCTGCTGGTCAACGCGGCTGTGTTCGACTTGACCGGCCGACTCCTCGGCTACCCAGATGCCCTCGATCCTTCGTCGGGTGTGGTGCTCGAGTACGACGGTGACGACCACCGTGACATCTCCAATCACACCCGCGACAACATCCGTGAGGAACTGTTCGAGGCGCACGGCCTCACCGTGATGCGGGCGACCCGGCTCGACCTTGGGGGAAGCCGTGTCGAACTGGTACGCCGCATGCGCCAAGCGCACACCAGAGCGCTGAACCGCGACCGCCGCCAGGATGGCTGGGCTATCCGAGCCCCCAGGACCCCGAGCCGCACAACCGGTGACACCGGCCTGGGGGGGGGGGGGGGTGGAGGGAGCGGAGAGCAGAAGAGGGAAAAGAAGCAAAAA
>JBPCRX010000104.1:0-12353 GCA_050996395.1 Nocardioidaceae bacterium
CCTGGGACCATTTTAAGGGGGCGAGCATCGAGGCTGCCGAGGGGGACATCAAGGACGCTGTCCCGGCCGCGCCGGCGCCTTCCGCCGCCGCCGCGGCAGACGCCCCGACCGACGAGCCGATCGGCGAGGCGGGCCACAGTCCCACCGGCGACGACGTGCCGGTCGTGACCCTGGACGACATCCGAGCCGCCAGGCAAGCGCTCGATGGCACTTCCCTGGTGACGCCGAGGGAAGGCTCGCGCTGGCTGAGCGCCCTGACCGGGGAGCGCGTCCAGATCAAGTGCGAGAACCTCCAGCGCACCGGGTCGTTCAAGATCAGAGGCGCCTACCTGCGCATCTCCAAGCTGAGCGATGAGGAGCGAGCCCGCGGCGTCGTCGCCGCCAGCGCCGGCAACCATGCCCAAGGGGTGGCGCTTGCCGCGCAGCTGCTCGGTATCAAGGCCACCGTCTTCATGCCCAACGGCGCCCCTATCCCCAAGGAGAACGCCACCCGCACCTACGGCGCCCAGGTCGAGTTCGTGGGTACAACGATCGACGAGTGCCTGGTGGCGGCGCGTCAGTTCGAGACCGACACCGGAGCGGTGCTCATCCACCCCTTCGACCACGTCGACATCGTCGCCGGTCAAGGCACGTGTGGCCTGGAGATCCTGGAGCAGGCGCCCGACGCCAAGACGGTGATCATCCCGATGGGAGGCGGTGGCTTCATCGCCGGCATCGCGACTGCCATCAAGGCTCTGCGCCCGGACGTGCGAGTCGTAGGAGTGCAGGCGGACGCCGCTGCGGCATACCCTCCGTCTCTGGAGGCCGGGCGCCCGATGCCGTTGGCCGGCATGGCGACGATGGCGGACGGGATCGCCGTTGGCTGCCCAGGAGTGGTGCCGTTCACCGCCGTCCGACGTTTCGTCGACGAGATCCGCACGGTATCGGAGGAGTCGTTGTCCACGGCTCTGCTCGCACTCATCGAGCGGGCGAAGGTCATCGTCGAGCCGGCCGGCGCGGCCGCCGTGGCGGCTTTGCTGGACTCGCCGCACGACTTCGAGGGGCCAGTCGTCGTGGTGCTGTCCGGCGGCAACGTCGACCCCATCTTGCTGATGAGGGTTCTCAGACACGGCATGGCTGCGCGGGGCCGCTACCTCGCGATCCGGTGCCGCATCCCTGACCGTCCGGGAGGACTCGCCCGATTGCTCGGTCAACTGAGCGAGGCGGAGGCCAACGTCCTCGACGTCGTGCATGAGCGCACCGCGGAGTCTCTCCCGCTCGACCAGGTGGACGTCGTGCTCCAGATGGAGATGCGAGGTGAACCGCACCGCGAGGCCGTCCTCAGCAAGCTCCGCTCATGCGGGTATGTCGTCACGGTCTTCTGACCGGCCGCACGGATGGGCAGACGTAGCCTCGTCAGTCATGCACGCTCCGGCGACCGACTCAGCCGGTGAACGGCTTCGCGTCCACGATCTCCAGCTCGACCTTTTGGCCGTTGGGAGCGGCGTAGCTGGCAGTGTCACCCGGCCGCTTGCCCAGGATGGCCGATCCCAGCGGCGACTGAGGCGAGTAGACACTCACCGCCACGCTGTCGTCCACTGCCAGCACCTCACGCGCTCCTAGCAGGAACGTCTCTGTGCCGGAGTCACCCGTGAACTTGACGGTGACCTGCATGCCCGCGTCGATGCCCTCGGTGTCGTCCGGCGTCTCGCCAACCTGCGCACGGGCAAGCATGTCCTGCAGCTGCGCGACCCTGGCCTCGGCCTTGCTCTGTTCCTCGCGCGCCGCGTGGTAGCCGCCGTTCTCGCGCAGGTCGCCCTCCTCACGAGCTTCGGCGATCCGCCGGGCGATCTCGGCGCGCGCAGGGCCCTTCAGGTGCTCGAGCTCGTCACAGAGCCGGTCGAAGGCCTCGCGCGTCAGCCAGACCGTGCTCTCGGCAGCAGATTGCGTCACGGGGAGTGCTCCTAGGGCGTGGGTCAGCCGGACGGGCCAGCCGTTCAGCAGGGGGAAACCTGAAGATTACCAACAAGAGCGGCACCGACCCCAATCGTGAGGCGAGCACGGAGAGGTCCAGACACGGCGGCGCTCAAGCATGCAGCTCAGCGGCAGTCGGACACCAGTGCCGTCGTCGCTTCACGGTCGGTGCGGACGGTGGCCTCGAAGCGCACGTCGCCCGCCTGGCCCGCAGGGACGTGTACCACCTGCTCCCCGACCGTCGAGTGGTCCTCGGCGAGCGCACGAACCAGGCACTGCACCTCGTCGGGCGACTGACGTCGGACGTCGATGACCACGGCCACTTCGTGAGGCGATACCACGTCATACGAGTGCAGCTCAGCGCTCACTGCGGGCGTGGCGTGCACCCAGGCCGCCCACACCAGCCATGCCAGGCTCACGGCCGCGAGCACCACGACGGCACCGATCGCGGTCCGCCGTCGAGGAACCGAGCTCGCTCCGTAGCGCTCAGCCATGCTCTGCCGGGGTTCGCCCGGAGATGGCAGCTGTGGGGCAGTTGCACCGGAGTCGTCGAGCACGTCTGCCTATCGTTGAAGGTTGACGGGTTGGTGCAGCGGGCCGAGTCCGGCCTGACACCATTGTCTCCTAAGCCGACCAGCCAGTGAGGTTCGACAAGTGACCGAGGGTCTTCGACTTCTCAACGTGCACGCTCACCCCGACGACGAGTCGAGCAAGGGTGCAGCGTCAACGGCCAAGTATGTCGCCGAAGGCGTCGACGTCCACGTCGTCACCTGTACGGGGGGCGAGCGCGGCTCGATCCTCAACCCGGCGAGGGACCGCCCGGACGTGTTGGCAAACATCAGCGAGATCAGGCGCCAGGAGATGGAGGCAGCGCGGGAGATCCTCGGCGTGACCCAGGACTGGTTGGGCTTCGTGGACTCCGGCTGGCCCGAGGGTGACCCACCCCCTCCGCTGCCCGATGGCTGCTTCGGCCTGGTTCCGCCGGAAGAAGGTGCCGCGGCGCTCGTCGCGCTGATTCGGTCCTTCAAGCCGCACGTCATCACGACGTATGACGAGAACGGCGGCTACCCGCACCCCGACCACATCATGTGTCACCTGATCTCCATGAGGGCCTGGGATGAGGCGGGGGACCCCGATGCCTACCCAGACGCGGGTGAGCCCTGGCAACCGCTGAAGCTCTACTACCACCACACCTTCCACCGCACCCGAGTCCAGGCGCTGCACGAGGCGATGCTGGCACGTGGCCTCGAGTCGCCGTACGCCGAGCGGCTCGAGGACTGGAAGCCTGACCCGGAGCGCGAGAAGCGCATCACGACGCGGATCGAGTGCGCGGAGTTCTTTCCGGTGCGCGACCGGGCACTTCTGGCTCACGCCACCCAGATCGACCCCGAGGGAGCCTGGTTCGCGGTGCCGCTCGAGGTGCATCAGCAGACCTGGCCCAGTGAGGACTACGAGCTGGTCCACTCCCTGGTGCCGACAGACCTTCTGGAGGACGACCTCTTCGCCGGTGTCCGGGACCTGGCTGCGTCCTATGCGGGCCGCAGAGAGACGATGGACGTATGACTGCTGCCGTGCTGTTGGCCTATGAGCCCAACGATGTGCGACCTGGCTGGATCGCCCTGGGGCTCGTGGTTGCGCTGAGCGTCGCCACCTATCTGCTTTGGCGCAGCATGAACACCCAGCTGGGGAACATCCAGATGCCGCCCTCCAAGACCGCCCCTCCTGACTCTGTCTCTCCTGACCCCGATATCGACGGAGCCGTCGACTCCACGTCCGGCGGTGCGACGCCCGACCATGCTGATGACGATCAGGATGGTGCGACGCCGTCGGTCTAGCGCTGGTTTGCGGCGCCCAAACTGGCTACCGGCGGTCAACCGGCTGAAGTGTCGCTGACGATCCGATAGCTGGAACCGACCGGTTGCAGCGTCAGCTGCTTTGTCTCCGGAGACTGCGTCCCGTCGTCAAAGGAGTAGACGATGTCGTACTGCACCGTCTCGGCGTCGAGGGTCTGGACGTTGCTGACATCTACCGACTCCACCGATCCCCAGAAGCTGTCGTAGTAGTCGCGTGTGAGCCGCTGCCGGAAACTCGGCGTGAGCAGCTGCCAGCCGGCTTGTGTGTTGCTCGGCACCGTGGCGAAGTACGCCAGGGTGAAGCTCTCCGGATCTCCTGTGGTGGGCCCATGTGGGTGTCTGCTCGGCTCGTCTGTGCTCGGGTCGTCCGTACTGGGCTCGTCTGTGCTCGGGGCGTCCGAAGACGGCGTATCCACCGATGTCGGGTCCGACGAGGGGGGCGAGTTCGAGGCCGAAGGTTGGTCGGACTGCGTCGAGACGCCCGGCTGCTTCGTCCCGCGGCCCGGCTTGCCTTGAGCGGCGCCTGCTGACGACTGCGAGGCGCCTCCAGTGTCTCCCGCCAGCGTGTCCCACAACAGTGCGCCACCACCCACCAGCACCAGCAGTCCCAGCAGGGCCACTGCCGTCCTGGTCAGCCAGCTGGGCCCTCGCGAGTTCGCCGGCTGACCGTCATACGGCTCGAGCGGTTCCTGGTACGACGCCACTGGCACCACGACGGGCTGCTCGTATGCCGGCTCGACGGACAACTGGCTGGCTGGCGGGGCAACGGGCGGGATCTGCGAGGTGGCAGGGCTGGGAGCGCCGAATGCCCTGTTGTCGATGTAGCCGCTCGAAACGGCGACGTCTTCCAGCGCCGTCGCCGCCTGGCTCATAGTCATGCGGCGGTTCGGGTCCGGATCTAGCATGCCGGCCAGAGCGCCCCTCAGCGGCCCAGCGTGGACGGGAGCCGGCAGCGGCTCGTGCACGATCGCGGCAAGGACCGCCAACGGGTTCGTGTCAGCCCGGTACGGCGGCTCGCCCTCGACCGCGGTGTGCAGCGTGATCCCGAGAGCCCACACGTCGGATTCAAAGGTCGGTTCCTCACCCCGGGCCAGCTCGGGGGAGAAGAAGGCGGGCGTGCCGGTCACCATCCCGGTCTGGGTCAGGCGCAGGTCCTGCTGTCCCCGCGCGATTCCGAAGTCGCTGATCTTGGCCGCGTCGTCGGCACCTACAAGGATGTTGCCGGGCTTGATGTCGCGGTGGACGATGCCCAGGGCGTGGGCGGCGCTCAGCGCTGCTGCTACCTGAGCGCCGAGATGCGCCGCTCGCGACGGTGGCAACCGACCCTCTTGTTTGATGAGCTGCGACAGCGTCTGGGACGGGAAATACTCCATCACGAGCCAGGTTGACCCGTCGTGCTCGACCACGTCGTAGATCGCGGTCGCGTTCTTGTGGTTGAGGGCGGCGGCCAAGCGTGCTTCACGCAGAGCCCGGGCGGTGTCGCTCGGATCCTCACCGGGGAATGAGCCAACTTGTTTGACCGCGACGTCACGGTGCAGCACCTCATCGGTGCAGAGCCAGACGGTGCCCATGCCGCCTCGACCCACCGGGCGCACGACGCGATAACGGCCTGCGATGGACTCGGGCGGCATCACGAGTCGCCGTACCCATCTTGGGGGCTTTGTATCGCGCTGCGGAGCAGGCACCCCTGCGGTAGCAGCGACGCCCCGTCCCGACGCGATCTGTGACGAGGTTGCAGTGATCCGCCCAGGGACAGTGCGATCTCGTCACATCCTGAGGGTCGGCATTGGCCGAGAGTGCCTTACCACGCGATGAGCCGCATCCTCCCGTCAGTGGGCAGGATGGAGACATGAGCAACCGGCTGGCCGACGCGACGAGTCCCTATCTGCTGCAGCACAAGGACAACCCCGTCGACTGGTGGGAGTGGAGCGACGCGGCGTTCGCGGAAGCTCGCTCGCGCGACATCCCCGTCTTCCTCTCGGTCGGCTATGCCGCCTGTCACTGGTGCCACGTGATGGCCCATGAGTCGTTCGAACACCAGCCGACCGCCGACTACCTCAACGAGCACTTCGTCTCGATCAAGGTCGACCGTGAGGAGCGGCCGGACATCGACGCGATCTACATGGAGGTCACCCAGGCGATGACAGGTCACGGGGGCTGGCCGATGACCTGCCTGCTCACTGCGGACAAGCAGCCCTTCTTCGCCGGCACCTACTTCCCCCTCGAACCACGGCACGGTATGCCGGCCTTCCTGCAGGTGCTTCACGCGGTGGTAATGGCCTGGACCGACCGCCGCGACGAGATCACTCGCATCGGCTCCGAAGTGTCGAGCCATCTGAGGCGCAGCGCGCCACTGCCCGAATCAGACTCGCTCGACGTGGGAGCATCGGCGCAGAAGCGGCTCGCTCGAGACTTCGACGAGACCTACGCCGGCTTCGGTGCGGCACCGAAGTTCCCTCCCTCGATGGTCTGCGAGTTCCTGCTGCGTCGGGCCGCCCGGCTCGCCGACAGTGACCGACCGACCAGCAACGACGCAATGCGCATGGCCGGGCGCACCCTCGTCGCCATGGCACGCGGGGGGATGTACGACCAGCTCGGTGGCGGGTTCGCCCGCTACAGCGTCGACGAGCGTTGGGATGTGCCTCACTTCGAGAAGATGCTCTATGACAACGCGCTGCTGTTGAGGGTCTACCTGCACTGGGCCCGCCAGACCGGTGAGACCCTCGCTGCCCGCGTCGCCCGCGAGACAGCCGACTTCCTGCTGCGCGAGCTGCGGACCGATGAGGGCGGCTTCGCCTCCGCCCTCGATGCGGACTCCGAGGGTGAGGAGGGCGTGTTCTACGTCTGGTCGCCTGAGCAGCTGGCCGAGGTGCTGGGCGCCGATGAGGGGCAGGCAGCGGCAGAGGTGTTCGGGGTGCGGTCGGGTGGCAACTTCGAGCGGGGTACGTCGACGTTGCGCCTCGACGCCGACCCGTCTGACTGGGATCGCCACCAGCGATGGGTCCGTCAGCTGCTGGCCGCAAGGAGCGAGCGGGTCCGTCCCGCTCGTGACGACAAGGTCGTTGCCGCCTGGAACGGCCTGGCGATCGCCGCGCTCGCCGAGGCGGCGATGATCCTGAGCCCTGCCGGTCCCGCCGACGAGTACCTCGAGGCCGCCGTGGCAGCAGGGCAGCTGCTGGTCGACGTACACCTGGACGAGCTCGGTCGGTTGCGCCGAGTCTCGCGCGACGGTGTGGCCGGAACTCACACGGGCGTGCTCGAGGACTATGCGTGCGTCGCTGATGCGTTCCTGACCTTGTTCGGGGCGACGGGGGACTCGCGGTGGCTCGAGCACGCCCAGCGGCTGGTGAGCCACATCCTCGACCACTTCAGCGACGGCGAAGGCGGCTTCTTCGACACCGCCGACGACGCCGAGACGCTGCTCAAGCGACCCCAGGACGCGACGGACAACGCGACACCGTCGGGGCAGGCCATGTCCGCTGCGGTGCTGCTCTCAATGCACGGACTCACCGGTGACGAGGCGACTCGGCAGAGGGCGGAGCTGCTCCTGCGGCGGATGTCGGGGCTCGGTGAGCAGGCGCCTCGCTTCGCCGGCCAGGCGCTGGCCGTAGCTGAGGCGCTGCTCGACGGACCACGCCAGGTCGCCGTCATCGGTCCCGAGAACGACCAGGGCCGGCAGGAGCTGGTCGAAGCGGCATACCGGCTGACCCGCCCCGGTGTCGTGGTCGCCCAGGGCCGACCCGGACATCCGACCGTCCCCCTGCTGGAGCACCGTGACCTCGTCGAGGGGCGCCCAGCGGCATACGTCTGTCAGCACTTCACCTGCGAGCTGCCGGTGACCGATCCGGTTGACGTGCGCTGAGCGGCATCTCCTCGGACGCCCGCTTAGGCTCGTCGCCATGACCACCGGCCCCGCCACCATCGGCGACAGCGTTCTGCGCACCGAGGATCACCACCTGGTCACTGGTCGCACCACCTGGACGTCGAACGTACGGCCGCCCGGGACGTTGCACCTGGTGTTCGTCCGTAGCCCGATGGCCCACGCCCGCATCCGGGTCGATGTGAGCGCTGCTCGTGAGGCGGTCAACGTCGTCGCGGCCTGGACCGGCACCGAGATCGCCACCTGGTGCGCGGAAACACCCCGGCTGGCTGACGACGAGGCGGGCTTCCCGCTCGTGGCGACCGACATCGTGCGGTACGTCGGTGAGGCTGTGGCGGTGGTCGTGGCGCGCAGCGAGGCAGCGGCCGTCGATGCGGCCGAGCTCGTCGAGGTGGACTACCGCGAGCTGCCCGCGCTCGCGGATGCCGAGAGCGCCCTCGCGCAAGGTGCGGTCCAGCTGCACCCGGGGGTCGCCGGTAACGTCGTCGAGGAAAGCCGACGCGGCTCCGGCGACGTGGTCGAGGCTTTTCGCACCGCAGACGTCGTCATCCGGCGGCGGTTCGAGCAACCACGCTTGTTTCCCGCGGCGCTCGAGCCTCGCAGTGCGGTCGCGCAGCCCGACGCCGACGGCTACACGGTCTGGGTGTCGACTCAGGTCCCTCACGTGGTCCAGCTGCTCATGGCCGAGGGCTCCGGCATACCGGCAGACCGGATCCGTGTGATCGCCGCTGACGTGGGAGGTGGCTTCGGTGGCAAGTTCTCCTACCCGGAGGAGCTCGTGGTGCTGCTCGCCGCCCGGGCGCTCAACCAGCCGGTGGCGTGGGTGTCGACACGGAGCGAGGACCTGCAGACGACTTACCACGGGCGCGCCCTCATCCAGGACGTCGCTCTGGCGGCCACCCGCGACGGACGCATCATCGGCCTGGAGGTGGATCTGACCTGCGACGTTGGCGGCTACTCCTCGACGATCGGGCCCGGAGCCGCGATGGGCGGCGCGAAGATGTATCCCGGTATCTATCAGATCCCCAAGTTCTCGTTCCGCTGCCGCTGCGTGCTCACCAACAAGACCCCCGTCGGCGCCTACCGCGGGGCGGGCCGACCCGAGGCGACCTACGCGATCGAACGCATCGTCAACGAGCTGGCGGCCGAGCTGGACCTCGACCCGATCGAGCTCCGCCGCCGCAACTGGATCCAACCCGACCAGTTCCCCTACCGGACCGCAGGGGGCATGACGTACGACGTCGGCGACTATGCCGCAACCACCGACGCGATGCTCGAGCTGAGTGACTACGCCGACCTGCGTCGACGCCAGAGCAAGGTGAACGACGAGGGCTCCACCAAGCGCCTGGGGCTCGGCGTCTCGACCTACGTCGAGGTGTGCGGGGCCGGCGCGGCCAAGTACGACGATGACCACGTCGAGACGTCGAGCGTGCGCCTCACGCCACACGGCGCGGAGGCGATCGTCGGCTCGACGGCCTTCGGCACCGGCCACGTGACCAGCTGGAAGCAGATCGTGGGCGGCGTGCTCGGGCTGGACGTCGACGCCGTCACAGTGGTGCAGGGCGACACCTTGCGAGCGCCGCACGGCTTCGACTCCTACGGCTCGCGTTCGGTCGGTGTCGTGGGGGCGGCCCTGCACGATGCGGCACTCGCCGTCCGCGAGCGAGCGAGCGATCTGGCCGCCCGGTTGTTGGAGTGCGACCCCACTGACCTCGAGGTCGACGCCGGTGTGTTCACGGTCCGCGGCACGTCGGCTTCGACGACGCTGCGCGATGTCACGCTCGCGTCCTACGACGACGTCGACCTGGTCCGAGAGGGCTACCAGCCGGGTCTCGGCTGCACCCGCACGACCGATGTCGAGGCACCCACCTTCCCGGCCGGTGCCCATCTGGCTGTGGTCGAGGTCGACATCGAGACCGGCTTCGTCGACCTGCTGGACTATGTGGCCGTGGACGACGTCGGAAACGTGGTCAACCCGATGATCGTCGAGGGTCAGGTGCACGGCGGGGTGGTGCAGGGCATTGCTCAGGCACTGTTCGAGGAGGCCTCGTATGACGACGAGGCCAACGTCTTGACCCCCTCCTTCACCGAGTACGCGATCCCGTCGGCGGCTGACCTCATCGCGATGCGGACCGACCGGCGCACGACGCCGGCCACCCACAACTCCCTCGGGACCAAAGGGGTGGGAGAGGCCGGTGCGATCGCGGCGCCCCCGGCCGTCGTCAACGCGGTGCTGGACGCGCTTCGCCCCCTGGGCGTCGTCGACATACCGATGCCGTGCACTCCGCACCGCGTATGGCGGGCCATCCACTCCACCCGCCCGGACTTGTCACCCACCTGAGTTGTGATCCGTTTTCCTGAGATGTCACCGGTTTTCCTGAGGTGTCACCGGTTTTCCTGAGTCAGACTCTTGAGTGGCTATGGCCACCTCAGGGTCTGACAAGTCGCGGGGCGGGGGTCAGCCCGCGCCGTACACCACGATCGAGACGCCGATGTAGTGGACGACGAACGCGGCGATCGTGCAGCTGTGGAAGACCTCGTGGAAGCCGAACCATTGCGGCAGCGGGTTTGGCCTCTGGATGCCGTAGACGAGGCCGCCCAACGAGTAGAGCAGCCCGCCTACGACGATGAGCGCGAGCACGTCAGGGCCGCCGGCCCGGGCGAAGTCGCCGAGCCAGAACACCGCGGCCCAGCCCATCGCCACGTAGAGGGGCAGATAGAGCCAGCGCGGGGCGCCGATCCACAGCACCCGGAACGCGATGCCCGCCAGAGCGCCGGTCCAGACCACGGCGAGCAGGATGCGCCTGCTGTCACCCTCGAGCAGCGTGATGGCGAACGGCGTATAGGTGCCGGCGATGAGCAAGAAGATGCTCGAGTGGTCGAGTCGTCGCATGACAGCGTGCCAGCGCGGGCTCCAGCGGCCTCGATGGAACAGTGCGGAGCTGCCGAAGAGCATCGACGACGAGATCGCAAAGATCGCCGTAGCGACCCGTGTCTGGGTGTTCGGTGACAGCGCAACGAGCACGATTCCCGCGACCACGCTGAGGGGGAACGTCACCAGGTGGAGCCAGCCTCGGAGCTTCGGTTTGAGCTCCCGCGTTGCCTCTAACAGCAGCTCGCCGGCGGAGTTGGGCACGCCCATACCGTAATCGGACATCCTGAGAGCAACGTTGGGTAATCTGCCAGTGACGATCAGCGTCGGGCCGAGCGCCAGCGCGACCGTCACGACCAGGAGGTGAGCCCGTGGTCGCTCCGTGGGGAGCCGTCGTCTACGACCTGTACGAGCGGCGACTGCTGCGTCGGTTGCCCGCCGACAAGATCCCTGCCCACATCGGTGTCATGTGCGACGGCAACCGCCGGTGGGCCAAGTCCTCGGGCGGCGAGGTCGAGGGTGGCTACTCGGCGGGCGCCGACAAGATCGAGGAGTTCCTCGGCTGGTGCGACGAGCTCAACGTCGAGCTGGTCACCCTCTGGCTACTGTCCACTGACAACCTCAACCGCCCACCAGACGAGGTCGCCTCCATCGTGCGGGTGGTCGAGGACCTGGTCGACAAGCTCGCGGCCACCCGTCGTTGGCGGGTCAACCCCGTCGGCGCACTCGACCTGCTGCCCTCGCACACCACCGAGAAGCTCAAGTCGGCATACGACATCACGTCCGACGTCGACGGTATGACGGTCAACATCGCGGTGGCCTACGGTGGCCGACGCGAGCTCGCAGACGCGGTCCGGTCGTTGCTCCACGAGCACGCCGCCCAGGGCACCACGATCGAGGAGCTGGCCGAGTTCATCGACGTGGAGCACATCGCCGAGCATCTCTACACCCGTGGCCAGCCCGACCCCGATCTAGTGATCCGAACCTCGGGCGAGCAGCGCATGTCCGGCTTCCTGCTCTGGCAGAGCGCACACAGCGAGTTCTACTTCTGTGAGGCCATGTGGCCCGACTTCCGACGCACGGATTTCCTGCGAGCCATCCGTGACTACACCGCGCGCCACCGAAGGTATGGCGTCTGAGGACCCGCCCCCGCTGTTGGGCGTGTCTTCAGACGCTGCCGCAATGGTCGTCGTAGCGTCAGAGGTGACGGCGGTGCGGGAAAGCCTGCCGTTCCGGGAGGCCCACCATGCATCGAGCAGCGGGGCAGGCATCGAGCCCTGAGGACTTCGCCCGGTCCGGACAACCGGACCTGGCGGGCGATGCGCGCCGCGGTCCCCGAGGAGAACCGATCGTGGCGCCAGCCTCTCGCTCGACCACAACCGCCATCCGCACCTACGTGATCGACACCAGCGTGCTGCTGGCCGATCCCGGGGCGCTCCGGCGTTTCCACGAACACCAGGTCGTGCTCCCGGTCGTGGTCATCACCGAGCTCGAGGCAAAGCGGGCTCACCCCGAGCTCGGGTACTTCGCCCGGTCGGCGCTGCGTAGCCTCGACGAGCTCCGCATCCTGCACGGCCGCCTGGACGCGCCGGTGCCGGTAGGCGAGGACACCGGGACGCTGCGAGTCGAGCTGAACCACAGCGACCAGAGCGTGCTGCCGGCCGGTTTCCGCCTCGGTGACAACGACACCCGCATCCTGGCTGTGGCGTTGAACCTGCAGGCCGAAGGCGCCGAGGTGACCTTGGTGTCCAAGGACCTGCCGATGCGGGTGAAGGCATCGGCGGTCGGGCTGACC
>JBPCRX010000034.1:0-1851 GCA_050996395.1 Nocardioidaceae bacterium
CTGATGGCTCCACCCGATCTCTCAAAGAAGACCGACCGGCCTCTGGGAAGTCATCGGTGCCGGTGGGGCGTCATCTGCTGATAAGTGGTCCCCGGTGCGACTCAGCCTGGCCTCGACGTTGTCGACCCGAATGCGGAGGTTGCTCAGAATGCCGGCCAGAGCTGGCGAACCGACCCGCAAGAAATGAGCAGACCCGTGGAGCTCGACAGGAGGACCGGTTACCCAACTACCGGTCGTGCCGCCATCAGGACGCCCATCCAGCCTGCCTTCTGTTCTTCGTACGCGTGACACGGCTGCTCTGTTCGCCGACGAGTCGATGGCCAGCAACGAGAAGTCGAATGTTCCTCCGGCAGCAATCTCCCTGAAAGACCGACCGCTGTCCGACGAGTCCAGAGCGGCTGCAGCCGATGTTTGAAGACCCCCAGGGTTGAGGCCGCTCGTCTTCGAGTCCAGGAGGATGAGCACCTTGCCGAAGAAGATGTCGACGAGCTGAAAGGCGCGCTGTGGCGGCTGCTACAGGATCACCGCGGGGAGTACTCCTCGCTGACACTGCGGCGGCGGCGGGGTGGCCAACAGCTGGGTGTCGGCTATGAGTCCGTGCGTCGCTGGGGGTGCCCAGGCTGAGGCGACAGCGGTCAGCGCACCGGTGCCACGAGTGGGGAGCTCTGGGATCAAGGCGTTGAAGGCCAAGGTGCGCCGGGCTTGAGGAGGACAAAGCGACCATAAGGCCGCGGCGCTGTTCTTTGCCGGGGAACTCGATCTCCGGAACCGCTGATCATGGGTTTCATCGACACCATGGGGAGCCAGGGACCTACCGCCGCTGGAAACGGGCGGCCGCCACAGCACCCGGATCCTGGGCGCGCGCTCGGGCGTACTGTCGCGGTTTATGGACCACAAGCGAATCGTGCAGGATGTCATGGGGGAAATGGCGCAGGGTCGGGTTCGGCCGCTTTTCGACGCAATGGCCGAGGATGTCACGTGGCGCTGGATGGGTCGGCCAGTGGTCCCGGACCTTCGAGGGCAAACAGAGCGTGGTGGCCAACTTGTTCGGGGGAGCAGAGGAGACGCTCAGCCCGTCGTCCAGCGTCGAGGTGCACTTCATTCACGCTGACGGCGACTTCGTGTTGGTGGAACACTCGGGACGCAACGAACTACCCGACGGTCGCCGGTATGACAACAACTATTGCTGGGTGTTTCGATTCAAGGACGAACTCATTCAT
This sequence comes from Nocardioidaceae bacterium, assembly GCA_050996395.1. GTDB lineage: Bacteria > Actinomycetota > Actinomycetes > Propionibacteriales > Nocardioidaceae > JBPCRX01. The sequence continues at coordinate 1,221 of JBPCRX010000034.1, forward strand.
GAGGTCCGTGAGTACATGGACACCCAGTTGGTCGCCGAGACGTTCGGAGATGAAGTGAGCTCCTAACACGCTGGAGGGGTCGTGCGAAGTTCGTCAGCGACTGGCTGAATTCGCGCCGCTGCTGCGCGCCGTCACCGATCACGAGATCACGACGACGGCGCTTGACGCCGGTCTCCCTGGCGGATCCGCTTGCGGCATCGTCCGGTGGAGGCTCGGCTATCGGGTGCCGATTCGCGGCGCTCGACCGATAACCGACCACGCGTTGACGTGGCTCGCACCAGTCTTTGGGCTACGGTCTGCGCGTCACGGGGAAGACGAGGTGGGTGACGCGGTCGCCTTGGATGCAGGTGGTCGGGTTGCCGAGCGGGACGTCTTGCGTTGAGAGCTCACCGAAGAAGGGTCGGTTGCCTTGGCCCATGACGACAGGCACCAGGTCGACCGCAACTTCCGTCGAGCAGCCCCAGTTCTAGTGCCTGTCGGGCGATGGTGCCCCCGCTGACGGTGACGACGAGGTCACCGGCGATCTCTTGCGCTCGCGCGATGGCCGTTTCCACGCCGTCGGTCACGAAGGTGAACGGCGCGTCAGGATGCGCCTCCACCCAGTCCGTTGGGACCTGGTGGGTCACCACGA
>JBPCRX010000107.1:0-16937 GCA_050996395.1 Nocardioidaceae bacterium
CCCAGGCGGTCTTATTCGACTCGATGAGGCTCTTCGGCCTGGTGGAGATGGCCTTGTTCATTGGCACCGTCCTCGTTGCCCACGCCTACGTATGGCGTCGCGGCGGGATCGAGTGGGACTGACTGGATGCGAGTGGCGAGTCCGGCCGCGACGCGACGAGAGCGAGGCAGCTAAAAATGGGCATCGAGGAGAAGGTCCCATCAGGAGTGCTGCTGGCCACCGTCGAGGACCTTGCGGGCTACTTTCGTAAAGCATCGCTATGGTCGGCCACCTTCGGTCTTGCCTGCTGCGCCATCGAGATGATGACGTCGGGTGGTCCGCGCTATGACATCGCGCGTTTCGGCATGGAGGTTTTCCGCGCATCGCCACGACAGGCCGACCTGATGATCGTGGCTGGGCGGGTCAGCCAGAAGATGGCGCCGGTCCTGCGCCAGATCTACGACCAGATGGCCAACCCCAAGTGGGTGCTGGCCATGGGCGTGTGTGCCAGCAGCGGCGGCATGTTCAACAACTACGCCGTCGTGCAGGGCGTCGACCACGTCGTGCCTGTCGACATGTACCTCCCTGGGTGCCCGCCCCGCCCCGAGATGCTCATCGACGCCGTGCTCAAGCTGCACGCCGACATCCAGCACAGCAAACTGGGCGGTCACCGCGCGCTGGAGGTCGCTGACGGTGAGCGCACCGCCCTCGCGGCAGGCCCCACGTCGCAGATGACTGGACTGCTGCGATGAGTGACAAGCCCGACGCCGACGTCGAGGAGGTGCCACCGGAGGGCCAGCCCAGCGGCGTACCGGAGAAACCGGTCGGCGAACGCTCGCTCGACGACAAGCCGGCCGCAGAACACTCCGTGCAGGACAAGTCCCACTCGGCCGGTGACCTCATCGTCAGCGACGACCCCGGGCCGTTGCCACCGCACCAGGACCTCGACGTCGTCGATGTACGCCACGGCATGTTCGGCGTCCACGGGACCGGGGACACCTCCGGCTACAGCGGGCTGACCCGGCCGGTCGCCATCCCGGGGACCACCGAGCGGCCGTACGGCGGATGGTTCGACGCCGTCGCCGACCGCCTCGAGTCGGCTCTGGGAGCCGCCGGCACGATGGCAGCGCTCAGCAAGGTGGTGGTGCATCGCGGCGAGATCACCTTCCACGTCCAGCGCGAGCAGCTCGCCGTCGTTCTGCAGCACCTGCGCGACGACCCGGCGCTGCGCTTCGAGCTCTGCAGCGGAGTGAGCGGTGTGCACTACCCCCACCAGACCGGGGCAGAGCTGCACGCGGTCTACCACCTGCTGTCGATGACCCACAACCGTCGCATCCGGGTCGAGGCGACCTGCCCCGACGACGACCCGCACGTCCCGTCGGCGGTGGCCGTCTACCCCACCTGCGACTGGCACGAGCGTGAGACCTACGACTTCTTCGGCATCATCTTCGACGGGCATCCCGCGCTCACCCGGATCGAGATGCCCGACGACTGGCCCGGGCACCCGCAGCGCAAGGATTATCCTCTTGGCGGCATCCCGGTCGAGTACAAGGGCGCGTCGATCCCACCGCCCGACCAGCGGAGGTCATACACCTGATGACAGACACCCTGCACGACCCCTACGCCGCTGCCGAGCAGGCCACCACCTCGGGCAAGGTCTTCACCGTCACGGGTCAGGACTGGGACTCCGTGGTGGCCGGCGTCGACTTCGAGTCAGACGAGCGGGTAGTCGTCAACATGGGCCCGCAGCACCCGTCCACCCATGGCGTGCTGCGGCTGATCCTGGAGCTCGACGGCGAGACAGTCAAGGAGTGCCGATGCGGTATCGGCTACCTCCACACCGGCATCGAGAAGAACATGGAGTACCGCAACTGGACACAGGGAGTCACGTTCTGTACCCGGATGGACTACCTGTCGCCCTTCTACAACGAGGCGGCCTACAGCATGGGTGTCGAGCGCCTGCTCGACATCGTGCACGACGTGCCCGAGAAGGCCCAGGTGATGCGGGTGCTCCTCATGGAGATCAACCGCATCTCCTCACACCTGGTGGCCATCGCGACCGGTGGCATGGAGATCGGCGCGCTCACCGTGATGACCATCGGCTTCCGCGAGCGCGAGCTGTGCCTGGACCTGTTCGAGCTGATCACCGGCCTGCGCATGAACCACGCCTTCATCCGGCCAGGCGGTGTCGCTCAGGACATGCCGCCGGGAGCGCTCGAGCAGATCGACGACTTCCTGGCGCTCATGAAGAAGCGGCTGAAGGAGTATGCCGACCTCTGCAACGCCAACCCCATCTTCAGGGGCCGCCTGGTCGACGTCGGCTATCTCGACCTGGCCGGCTGCCTCGCACTCGGCATCACCGGACCAGTGCTGCGGTCCACGGGCTTCGACTGGGACCTTCGCAAGAAGCAGCCCTACAGCGGTTACGAGGACTACGAGTTCGACGTCCCCACGTGGGACACCGCCGATGCATACGGCCGCTTCCGCATCCGCCTCGCCGAGATGTGGGAGTCGCTCCGCATCATCGAGCAGGCCGCTCACCGCCTGCAGGGTCTGGTCGGGGCGCCGGTGATGATCGGTGACAAGAAGATCGGCTGGCCCAGCCAGCTCGCGGTCGGGTCCGACGGCATCGGCAACTCGCTGAACCACATCCGTCACATCATGGGCGAGTCCATGGAGGCGCTCATCCACCACTTCAAGCTCGTCACCGAGGGCTACCGGGTCCCTGCCGGACAGGTCTACTCCGCTGTGGAGTCCCCCCGCGGCGAGCTCGCCTGCCACCTCGTCTCCGACGGCGGCACCCGCCCCTACCGCGCGCACTTCCGCGACCCGTCGTTCGCCAACCTGCAGGCGGCGCCCGCGATGAGCGAGGGCGGCCAGATCGCTGACGTCATCGTCGCGGTGGCGAGCCTGGATCCGGTCATGGGTGGTGTGGACCGATGACCAACGTCCAGAGCCCGGCTGCCGCCCTGCCCGACCACGCGGCGGCTCGGCTGCTTCCCGAGCAGACGAAGACCGAGCTCCGCGAGGTCGCTGGTCGCTACCCCCAGGCGCGGTCTGCCCTGCTGCCGATGCTGCACCTCGTTCAGAGCGTCGAGGGCTTCGTGACAGCGGCAGGCATCGAGGCGTGCGCCGACATACTCGACCTCACCGCGGCCGAGGTGTCTGCGGTCGCGACGTTCTACACCATGTACAAGCGCCGTCCGGTGGGGACCTACCACGTGGGTGTCTGCACCAACACGCTGTGCGCGGTGATGGGCGGCGACCTCATCTTCCAGCGCCTGGAGGACCATCTCGACGTCGGCAACGACGAGACGACCGAGGACGGCGCGATCACCCTTGAGCACGTCGAGTGCAACGCCGCGTGCGACTACGCGCCGGTCGTGATGGTCAACTGGGAGTTCTTCGACAACCAGACCCCCGAGTCGGCCGTGGAGCTGGTCGACGCGCTGCGCAGCGGTACGACGGTCCAGGCCACCCGCGGGGCACGCCTCTGCACCTGGCGCGAGGCCGAGCGCGTGCTGGCCGGATTTCCCGACGACCGGGCCGACCAGGGTCCTGCCGCCGGGGCGGCAACGCTGGCCGGGCTCGCCCTGGCGCGCCAGAACGGCTGGACCGCACCGTCGACCAGCGCGGGCTCGGCGACCGGCGCCGAGACGAGCTCCAGAGAAGCGGCCGAGCAGTCGGCGTACTCCGGAGACAGCGAGATCGAGATCGCTCACTCCGATGCCGAACACCGTACCGGCGAGGGGAGCCAAGCCAAGTGACCGATCTGCTCACACCGGTCCTCACCGACAACTGGGACCAGGACCGGGCGTGGACGCTGTCGGCGTACGAGGACCGCGGGGGCTACGGCGCACTGCGCACCGCGCTGGCGGCCCACCCCGACGACCTGATCCAGCTGGTCAAGGACTCCGGACTGCGCGGACGCGGCGGTGCGGGCTTCCCCACCGGTATGAAGTGGGGCTTCATCCCCCAGGGTGACGACAAGCCGCACTATCTCGTGGTCAACGCCGACGAGTCCGAGCCGGGCACCTGCAAGGACATCCCGCTCATGATGGCGAGCCCCCACACGCTGGTCGAAGGCGTGATCATCTCGTCGTTCGCCATCCGGGCGAGCTACGCCTTCATCTACGTGCGCGGCGAGGTCCTGCACTTCGTTCGCCGGCTGCAGCGGGCCGTGCAGGAGGCCTATCTCGCCGGTCACCTGGGCAAGGACATCCACGGTTCCGGTTACGAGCTCGAGCTCATCGTGCACGCCGGCGCGGGTGCTTACATCTGTGGCGAGGAGACAGCACTGCTCGACTCGCTCGAGGGACGCCGAGGACAACCTCGGCTGCGGCCGCCCTTCCCGGCCGTCGCTGGGCTCTACGCGTCGCCGACCGTCATCAACAACGTCGAGTCGATCGCCTCGGTGCCGTGCATCGTCGAGAACGGCGCCGACTGGTTCTCCGCGATGGGCACCGACAAGAGCAAGGGCATGACGATCTACTCCTTGTCGGGCCACGTCACGACCCCCGGTCAGTACGAGGCTCCGTTGGGTATCACGCTGCGCGAACTGCTCGACCTCTCCGGTGGGGTGCGCGAGGGGCACCAGCTGAAGTTCTGGACGCCTGGTGGGTCGTCCACCCCGATCCTCACGGCCGAGCACCTGGACGTGCCCCTGGACTACGAGAGCGTCACGAGCGCGGGCTCGATGCTCGGCACCAAGGCGCTACAGATCTTCGACGAGACGACCTGCGTCGTGCGTGCCGTGCTGCGCTGGACGGAGTTCTACAAGCACGAGTCCTGCGGCAAGTGCACGCCGTGCCGTGAGGGCACCTGGTGGCTGGTGCAGACCCTGCACCGGCTCGAGCACGGCCAGGGCAGCGAGAGCGACCTCGAGACGCTTGTGGACCTCTGCGACAACATCCTCGGGCGGTCGTTCTGCGCGCTCGCTGACGGTGCGACTTCCCCGATCACCTCGTCGATCCAGTTCTTCCGCGACGAGTACATCGAGCACCTGAGACTGGGCCGCTGCCCGTTCGACCCGCTGCCAGCAACTCTGTTCGCCACTGCCGGAGCGACCGTATGACGATCGACCAGGCCGTCGAGCAGGACGTCACAACTGTCACCTTGACCATCGACGACCTCGAGGTGACGGTGCCCGAGGGCACATTGGTGATCCGTGCCGCCGAGCAGATCGGGGTCCAGATCCCCCGCTTCTGCGACCACCCGCTCCTCGACCCGGTGGGCGCCTGCCGTCAGTGCCTCGTAGAGGTGCCCGACGCAGGAAACGGACGGCCTCTCCCGAAGCCGCAGGCCTCGTGCACCTTGACTGTCGCCGCCGGCATGGTCGTCCGCACGCAGCACTCGTCGCCCGTCGCGGACAAGGCGCAGCAGGGCAACATGGAGTTCCTGCTGATCAACCATCCACTGGACTGTCCGGTCTGCGACAAGGGTGGCGAGTGTCCGCTGCAGAACCAGGCGTTGACCAACGGCCGTGGCGAGACCCGGTTCACCGAGACCAAGCGCACGTTCACCAAGCCGATCAAGATCTCCGCCCAGATCCTGCTGGACCGCGAGCGCTGTGTGCTGTGCGCGCGGTGCACGAGGTTCAGCGAGCAGATCGCCGGCGACCCCTTCATCGCACTGGTCGAGCGCGGCGCCCTGCAGCAGGTCGGCATCTACGAGAAGGAGCCGTTCGAGTCCTACTTCTCCGGGAACACCATCCAGATCTGCCCGGTGGGCGCGCTGACCTCTGCGGCATACCGGTTCCGGGCCCGACCCTTCGACCTGGTCTCCACCTCCACGGTCTGCGAGCACTGCGCGTCGGGGTGTGCGCTGCGCACCGACCATCGCCGCGGCAAGGTCACCCGACGGCTGGCGGGCAACGACCCGGCGGTCAACGAGGAGTGGAACTGCGACAAGGGGCGCTTCGGTTTCACCTACGACCGCCAGCCCGACCGCCTGACGCGTCCGATGGTCCGCGACGAGGAGTCAGGTGAGCTGCGGGTCGCGTCGTGGCCGGAGGCGTTCGTCGTCGCCGCCCGAGGCTTGAGGGCAGCTCAGAGCGCGGTCGGCGTCCTCACCGGCGGCAGGCTCACCGGTGAGGATGCCTATGCCTACGGCAAGTTCGCCCGGGCGGTCATCGGCAGCAACGACGTCGACTTCCGTGCTCGGCCGCTGTCGGCCGAGGAGGCTGACTTCCTGGCTGCCCACGTGGCGACGCAGCCGATGGTGACCTACGACGACCTCGAGCACGCCAACGCCGTGGTGCTGATCGGGTTCGAGCCGGAGGAGGAGTCGCCGATCATCTTCCTGCGGTTGCGCAAGGCGGTCCGTGGTCACGGCACCCGGGTCTACTCCGTCGCGTCGCACACCTCACGTGGGCTCGAGAAGCTGAGCGGCACGTTGGTGCGGGCACGACCAGGCTCCGAGGTGGCAGCGATCTCCTCGGTGGCGGCCGATGGCGAGGTGGCCCTCGACCGCGGAGGAGTGATCCTCGTGGGTGAGCGTGCCGCGACGACGCCGGGAGCGCTCACTGCGGTCGCCGCACTGGCCGGCTCGACCGGTGCGAAGCTGGCCTGGGTGCCGAGGCGCGCGGGAGAGCGGGGGGCGATCGAGACCGGCCTGCTGCCCAACCTGCTGCCTGGCGCCCGACCGCTCAGCTCCGCGGAGGCACGGGTCGACCTGGCCGCGACATGGGGTGTCGACGTCGTGTCCTCCACCCCGGGCCGCGACACCGACCAGATCCTCGCCGCGGCATCCGCTGGTGAGCTGCAGGCTCTCGTGGTCGCTGGAGTCGAGGTCGACGACCTGGCCGACCCCCCTGCCGCGCTGGCGGCCCTCAACGCCGTACCGTTCCTGGTCAGTCTCGAGGTGAGGACGTCCGCGGTCACCGAGCGTGCCGACGTCGTGCTGCCGGTCGCCGCGATGGCCGAGAAGTCTGGGTCCTTCGTCAACTGGGAGGGTCGGGTGCGCTTCTTCGACCAGGTGGTGGACACGACCGCACTCGGCGACATCCGGGTGCTCTCCGGCATCGCCGACGAGCTCGACCGGCCGCTGGGTTTCCGCACGTCGGACGGAGCTCGTGCGGAGATGCAGGAGCTCGGTCCGTGGGACGGCTCGCGGGTCGAGATGTCCCCGACCAGCCCTACCCCGCCGGCGGAGACCGGCAGTGGCGAGAAGGTCCTGTCGAGCTGGCGCACGCTGATCGACCACTCACGCGGTGTCGACGGCGAACCGTTTCTGCAGGCCACCGGCCGGGCACCGGTCGCCGTCTTGTCCGCTACAGCGCTTGCCGATCTCGGCCTTCACGCCGGTGGCCGGGTCACAGTATCCACGGATCACGGCTCGGTCACCGTGCCGTCGGTCACCGGTGACATCGCCGACGACGTCGTCTGGCTGCCCGCGAACAGCGGCGGGGTCAGGCGCCTTCGTGCCCTTCCCGGCTCCGTCGTACGCATCGAAGGGGGTGCCGCCTTGTGACCGCCACCGTCACTCTCGCCGATGAAGACCTGAGTGTCTTCGGACAGGACCCCTGGTGGGTCGTGCTCATCAAGGTCGTGCTCGCATTCGTCATCATGTTGGTGTTCACGTTGTTCAACATCTGGTTCGAGCGCAGGGTCGTGGCGCGCATGCAGCACCGCCTCGGCCCCAATGTGCACGGCCCGTTCGGTCTGCTCCAGAGCCTGGCCGATGGCGTGAAGCTCATGCTCAAGGAAGATCTCGTGCCCAAGGCGGTCGACAAGGTCGTCTTCATCGCCGCACCGTTGCTGGCTGCCATTCCCGCCTTCATGGCGGTGGCTGTCATGCCCTTCGGTCCAGTGGTCAGGGTTCCGTTCAGCGATGTGCGCACCCCGTTGCAGCTGACCGACCTGCCGGTCGGTGTGCTGTACGTGCTGGCCATCGCCTCGGTCGGCATCTACGGCATCGTCCTTGCCGGCTGGTCGTCGGGATCGACGTACTCGCTGCTGGGTGCGTTGAGGTCGTCGGCGCAGATCATCTCCTACGAGGTGGCGATGGGACTGTCGTTCGTGGCGGTCTTCCTCTACGCGGGATCGATGTCCACCTCCGGCATCGTGGACGCCCAGCAGGACATCTGGTTCGGGGTCATCTTGCTTCCGTCCTTCGTCATCTACATGGTCGCGATGGTCGGTGAGACGAACCGCGCTCCGTTCGACCTCCCCGAAGCCGAGGGTGAGCTCGTCGGCGGGTTCCACACCGAGTACTCCTCGATCAAGTTCGCGTTCTTCTTCCTCGCGGAGTACATCAACATGGTGACGGTGTCCATGCTCGCCACCACCATGTTTCTGGGTGGGTGGCGAGCGCCGTGGCCCCTGTCGCTGTGGGAGGGCGCCAACGAGGGTTACTGGCCGGCGCTGTGGTTCCTCGGCAAGGTGCTGATCTTCGTCTTCTTCTTCATCTGGCTGAGAGGAACGCTGCCGCGGATGCGCTACGACCAGTTCATGAAGCTGGGATGGAAGGTGCTCATCCCGGTCGCGCTGGTGTGGATCCTGGCGGTCGGCACGATCCGGGCGATCAGCCTCGAGGGCAACATCAACCGGACCTACCTGTTCGCGGCGGCCGCAGTGGCGCTGCTGGTCCTGGTGGCGCTCAGCTTCCTCCCTGAGGGTGACGGTGACGCCGACGACGAGACGCCCGTCGGGCCCGACGACTTCGACGCGTTCGCCGGTGGTTATCCGGTGCCGCCCATGCCGGGACGGGAGAGCATCCGTGGCTAGCCTCAAAGAACAGCTCTGGGACCCGGTGGCCGGATTCGGGGTGACGTTCCGCACAATGTTCCGCAAGGTTGTGACGGAGCAGTACCCGTTCGAGAAGACGCCGACCGCCCCGCGCTTCCACGGCCGCCACCAGCTCAACCGGTGGCCCGACGGGCTCGAGAAGTGCATCGGCTGCGAGCTGTGCGCCTGGGCCTGTCCTGCTGACGCGATCTATGTCGAGGGTGCCAACAACGACGATGCCGGCGGGGAGCGGTTCTCGCCCGGTGAGCGCTACGGGCGCGTCTACCAGATCAACTACCTGCGCTGCATCCTGTGCGGGCTGTGCATCGAGGCGTGTCCCACCAGGGCGCTCACCATGGCCAACGAGTACGAGCTGGCCGACTCGTCGCGGGCCGACCTGATCTATGAGAAGACCGACCTGCTCGCGCCACTGCTGCCCGGCATGGAGGAGCCGCCGCACGCGATGCGGCTTGGTGAGGAGGCGGACTACTACCTGGGGGCGGGCGTGGTGACCCGCGAGTCGGCCACCGAGGGCGAGGTGCCCGCGTGATCGCGTTCTGGGTGCTGGCTCCGCTCATGGTGGTGTGCTCGCTGGGCATGGTCATCGTCCGCAAGGCGGTGCACTCCGCGCTGATGTTGGCGGTGGTCATGGTGAGTCTTGCCGTGCTGTACGCGGCGCTCGACGCGCCCTTCCTCTTCGCGGTGCAGATCATCGTCTACACCGGTGCCGTGTTGATGCTCTTCTTGTTCGTGTTGATGCTCGTGGGCGTGGACTCCTCGGACTCACTCGTCGAGACGCTGCGCGGGCAGCGCGTGGCGGCCGTGGTCATCGCGATCGTCTTCGGGCTGCTGGTGATCGCCGGCGTCGCCCAGACGGCGTACGGCGCAAGCGTCGGTCTCGATGCAGCCAACGTCGACGGCAACATCCCTGGCGTGGCCAAGCTGCTGTTCAGCAGGTATGTCTTCGCCTTCGAGGTCACCAGCGCCCTGCTGATCACCGCGGCGCTCGGTGCCATGGTGCTGGCGCACCGCGAACGCCTGGCGCCCAAGGAGACGCAGCGAGACCTGGTGCTGCAGCGCATGCGCGACTACGCCGACCGGGGGATACACCCCGGTCCATTGCCGAGCCCAGGCATGTTCGCCCGCCACAACTCGGTGGACACACCGGCTTTGCTGCCGGACGGCAGCGTCTCGGAGCTGTCCATCTCCCGGGTCATGCGAGCCAGGGGAACAGTGCGCGACGTGACCGGTGACCGACTGGTGCAGCATGAGATCGAGTCCGAGACCGACCAGCTTGCTGCGTCCAAGCAGCTCGAGAAGGGCTGAGCGATGAGTCCGACCCCGTTCCTGGTGCTGTCGGGGCTGCTGTTCGCGATAGGGGCAGCCGGGGTGCTCGTGCGTCGCAACGCGATCGTCGTGTTCATGTGCGTGGAGCTGATGCTCAACGCCAGCAACCTCGCCTTCGTCACCTTCGCGCGCCAGAACGGCAACCTCGACGGTCAGATCGCGGCGTTCTTCGTGATGGTGGTCGCGGCCGCCGAGGTCGTCATCGGTCTGGCGATCATCATGACCACCTTCCGCACCCGCCGTTCGGCCTCGGTCGACGACGCCAGTTTGCTCAAGTACTAGGGGCGTCCACATCGTGAACTTGTTGTACTTGATCATCGCGATCCCCGCAGCGAGCGCGGCTGTGCTGCTGCTGGGCGGCAGAGCCACTGACGCCTGGGGTCATCTGCTGGGCACCGCTGCCTCCGTGGCCTCGTTCATCGTCGGGCTGGTCGCCTTTGTGGACCTGCGCTCGGACTCCGACAACGCGCTACACCAGCACTTGTTCACCTGGATCGACTCCGGCAGCTTCCACGTTGAGTTCAACCTGCTTTTCGACCCGCTGTCGGCGCTGTTCGTGCTGCTGATCACCGGGGTGGGCAGCCTGATCCACATCTACTCCATCGGTTACATGGAGCACGACCCGCGGCGGCGGCGGTTCTTCGGCTATCTCAACCTGTTCATCGCCGCCATGCTCACGCTGGTCCTGTCGGCGGACTACCTGGCGATGTTCCTGGGCTGGGAAGGCGTGGGCCTGGCGTCATACCTGCTGATCGGCTTCTGGCAGCACAAGGTGACCGCCGCGGTGGCCGCCAAGAAGGCCTTCGTCGTCAACCGCGTCGGGGACGTCGGCATGGCGCTGGCCATCATGTTGATGTTCCGGACGTTCGGCACGTCGTCGTTCACCGGGGTGGCCGCCGGCGTCGGCAGCGCCCCAGGAGCGTCCGTGACGGCGCTCGGGTTGCTGCTGCTGCTCGCCGCGTGCGGGAAGTCGGCCCAGGTCCCGCTCCAGAGCTGGCTGCTCGACGCCATGGAGGGCCCGACCCCGGTGTCGGCGCTGATCCACGCGGCGACGATGGTGACCGCAGGGGTCTATCTCGTGACCCGCTCGAACTACATCTACGACCAGACCGAGATCGCTTCCACCGCCGTGGTCGTGGTCGGCTGCGTGACCTTGATCTGGGGTGCCATCATCGGGTGCGCGAAGGACGACATCAAGAAGAGCCTCGCGGGCTCGACCATGAGCCAGATCGGCTACATGATGCTCGCGGCCGGGCTGGGACCGGCCGGCTACGCCTTCGCCATCTTCCACCTGCTCACACACGGCTTTTTCAAAGCCAACCTGTTCCTCGGCGCCGGGTCGGTGATGCACGCGATGAACGACGACGTCGACATGCGGCGCTACGGCGCCCTGCGCAGCGTGCTGCCGGTGACGTTCCTGACCTTTGCCTGCGGCTATCTCGCCATCATCGGCTTTCCCGGCTTTGCGGGGTTCTGGTCCAAGGACAAGATCATCGAGGCAGCCTTCAGTCACAACTTCATCGTGGGCCTCTGCGCGCTCGGCGGTGCCGGCATCACCAGCTTCTACATGACCCGGATGATGCTCATGACCTATTTCACCGACAAGCGCTGGGCCAAGGATGCGCACCCACACGAGGCGCCCCTGGTGATGACCGTGCCCCTCATGGTGCTCGCCGCGCTCAGCGTCTTCGGTGGCGTGCTGCTGCTCAACGGCTGGATCGTCGACTGGCTGGAACCGGTGGTGGGGCCCGAACCGGTGCACGACCCGCCCATCCCGATCTTGCTCACGACCGCGCTGATCTTCGTAACGGTGGTCGTCGGGGTCGCGGTGGCGTTCCTGACGTACGGCCGCCACGACGTGGCCGCCACCGCCCCACAGCGGGTCTCGCCGCTGACCAGAGCCGCCCGCGCCGACCTGTACGGTGACGCGTTCAACGAGGCTGCGCTCATGAGACCGGGGCAGTACCTCACCCGTTCACTGGTGTACTTCGACAACCGCGGCGTCGACGGCGCGGTCAACGGCACCGCGGCGCTCGTGGGTGGCACCTCCGGGCGGTTCCGTCGCTGGCAGACCGGATTCGTCCGCTCCTACGCGCTGTCGATGTTCGCGGGCTCAGCGCTCGTCGTGCTCGCCCTGTTGGTGGTGAGGCTCGGATGAACGGCACCGAGACGTCCCTGCCCTGGCTGAGCATCTTGGCCGCCCTGCCGCTCATCGGCGCGGTCGCCGTCCTCTTCGCGCCCCGCGGTCCCACGCTGCCCAAGCAGCTGGCTCTGGCCGTATCGGCGGTGGCGCTGGTCATCTCCATCGTCATGGTGCTGCAGTTCGACGCCGGCGGCGGATTCCAGTTCGTGGAGAAGCACCAGTGGATCTCGGCGTTCGGCGCCTACTACTCCGTGGGGTTGGACGGCCTCGGGCTTCTGCTCGTGCTGCTCACGACGATCCTGACCCCTGTCGTCATCCTGGCCTCATGGCATGACGCCGACGAGGGCCGCTGGAGCGTCAACTCCTTCTTCGCCTGGATGCTCGCCCTGGAGGGCTTGTCGATCGGCGTCTTCGCAGCGACCGACGTCTTCTTGTTCTACGTGTTGTTCGAGGCAACGCTGATCCCGATATACTTCTTGATCGGTGGCTTCGGCGGTGCCCGCCGCTCCTACGCAGCTGTCAAGTTCTTGCTGTTCAGCCTCTTCGGTGGGCTGCTCATGCTCGCCTCGGTCGTCGGGCTGTACGTCGTGTCGTCGGACTCGGCCAGCGGCCCGTCGTACCTCCTGCAGGACCTGATGGACGCCTCTATCTCGCAGTCGACGGGTCGCTGGTTGTTCGCCGGGTTCTTCATCGCCTTTGCGGTGAAAGCGCCCATGTGGCCGGTACATACCTGGCTCCCGGAGGCAGCCAGCGAAGCGACTCCGGGGACGTCGGTGCTCCTGGTCAGCATTCTGGACAAGATCGGCACCTTCGGAATGATGCGCTTCTGCCTGGGCATCTTCCCCGAGGCGTCTCGGTGGGCAAGCCCTGTCGTGATCGCGCTGGCCGTCTTCTCGGTGCTGTACGGCGCGCTTCTCGCCATCGGTCAGAACGACATCCGACGCCTGATCGCCTATACCTCGGTGTCGCACTTCGGGTTCATCGTGCTCGGCATCTTCGCGATGACGCAGCAGGCGCAGGCGGGTTCTGCGCTCTACATGTTCAACCACGGGCTGTCGACGGCGGCGCTGTTCCTGGTGACCGGGTTCCTCATCAGTCGTCGGGGATCGAAGATGATCACCGACTACGGCGGTGTCGAGAAGGTGGCACCGGTGCTAGCTGGCACCTTCCTCCTCGCGAGGCTGTCGAGCCTGTCTTTGCCGGGCCTGTCTCCGTTCGTCAGCGAGTTCCTGGTGCTGGCCGGCACCTTCACCACCTCGATCACGGCGGCCGTGATCGCCACCTTGGGCATCGTGCTCGCTGCGATCTACATCTTGTTGATGTACCAACGTACGATGACCGGCCCACTTCGCGAGTCGACGAGGTCCCTGCCTGACCTGCGCCCGCGAGAGATGGCGGCACTGGCTCCGCTGCTGGCCCTGATCCTCGTGCTCGGCTTCTTTCCCAAGCCGGCGCTCGACGTGTTGAACCCCACCGTAGAGACACTGCTCGACCGTGTCGGGGTCAGCGACCCTCAACCTACGGTGGCTCTGGAGGGATCGGCGAAGTGACCACGCTCGCAGAGGCGAAGTTCGACGCCCCATACATCTCCTACGGTCACCTCTCCCCGTTGCTGATCGTGTTCGGTGCCGCCCTCATCGGCGTGCTGATCGAGGCCTTCGTCCCACGGGCGAGGCGCTACCTGGTGCAGACGGTGCTGAGCCTGGGCGGTCTGGTGGGCGCCCTCGTGGCGGTGGTGCTGGTCGCCCACGACCTCGGCTCCAACAGTGGCGGAAACTCGCGAGGCAAGGTCGAGGCGATGGGCGCCATCGCGGTCGACGGCCCGTCGATGTTCCTGTGGGGAACTCTTCTGGTCTTCTCGATCATCAGCGTGATGCTGTTCGCGGAGCGCCACCTCGAAGGCGGGGTCACGGCCTTCGCCGGGCAGGCTGCCGCGGTGCCGGGTACGGACGCGGAGCGGGAGTCGTTCGCGCTGGGCATCGAGCACACAGAGGTGTTTCCTCTCGTGCTGTTCTCCATCGGCGGCATGATGCTGTTCCCGGCAGCCAACGACCTGCTGACCATGTTCGTTGCGCTCGAGGTGCTGTCGCTTCCGCTTTACCTGCTCTGCGGACTGGCCCGCCGCCGACGCCTGATCAGCCAGGAGGCCGCCCTCAAGTACTTCCTGCTCGGCGCCTTCTCGTCCGCGTTCTTCCTCTACGGCATCGCGCTGATCTATGGTTTCGCCGGCAGCTTCCAGCTGAGCGCCATCGACGACGCCGTGTCCGCACGTGTCGGCGCCAGCGGTCTCTTGCTGACCGGGATCGGCCTGATGGCCGTAGGTCTGCTCTTCAAGGTGAGTGCCGCACCGTTCCACTCCTGGACGCCAGATGTCTACCAGGGGGCACCCACGGCGGTCACCGCGTTCATGGCGGCCTGTACCAAGATCTCGGCGTTCGGAGCGTTGCTTCGGGTGTTCTATGTCGCGCTGGGCGGTGCTCGGTGGGACTGGCAGCCGATGATGTGGATCGTGGCCGCACTGACCATGGCCGTCGGCTCCGTCATCGCCATCACCCAGACCGACGTCAAGCGGATGCTCGCCTACTCGTCCATCGCGCACGCGGGATTTCTGCTCACCGGCCTGGTCGGAGTGCATCAGGGCATCGAGGTCGCCGGCAAGGAGATCACCAGCCTCGAAGCGGTCTTCTTCTACCTCGTGGCCTACGGGTTCACCACGATCGGAGCGTTCGCGGTCATCACGGTGGTGCGAGACGCCGGTGGGGAGGCGACACACCTGTCGCGCTGGGCGGGGCTGGGCAAGGAGGCGCCGCTCGTCGCCGGCGTCTTCGCCTTCTTCCTCATGGCGTTCGCCGGCATACCGCTCACGAGTGGTTTCACCGGCAAGTGGGCGGTCTTCACGTCGGCCTGGTCGGGCGGGGCGTGGCCGCTCGTAGTGGTTGCCGTGCTGATGAGCGCGGTTGCCGCATTCTTCTATGTGCGCGTCATCGTTCTGATGTTCTTCTCCGACCCGGTCGGAGACGGCCCCACCGTGGCTGTGCCGAGCATCCTGACGACAGCCACGATCACCATCGGCGCCACGATGACGCTGGTGCTCGGCGTCGTGCCTCAACCAGTCCTCGACCTGGCCCGCCAGGCGGGGGACTTCATCCGCTGATGAGAGCATGAGGCGCAGTGGACACCTCGTGGAACATGCCGTTCGTCAATCCCGACCTCAGGTCGCGGGTGCGCTCGCGCCTGCTCGAGATCGAGAAGGAGCTCGCGGTCGCTGTCGCCTCTGACGTGGACTTCATCGACGAGGCTGCGCGGCACCTGCTCGACGCCGGCGGCAAGCGGTTCCGCCCCCTGCTTGTCGTATTGGCGGCAGAATTCGGGGACCCCCAGGCGACGAGCGTCGTCCCCTCCGCTCTGGTCGTCGAGCTGACTCACCTGGCGACGCTCTACCACGACGACGTGATGGACGAAGCCGACCTGCGGCGAGGCGCACCCAGCGCCAACACCAGGTGGACCAACTCGGTCGCCATCCTCACCGGAGACTTCTTGTTCGCGCGGGCGTCTGACATCGTCGCCGACCTGGGTCCGGCGGCGGTACGCATCCAGGCCCGTACCTTCTCCCGGCTCGTGCAGGGCCAGATCCGGGAGACGGTAGGTCCGCGCGACAGCGACGACGCGCTGGCGCACTACCTGTCAGTCGTTGCGGACAAGACGGGTTCGCTCATCGCCACATCTGCCTGCTTCGGTGCTCGGCTGACCGGGGCGTCGCCTGCGGTCGAGCACGTGCTCACCGAGTTCGGCGAGCAGATCGGCACCGCGTTCCAGCTGTCCGACGACATCATCGACGTGATCAGCGACTGGTCCGACTCCGGCAAGACCCCAGGTGCCGATTTGAGGGAGGGCGTGCCCACCCTGCCGACCCTGACGGCTCGAGCGTCGACCGACGTCGGCAGCGACCGGCTGCGCAACCTGCTGGGCGGGCCCATCGACACCGACGAGGAGATTGCCGAGGCGTTGGCGCTGTTGCGTGCCGCCCCGGCTCTGCAGGAGGCGCGGGACTTCGTCCGACGACGGGGCGACTCGGCTCGGTCGCTGCTGGAGGAGCTGCCCGACATACCCGCTCGCGCGGCGCTCGACGCGCTCTGTGACCTCGTCACCACGCGTACGACGTAGCGCTCGTCACCTGCTAGGGCTCAGGACAGTGCCGGCCGGAGGATGAAGATCCCCCAGCCCAGGGAGTCACGCTGCATCGTGACGTAGTTCTTGCGGTCTGCCTTCAGTCGCGCCTTCGCGGCTTCCACATCGGGGTCCCCGGGGTTGGCGACGATCCAGTCGTAGAGGTTCCTCCACTGCGCTGCGCAGTACCGGTCCCGCTGCCCCTGGACGAACGGCAAAGCTGCTTCAACCGCACCCTGCAGGACCGCTGGGCCTACCGGCAGCCCTGGACCAGCAACGACCAACGGACCGCCGCGCTCGACGACTTCCTGACCTTCTACAACACTGTCCGAGGACACGACGCGCTGCAGGGCAACACCCCGCTGAGCCACCTCGCCGCTTGAACAACGCGCGCAGTCGCTACAGCTAGCGGGCCTGCACGAGGCAGCCGGCGCTGGCGAGGCCGCAAGTCGCTCGCCCTCAGCTCCGTTGGAAGAATGCAAGCATTCTGCGGCTGGCGTCCGGCGATGCCAGGATCTCCTGCATCTGTGCGCTGTTGTGGGCGGCAGCACTGGTGCGTTCGAACATCTCGCGTT
>JBPCRX010000095.1:0-12347 GCA_050996395.1 Nocardioidaceae bacterium
GCTGCGCCAGGCCACGATGTCGCCAGGGGGGGGCGACGACGAGCTGCTGGCCGACCTGTCGGCCTGTGAGGACTTCGACGTCGAGGCTGCCCGTGCGCGTGGGTACGGAATCGGTCGGCTCGACCAGCTGGTCGTCGAACACCTGCTGGGCGCCCGCTGAGACCCTCGGCTCGAGCCGGAGCAGGGAAGGACATCGCCAGATGATCTTGGTCGCGGGGATCGACTCCTCGACGCAGTCGTGCAAGGTCGTGGTCCGCGACGCCGACACCGGAGCAGCCGTGCGTGAGGGATCAGCGCCTCATCCCGGCGGCACGGAAGTGGACCCTGCCGCGTGGTGGGATGCTCTCGAGGCCGCGGTCGAGGCAGCCGGCGGCATCGACGACGTCCAGGCTGTTGCGGTCGGTGGCCAGCAGCACGGCATGGTCTGCCTCGACGAGGACGCAGAGGTGGTACGCCCGGCTCTGCTCTGGAACGACACCAGGTCGGCGCGAGCGGCCGAGGACCTCATCGCCGAGCTTGGGGCAGGTGAGCGTGGCCGGCAGGCGTGGGCGGACCTGACGGGCAGCGTGCCGGTGGCGTCGTTCACCGTGACCAAGCTTCGATGGCTTGCCGAGCACGAACCGGAACGCGCCGCACGGGTGCAGGCAGTGTGTCTTCCGCACGACTGGTTGACCTGGCGGCTGGCCGGCGGCGCCGGTCTCGACGACCTCGTCACCGACCGCGGTGACGCGAGTGGGACCGGATACTGGTCACCCTCGACAGGCGCGTACCTCCCAGATCTGGTCCGGCTGGCCCTCGGGCGCGACGTCGTCCTGCCCCGCGTTCTCGAGCCTGCTGAGCCGGCGGGCCACACCTCCGGTGGCGCGTTGCTCGGCCCTGGAACGGGGGACAACGCGGCAGCAGCGCTGGGCCTGGGCGCAGGTTCGGGCGACGTCATCGTGTCGATCGGCACCTCGGGTGTGGTGTGCGCGGTCAGCGAGGAACCGTCCGCCGACTCCAGCGGTGCCGTCGCCGGGTTCGCCGACGCCACGGGCCGGTTCCTGCCTCTGGTGGCAACGCTCAACGCCGCCAGAGTGCTCGACGCGGTCGCCCGGCTGCTGGACGTCGGTCATGACAAGCTCGCCGCCCTGGCGCTCGCGGCCCCGGCCGGCGCCGACGGCCTGGTGCTGGTGCCCTATCTCGAAGGCGAACGCACACCGAACCGTCCCGACTCGACCGGCGCCGTCCACGGGCTGCATCTGGCCACCGCCTCACGCGAGCACCTGGCCCGGGCCGCCGTCGAGGGCATGCTCTGCGGTCTCGCTGACGGTGTGGACGCGCTTCGTGCCCAACGCGTCCAGGTGCGCCGGTTCATCCTCGTGGGCGGCGGCGCGCGGTCAGAGGCTGTGCGCCAGATCGCGTCGGCGGTGCTCGAAGCGCCCGTGATGGTGCCGTCGCCGGGAGAGTACGTAGCGGACGGAGCCGCGCGACAGGCCGCCTGGGTGCTGTCCGGGAAGGAGTCAGCGCCTCCGTGGGCGCTGCAAGGGGAGAAGATGTTCGAGGCAGCAGCCACACCGCAGGTGCGTGAACGCTACGCCGAGGTTCGCGACCTCACGGCGTCGAAGCCTCACACCGTGCTACCGCCATCGCCCTAGAAGGAGTTCCCATGCAAGGACAACCCGGCCGTCGAGCACTCGTGGTCCGTGGAGGTTGGGAGGGCCATAGCCCGGTAGAGGCGACCGATCTGTTCATCCCGTTCCTTGAGGAGCACGGCTTCAGCGTCAGCGTCCACGGCGACCCAGAGATCTATGGCGACGCCGGCGAGCTCGCACGCACGGACCTGGTGGTGCAGTGCTACACCCAGGGAGTCGCCACCGACGAGCAGGTGAACGGCCTCGCCGCCGCCGTGCGCGGGGGCACCGGACTGGCGGGGTGGCACGGGGGGATCGTCGACTCGTTTCGGGCCTCGCCGGACTATCTGCACCTGACCGGTGGGCAGTGGGCAGCCCATCCAGGCGACTTCGTCGACTACGAGGTCACCGTCGTCCCTGACCGCGCTGACCACCCGATCGTTGCGGGTCTGACCCGTTGGAGTCATCACACCGAGCAGTACTGGACCTTGACCGACGCTCTGAACGACGTGCTCGTCACCTCGTCCTTCCGAGCGGGCGCTGACACTCCGTGGCGCCACGACATGACGGCTCCGGCCGTCTGGACGCGAGACTGGGGAGAGGGGCGGGTGTTCGTGTCGACGATCGGCCACAAGCTCGACGACCTGGAGGTGCCGCAGGCCCGCATCTTGACCGAGCGCGGCCTCCTGTGGGCGAGCCGGTGATGAGGCGCATCCTGGTCGACACCGACCTGGCCATGGGTGCTCCAGGCTCGGACATCGACGACGGGTTCGCCCTGGCGCTCGCGCTTGCCGACCCGGAGCTGCGGGTCGAGCTCGTCAGCACCGTCAACGGCAACACCGATGTCGACAACGCCACCCGGCTCACCCTCGAGCTGCTCGAGCGGCTCGGGCGCAGTGATGTGCCCGTCGTCAGAGGGGCCGCATCGCCACTCGTGCGGACCGATCCGCGCTCGCCGGTAGGGGTGGCGACGGTGTGGCCGCCGGGTACGGACGAGTCGGCCGGTACTTGCGTCCACGCTGCAGCGACCCTCGTCGAGCGGGTGATGTCGGAGCCCGGAGAGCTCACCCTCGTGGCCATCGGACCGCTCACCAACGTGGCCCTGGCCATGGCGCTCGAGCCTCGGTTCGCCGGTGCGGTGGCCGAAGTCGTGGTGATGGGAGGGGTCTACCTCGAGCACACGAACGTGGCGGCGATGCCGGGAGAGTTCAACTTCTGGGTGGACCCGGATGCGGTGGCGATCGTTCTCGGCAGCGGAGCGTCGTTGAGCTTCGTCGGCCTCGACGTCACTCGCAAGGTTCGCCTCACCCGCGAGCACGCCAGTCGCCTCGCCGACGGCGGCGGGAACTTCGCCTGCTTCGCCGCGGCGTGTACTCACGACTGGATCAGCCACCTGGAGCAGACGACCCCGGGAGACGAACGCGACCAGGGCAGCTGCGCTCTGCACGACCCGCTCGCGGTGGCTGTGGTCAGCCGGCCGGACCTCGTGACCTGGCGCTCCGCGCACGTCGAAGTGGAGAGGGAAGGCGAGCGTACTCGGGGCGTAGCCGTGGCGGACCTGCTCATGGCGGCCGCTCCTCCTGCGGCGAACTGTCGCATCGCCACCGACGTCGATGTCGACGCCTTCACCGAGCTGTTCCTCGACCGGATCGGCTCCTTGCCATGAATGGTTCCAACACCGCGGGGGTGCTCGTCGTCGGTTCCGCGAACCGTGACTACGTCAGCACCCTCGACCGACTGCCGCGGCCTGGCGAGACCGTCCTGGGCGCCGACCTCACCGTCTCCTCCGGTGGCAAGGGCGCGAACCAGGCGGTCGCCGCCGCTACCTACGGTGCGAGGTGTGCGCTGGTTGCCTGCGTGGGCGACGATGCTGACGGGCGTGCGCTCGTCGCCTCGCTGGTCGCGTCGAAGGTCGAGGTGAACGAGGTGGCGACGGTCGGCGACGTGCGCACCGGCGCTGCCTTCGTGCTGGTGACCCGCGGTGGCGAGAACTCGATCGTGGTAGCACCTGGAGCGAACTCGCGGCTTCGACCCGGCGTCGCGGCCGCCGCGGTCGAGCGGCTGGCAAGCAGCTTCGGCGTGGTGGTGGCCCAGGCGGAGATTCCGGTCGACACGCTGGCTGCCGCGCTCCGAGCGGCCGATGCTCACGGCGTACGTGCGGTGCTCAACCTGGCTCCCTTCGTCGAGCTGCCTGCCGAGGTGGTGGCGCTCGCCGACCCGCTCGTCGTCAACGAGACCGAGGCCGGTGCACTGCTCGGGCGAGATGTCGATGGAGTGACCGGTGCTCTCGAGGCGGCCGCGTCTCTGGTCGCCAGAGCGCGGTCGGTGGTGGTAACCCTCGGTCCCCAGGGAGCGGTGGTGGTGGCAGCGCGCAACGTCGACCACGTCGCTGCGTACCCGGTGGACGTGGTGGACAGCACCGGCGCGGGAGATGCTTTCACTGGCGTGCTCGCGGCAGCTCTCAGCTTCGGGGACGACCTGCTCGGCGCAGTGCGCTGCGGCGTCGCTGCCGGCACGATCGCAGTGGGCCACCGGGGCGCTCAGGCGTCGTTGGAGCATCGTGGCGATGTGGCCGGGACATCGCGTTCGGGCTGATCCGGTTCCCTCGCAAATTTGTCCTAGCGCCCCCTTGTAGAACGTCCTCGGCTCCCTTAGCGTCAGTGCGTCAAATCGTTTTGCATAGAACGCGGACGCCGATTCGTGGTGTCGTCGGGAAGCTGGAGGAGGACGCGGAATGGCCGACGCTGGCCCTGGGCAGGCACCTGCGCTGCGCGTTGCGATGATCGGCTACTCCTTCATGGGTGCGGCCCACTCGCAGGCCTGGCGCACGGCGCACCGGGTCTTCGACCTGCCCGCCGATCCACAGATGACACTTCTCTGTGGCCGTTCGCCGGCGGCAACCGAGCAGGCTGCAACCAAGCTCGGCTGGAGCGCATGGGTTACCGATTGGCGTGCGGCAGTGGAGCGCGACGACGTCGCCGTCATCGACATCTGTACCCCTGGCGACACCCACGCCGAGATCGCCGTTGCAGCACTGGCGGCGGGCAAGCACGTGCTGTGCGAGAAACCGCTGGCCAACTCAGTGGCCGAGGCGGAGGCGATGGTGACGGCGGCACGGGAGGCCGCCGGTCGGGGCGTCTTGTCGGCAGTGGGTTTCAACTACCGCCGAGTCCCAGCGCTCGCGCTGGCCGAGAAGCTCGTCGCCGAGGGTCGGCTCGGCCGGCTCCACCACATCCGCGCCCACTACCTGCAGGATTGGATCGTCGACCCGCAGTTCCCGTTGTTGTGGCGGCTCCAGAAGGACAAGGCCGGCTCGGGGGCGCTCGGCGACATCGGAGTGCACATCGTCGACCTGGCGCACTTCCTCACAGGTCAGACGCTGACCGGCGTGTCAGGCCACCTGGAGACGTTCGTCGAGCGCCGGCCGCTGCGGGCGCAGGATGAGGTGGCCGGTGGGCTCAGCGGCAGTGGCGGGGATGGGTTCGGAGAGGTGACCGTGGACGATGCCGCCGTCTTCTTTGGTCGCACCGACGGCGGAGCACTGGCGACGTTCGAGGCGACCCGCTTCGCCAACGGTCGCAAGAACGCGATGCGCATCGAGCTCAACGGCTCGCAGGGCTCCCTGGCCTTCGACTTCGAGCAGATGAACGAGCTGCACGTGTACGACGGGTCAGTTCCGGCTGCTGACGCGGGGTTCAGGCGCATCCTGGCCACCGAGCCGGATCATCCCTATGTCGGAGCCTGGTGGCCACCAGGGCACGGGCTGGGCTATGAGCACACGTTTGTCCACGAGATCGCCGACTTCGTCCGCGACGTCGCCACTGGAGAGCAGCCCACGCCGACGTTCGCCGATGGGTTGGCGGTGCAACGCGTGCTGGACGCAGTCGAGCGGTCGTCCGAGGAGGATGGTCGGTGGATGCCGGTGGCCCGTTGATCACTTCCAGGAGGTCCTGATGCCACGACCGAGATCGAGCCGCCCGCGGCGTCGTTCGATGCCGCCTTCTCGTCGGAGAACTGACGTGACCGCCTCATCCATGACGACGGGTTCCGAGCTCGGAAGGCAGGTCAGGTGAAGCGGCTACGAGTGGGCGTCATCGGGTTGGGAGAGGTGGCCCAGATCATCCACCTGCCG
This sequence comes from Nocardioidaceae bacterium, assembly GCA_050996395.1. Classification (GTDB taxonomy): domain Bacteria; phylum Actinomycetota; class Actinomycetes; order Propionibacteriales; family Nocardioidaceae; genus JBPCRX01. The sequence continues at coordinate 5,743 of JBPCRX010000095.1, forward strand.
ATCATCGAGTCGCTCCCGGACCTCTACGAGCTGGTAGCCGTCTGCGACATCTCACCGACGCTGCTCGAACGGATGGGGGACCGCTACCGGGTCGACGCCCGACACACCGATGCCAAGAAGATGCTCGCTCAAGAGCCCATGGACTGCGTCCTGGTGCTCAACAGCGACGAGTACCACGCCGAGTGCGTGACGGCCGCACTCGAGGCCGGGGTGCATGTGCTGGTCGAGAAGCCGATGTGCCTGAGTCCACGGGAGGCCGAAGCGATCATTGAGGCGCGCGACCGGTCCGAGGCGGTTGTGATGGTCGGTTACATGCGTCGGTTCGCCCCGGCCTTCGTCGAGGCGGTGCAGCAGGTCGGGAGCCTGGGACCGATCAACTACGCCCGGGTGCACGACATCATCGGCCGAAACCAGTTGATGATCGACCAGACCACCCGCGTCGAGCGACCCGACGACATACCGCGCGAGGCGATGGAAGAGCGCTGGTCGAGAGGTCGGTCGCTGGTCCATGAGGCTCTCGGCGACGTCCCGGACGACCTCGCCTCGACGTACCGCCTGCTCTGCGGTCTCGGGAGTCACGACCTGTCAGCGATGCGGGAGCTGCTCGGCAAGCCGCTGCGGGTGGCCGCTGCCCGGCAGTGGCGCAATGGCCTGTTCATCGCGGCGCTGCTCGAGTACGACGGCTACTTCGTCACCTACGAGACCGGGGTTGACGAACAGCTGCGCTTCGACGCCCACATCGAGGTGTACGGCGACACCGGGTCCCTGCGAGTGCAGTACGACACTCCATACATCCGGCACCTGCCGACGACCCTGGTCACTGACGAGACCTCGGGTGACGCCTACCGGCGAACGGTGACGCGACCGCACCTCAAGGATCCCTACACCCACGAGCTCGAGTACTTCCATCAGGTCGTGACCGAGGGCGGTGCTCCGAAGACCGATCCCGAGGACTTCCAGGACGACCTCGACCTGTTCCGCCAGATCATCGAGACGATTGCGCGCGACGGCGACTGATGTCGTCGCCTTTCAAGAGAGGGTGTGTGTTGTGCTGAGCGAAGCCGAGGTGAAGTCCTTCCGGACCCAGGGATACCTGCTCCCCGGCAGGCAGATGTTCCCCCCAGAGCGTTTGGAAAGACTCGAGGAGATCTTCAACCAGCACCTGACCGAAAAGGGGGAGAAGCTCTCCGACGAGCTCGACACCCCGCACTTCCGCGATCCGGCGCTGCTCGACTTCCTGCTGTCCGACGACGTCCTCGACGTCGTGGGGTCACTGGTGGGACCCGACATCGCGCTGTGGACCAGCCACTTCATCTCCAAGGACCCGCGCACCGGCCGTGCCACCCCTTGGCACGAGGACAGCGCCTTCTGGAACGGCAGGTTGAGCGCCTACGACCGGATCGTGACTGTCTGGCTCGCGCTCGAGAACCCGAGCAACCGCGAAAACGGCTGCATGCGAGTGATCCCCGGCACCCATGACAACGGCTTCTCCGACTACGTGCCGACGGACATGACCGTGCAGACCTTCCACGCCGAGATTCCGGAGGTCGACGAGGACAGGGCTGTCGACTTCGAGCTCGCCCGCGGAGAGTACTCCCTGCACGACGGCCGGATCATCCACGGCGCCAAGGCAAACACCAGTGACGTCCGCCGAACCGGCTACACCATGCGCTATTTTCCGGCTTCGGTGAAGGTGCTCCCGGTCGAGCAGAACGCAGGCTGGAAGATCTGGCTGGCTCGCGGGCACGACACCGCCGGCAACAGCTACGAACCTGATCCTCGCGCCACCACGTCGGCCTGAGGCAACCCTGACGACTGACCGACGTTGAGTCCGGGAAGGACGGCTATGAAGCTCGGGATGCTCACGGCGTGCCTTCCGGACGTACCGCTCGACCAGATCGCCGCGTGGGCGTCGAGCCATGGCTACCAGGGGCTCGAGGTGGCGGCCTGGCCAAGGCAGCTTGGCCGCCACTGGGAAGCCAGCCACATCGACGTAGCGAACCTGGACCAGGACGGCGCCACGGACGTGCTCGCGACGATGGGAGAACACCGGCTGGCCATCTCCGCGCTCGCCTACTACGAGAACAACCTGCACACCGATGTCGCTGAGCGCGAGCGGATCCACGAGCACCTGCGGAACTGCATCGACGCCGCCGCGAAGCTCGATTGCGGCCTGGTCGGTACCTTCGTCGGACGAGACATCTCCAAGTCCGTGCGCGACAACCTCCGGCTCGCTGAGAACGTGCTGCCGCCTCTGGTAGACCACGCCACCACCCGTGGGGTGCGACTGGTGGTCGAGAACTGTCCGTTGGAGGGGTGGCACCCTGACGGCTACCCAGCCAACCTTGCCTACTCACCGGAGCTGTGGGACTGGCTGCGAACGCTGGGCCTGCAGCTGAACTTCGACCCGTCCCACCTGGTCTGGTTGGGCATCGACCCGGTGCGGGCGTTGTCCGAGCACCTCGACATGATGCTGCACGTGCAGGCCAAGGACGTCGAGGTCGACGCGGTCTCCCGGACGCGGTACGGCGTCTTCGGCAAGGCGGTGGAGCGGTCGAACCCGTGGGACAGCGGCTGGTGGCGCTACCGGGTGCCGGGCCTGGGTGAGGTCGACTGGCGGCGCCTCGTGGACCGGCTCCACGAGGGCGGCTTCGACGGCTTCGTCTCCGTCGAGCACGAGGATCCGGTGTGGAGCGGGTCACCGGACAAGGTGCAACAAGGGCTCGTCCTTGCACAGCGGACACTCAGCCCGCTGCTCGTGGACTGACCGCCTACCCCCGACAGGAAGGTCATCGCATGCAACGAGGCGTCTACTTCGACGCATGGTTCCCCCGGCAGCACTGCTACCACCCCAGCCTTCCCCCTCGACGCCTGCGGATGGTGGACGACCTGGTCGATCTGCGGGCGACGGTGCTGGTGTGGTCGGCGCTCGGCGGCGGCTCGCTCTCCTTGCCCTATCTCGAGCAGGAGGCCTTCGGAGCTGTCGAGCCTCGATCGCGGTTCTACGGGTTCGTCAACGACAGCGAGTTCATTGCCGCCTGCCAGGCTCGAGGCATCAAGGTGTTCGGCATCGTCTTCGAGGCGCAGGGGTGGGAGTTCCCGGTCGAGCTGTCGGACAACGAGAGCCGCATCCTCGCGCTCAACGAGATGCGCGGCGCAGGGCGCCAGGACTGGCTGGGTCTGCGGGAGTTCTCCTCGAACCGTTACCCGAAGCTCTGGGACCCCGTGGAGAAGTACTTTCCCGACGGTCTGGTCAATAGCGACGGCGAGCCGGTGAGCGACCTCATCGAGGAGTGCTGCGCGCGAGACATCCACCAGACTCCGTGCCACGCCCAGTGGGTCGAATGTCCGGACCGCGACCACCAGTGCTACTACATGGACCGCAACAACCCGGTGTGGCGTGAGTACCTGAAGGCTGTCATTCGGATCCAGGTAGACGCCGGAGTCGACGGCATCCAGCTCGACGAGGCCGAGCTGCCGATGGGCGCCTTCCAGTACGGTGCCTGCTTCTGCAAGGACTGCATGAAGGGATTTCGGTCCCACCTCAAGGCCCAACCCAGCGAAGAACGCGACGAACAACTCGCCGGAGTCGACCTCGAGGAGTTCCACTACGGCTCCTGGCTGCTCGCGCGGGGCTTCGACTTCAAGGACCAGCAGGGGTCCACGCCGCTGTTCGGTGACTACTACCGGTTCCAGTGCGCGGCGATCAAGAAGTACTTCCAGGAGCTGGCGACCTACGCCCGCGACTACGCCCGCCAACAAGGGCGGGAGGTCTTGGTGTCGGGAAACTTCTTCAACCTCGACCCCACCTACCTCGCTCTGGCAGACGACGTCGACCTGCTCATCACCGAGATGCGCAACACCACCTACCGCCAGCCGGAGTGGTACCGCTACGTCGCCGCCTTCGCCGGTGACAAGGACGTCGTAGTTGTCGAGAATCCCTACGGAGGGATCGTCCCAGAGCTTGTCCAGATGCTGGGAGCCGGGCGAGGTTACGACCTGTTCCGGTTGTCCATCTACGAGGGCGCGGCGTTCGGCGCGAACATGACCATCCCCTACGGCGCCTGGATGGGGAGCACGATCGAGGACTCCTTCACCGCGCCGCACCTGCTGTCCACCGAGATCCAGAGCTTTCTGGCTGATCACGACTCCGTCTACAGCAAGACGACGTGGAACGACCTGGGCGTCATCTTCAGCGTGGCGAGCACCCGAGACCTCATCGCACGTGCCGACAGCAGCGATAACCTGCTGAACGCCCGGGACCAAACGGTCAAGGTGCCGTATCGAGTCGTCACCGAGGGGTTGGCGGCTGCCTCTGCTCCCTTCGACGTGGTCATGTTTGCCGATGGTGTGACCGCACCCGACCGTGCCGGCCTGGAGGCGCTGCGCCGCTACCCCACGCTCGTGCTTCCTGACTGTGTCGACGTCACTTCCCGGCAGCTGGATGCGGTGGAGGCCTACCTCGACGGTGGGGGGACGGTCGTGGTGGTCGGACGGTTCGCCGACAACCAGCCGGGGGAGCGTCGCGCCCAGCTCCTGGCCCATCCGGGTGTACGCCGCAGCAACATGACCGACATACCTGCGCTGCAGCCGCACGGCGCTCAGGTGACCGTGACGGGCGCAGGTGGGTTGGGGGTCAACCTCGCCCGGATGGTGGACGGCTCTGCGGCCGTCCACCTCGTCAACTACGGCTACGACGCCGATGCCGACCGGGTCCGGCGGGCATCCGACGTCGACGTCACCGTCGGGTTGCCGTTCGATCCGGTGACGGCGACCTGCGTGAGCAACGATGGCAAAGAGGAGAACCTGCCGTTGCGCTCACAGGATGGGCGCCACAGCTTCACAGTGCCCGAGCTCGGCGTCTACGCGGTCATCGTGCTGTCCGCCGCAGGCGTCCAGAGCCACGAAGTCGTGGCTGAGTACCAGGAGGCCCTGTGCTGATCGCCGCGCTTCGACGCGCAGGCCACTTCGAGATCGAGGACGCCCCCATGCCGACGATCGGACCCGACGACCTGCTCGTCAAGGTCAGCGGGTGCGGCGTGTGCGCCTCAGAGCTCGACGTTTGGGAGGGCCTGACGACGCCGGACTATCCGCTGTACCTCGGGCATGAGGTGAGTGGCACCATCGTGGAGAGGGGACGCGATGTCGACGCCTTCTCCGTCGGTGACGGCGTCGGGATCTGGGTGACGGCTCGGGGGTTCGCTGAGTACGTGAGCGTCAAGGCGGAGTACTGCCGGCCGGCGGGGGACATCGAGCTTGACTCGGCACTGGCCGAGCCGTTGGCGTGTGCCGCCAACGCGGTCGAACAGGCCGACGTCCGACTCGCCGACGACGTGGTCGTGGTCGGAGCCGGCTTCATGGGCAATCTCGTCCAGCAGCTGGTGCAGCTGCGAGGACCTCGTCAGGTCATCGTGGCCGACACCCGGGCCGATGCGCTCGAGCGCGCGCGGACCATGGGTGCGACCCGGGTAGTCCAGGTCCCCGCGGAGTCGCTCGCGGAGGTGGTGGTCGAGGCCACCGACGGCCGTGGCGCCGACGTGACGTTCGAGTGCACGGGCAGCCAGGCGGCGCTGACGACCATCGGCGAGGTTACTTCGATGAGCGGCAAGCTGGTGCTCGTGGGGTTTCACCAGGGAGCCCCTCGGGAGATCTCTCTGGCGTGGTGGAACTGGATGGCGTTCGAGATCGTCAACGCCCATTTCCGCGATGTGGGGACCATCATGCGGGGTATGACTGTCGGCATGCGGCTGCTCAGCTCGGGAGCGCTCGACGTCGCCTCACTGGTCACCCACCGCTTCGCTCTGGGCGACATCGACACCGCGTTCCGGACCGCGTCGGAGAAGCCTCCCGGTTTCGTCAAGGCCACGGTGCTCTGCGGGCAGACCGGAAACAGCTGAGCCCGACCAAGAGCCGGCACACTCTCATTCGGGTCAGGTGGACTCGCGCACGACGAGGGGGCAGGGAAGGATCACGGTGCGCCCCTCTTCAGTGTGCTCACCGGTCATCCGCGACAGCAGAAGGGCGGCCGCGGCGCGCCCGGTGTCGTAGGCGGGGTTCCGCACCGTGGTGAGCTTTGGATGCACCATCGATGCTGCGTCGACATCGTCGAAACCAACCAGGGCTACATCACCGGGGATCGCCAGGCCCTGGTCACGGATGACGTCCATGGCGCCGATGGCGGTCAGGTCGTTGGCGCAGAATACCGCGTCCGGCCGAGGGGACAGCGCCATCAGCGTGCGCATGGCGGTCCGGCCGCCCCGTCGGGTTCAGTCGCCGCGCACCATGCGCTCGGCGTGGAACGGCAGACCAGCCGCTGAGAGTGCCTGCCGGAAACCATGGTCGCGGGCGGTACCTGACTCCGGCGGGCCCTGGATCATCGCTATCCGCTGTGCCCCCCGCGCGATGAGGTGCGCCGTTGCTGCCCGAGACCCGACCTCGTCGTCACCGGTCACCAGGTCGACTCGCGGGTGGTCGAACGCTCCACCGATACAGACCACCGGGGTGCCGACGCCGGCAGGCCCGTGACCGTCTCGGGCGGCGACCCTGGTGGACGCCAGCACCACGCCGTCGACCCCCCGGTCGAGCACGTCGTCGACGTAGAACTG
>JBPCRX010000143.1:0-5391 GCA_050996395.1 Nocardioidaceae bacterium
GCGCAGCTCGTCGCCGTCGCGTGCGACGCCGAGCCGCCGCACTAGGTTCGCGGCCGTTGGCCGGACCTGCCAGAGGCCGTCCTCGGCCAGCTCCTGCACGTCGGCGGGATGAGCCACGAGGTGGTCGCCGAGTGCTGCGCTGGCTCCCGTCACAAGGCTGAGTCGGCGGCCGACTAGCGGGTTGGTCGCGAGGGTCGAACGAAGGGTGGCGGCATCTGCCTCGCCTTGGGTCGCGAGCAACCTGGCCAGACAATCGAGAGCCAGGTCGGGATCCGCCGCCGCGGCGAGGCTCCGGAGCAGGCCGTCATCGGGTAGGCCGACCGACGACCAGGTGGCTTCGGCTCTTCGGGAGTCGGCGAACCCCAGCTGCGCCAGACGCCCCTGGGTGCTCAGGGTCGGAGGCGTCACGACATGGAAAGGGCGCGCTGCTCCGAGACCAGAGCAGCAAATCGGCTGGCGAAGGGACGCCAGCTCTGCTGAAGCTCGTCACCGGCGGCCGAGATGCCTTCCGAAGCGGCGTGCAGCTCGGAGTCGAAGCCGGCCGCCTCGGGGTCGACGACCTTGACCCAGCTGGCGAAGACAGCGGGTGAGGTCTCGGGATGGAACTGGACGCCCCACGCGCGGGGGCCGAATCGGGCTGCTTGGATGCTGCCGTCGGGCGACGTGGCCAGTTGGACGGCACCAGCAGGAAGCCGCGTGACCACGTCGTCGTTCCACTGCACCGCGCGGGCGCCCGACGCCACGATGCCAAGAAGGGGGTCCTGCTCGCCTTCAGGGGTCAGCCGCACCGACGTGAGGCCGGCGGCCCGACCTAGCGGGTTGACCTCGACCTGTCCCCCCAGTGCGACAGCGGCCAGCTGGTGGCCCAGGCAGATTCCGAGGAAACAGCCGTGATCGGCCACCGTATGGGCGATCAGCCGCTTCGTGGGTGTCAGCCATGGGTTCGCGTCGTCGTCGTATGCCCCCATCTCTCCGCCGAGCACAACCAGGCCGTCGTAGCTTCCGAGCTCGCCAGGGACCGGCGCGCCCCGGTGCCCGAGCACCACGTCGTAGGTGACACCGGCCTCCAGGAACCACTGCCCGAACCACGACGGAGTGCAGTCGTCCTCATGCTGGACGACGAGCAGATGCGGGGGTGTCACGGTTCGAGGTTACCGTTCCTGGCTCGGGTGGACGGGTGGAAGGGTGGACGGCGCCGCGCGCGTGACGGTCCAGGAATGCTCGCAGGACCCACCCCTCACATCACCGGAAGCATGCGGAGACGCTCGAAGTCGGTGACCTGCTTGCGGTACTCGTCCCACTCGGCCTTCTTGTTGCGAAGGAAGAAGTCGAAGACGTGTTCTCCCAGCGTCTCGGCGACGAGCTCGGAGCGCTCCATGAGGGTCACCGCGTCGTGGAGGTTCTGCGGCAGCGGCGCGATACCCATCGCCCGCCGCTCGATCTCGCTGAGACTCCACACGTCGTCCTCGGCCTCGTCGGGGAGCTCGTACCCCTCGTCGATGCCCTTCATCCCTGCGGCGAGCATCATGGCGAACGCGAGGTAGGGGTTGGCGGCACTGTCGATCGAGCGCAGCTCCACCCGGGTGGACTGCATCTTGTTGGGCTTGTACATCGGCACCCGCACCAGCGCCGAGCGGTTGTTGTGGCCCCAGCAGACATACGCCGGCGCCTCTCCCCCACCGGCCAGCCGCTTGTAGGAGTTGACCCACTGGTTGGTGACCGCGGTGATCTCAGCGGCGTGGTGCAGCAGTCCAGCGATGAAGGCGCGCCCTGTCTTGGACAGGTGGTACTCGGCACCCGCCTCGAAGAACACATTGCGGTCGGACTCGAAGAGCGACAGGTGGGTGTGCATGCCGGAGCCGGGGAACTCGGTGAACGGCTTGGGCATGAACGACGCGAAGACTCCCTGGCTGAGGGCGACCTCCTTGACGATGACCCGGAAGGTCATGATGTTGTCCGCGGTGCTGAGCGCGTCGGCGTACCGCAGGTCGATCTCCTGCTGCCCGGGGCCGCCCTCGTGGTGACTGAACTCGACGGAGATGCCCATCTGCTCGAGCATCGTGATGGCCTCGCGTCGGAAGTCGTGGCCGACGCTCTGCGAGGTGTGGTCGAAGTAGCCGCTGCGGTCGACGGGCTCCGGTGAGGTGCCGGCGTCCGGCAGGTCCTTGAACAGGTAGAACTCCACCTCAGGGTGGGTGTAGAAGGTGAAGCCCTGGTCGGCGGCCCTGCTCAAGGTGCGCTTGAGGACGAACCGCGGATCGGCGTACGACGGAGATCCGTCCGGCATCACGATGTCGCAGAACATCCGCGCCGTGGCGGGACCCTCGCCGCGCCAGGGCAGGATCTGGAAGGTCGACGGGTCGGGCTTGGCGAGCATGTCGGACTCGTGGACGCGAGCAAAACCCTCGATCGCCGAGCCGTCGAAGCCGATGCCCTCGTGAAAGGCACCCTCGAGCTCCGCGGGTGCCACCGCCACCGACTTGAGCGAGCCGAGCACGTCGGTGAACCACAGCCGCACGAACCGCACGTCGCGCTCCTCGAGCGCGCGCAGCACGAAGTCTTCCTGCTTACCCATGCCTATCCCTCCCGATGGCCGCCATTGTGCCGTGCCAAAGTTTCACCCGCGTTAACTCGCGTGACGCCGTCACTGTGGTGCCAGGAGGTTAGCCGCCAAGGTGACGCGCAACCAGTTCTCATACTGCGCCGGCTCCCATCCCCAGTCCACGCGGAACATTCGATGCACCTCAGGACTGGTGCAGGTCCACAAGACGGCGGCCGCCTCGTCGAGTCCCACCGAAAGCGGCCCGCGCGCAGCCAGCCAGCCAGCGATGGCAGTCATGGCAGACCTCCTTTGCCGCAGCTGTACGTCGATCCGAAGCGCGGCGATCTCCTCGTCGACCGCGGCGGCGCTGCGCAGTACGTCGTCCATCGGCCGGAAGCGGTCGAGCTGTTGCGACATCCCCGCGGCGAACATCCGAATCTGGCGCCGTTGGTCGGTTTCGTGCCGCATCCGTTGAGGTGCGGGGCGCTCGAGGAACGGGACGTCGCGATCGTCCCCACCGATCGCATGGTCCAGCGCCTGCTTGAGCAAGGAGCGTTTGCTCCCGAACAGGTGGTAGATGGTGTCGGCCGAGACTCCGGCCCGCCTAGCGACCTCGGCGATCGTCGTGGCTGCGTATCCCAGTTCGAGAAACAGCTCCATCGCGGCGCTGACGACGGCGCGCCTCGTCGCACGAGCCCGTTCGGTGCGGACAGGCGATATGTAGGACCGCTTGTCATTGACGCTCGAGGACATCCGGCCATACTATCAATTTCATCCGAGTGTCACTTGATCGAATTGAGTCGCCATGAGCACTGGTTATAAGCTCGCCTACCGCTTCGGAGTCACACCGTGGGAGGCAGCGGGAGAGACCGGGATCGGTCAGCTGAACTCCCTACTGGACCGCGAGGAGACGGACAGGGCGGCGCCTTACCGAAAGGCGCTCGATCTGGGTTGCGGCCGCGGCACTCATTCCATCGCGTTGACGAAGCGGGGCTGGCACACCACGGGTGTCGACGTCATCGCTCAGGCCATCAGTGCCGCCCGGCAACGTGCCGCATCCGAGCAGGTGGACGTCGACTTCGTGCAAACCGATGTCACCGCACTCAGCGCCGCCGAAATCGGCGATGGCTTCACGTTCCTACTTGACGTCGGATGTTTCCACGGCCTTCGCGAAGCGCAACGCCAGGCGATGGGCGACGGTGTGAACGCCGTTGCAACAGCTGACGCGACAATGCTCGTACTCGCGTTTCGTCCTGGCCGACGGGGCCCGGTACCGCGCGGTGCCAGCCGCGAAGACCTGGAGCGTGCCTTTCTCGGCTGGCACTACGTGGACCAAACCGCGGCTGAGACAGCGGGCATGCCAGGTCCGCTGAAGAAGACGGCCCCCCAGTGGTATCGCCTTCAGCGCGGCTGACCGGTTCGCCAGCACAGGATCTGTTCGGGTGGCGGCGCGCCGACAGGCGAGCCTTCGGGTCGACCGCGCGAACCTGAGCGCCACTGGCGCCGGCTGCTCGAGGGGCCAGCGTTAGGCTCGTCGTCGTGCCCCAGCTCCGCGTGGCGCTCGCGCAGGTGAACCCGACGGTGGGTGACCTGGTCGGCAACGCCGCCCTCATCTGCGAGGCAGTGCAGTCCGCGGCCGATCGGGGCGCGCACCTCGTCGTCCTGCCTGAGATGGTCCTGACGGGCTACCCGCTCGAGGACCTTGCACTTCGCGAATCGCTCATCAACGCCTCCCGGCGCGCGGTGGTCGGCCTCGCCCGAACCCTCAACGAGCGTGGGCTGGGCGATCTCGTCGTCGTCGTCGGTTACCTCGACGGCGCCCCGAGCGTGGAGCAGGACGCCGGAATGCCGAAGAACCAGCCACGCAACGCCGTCGCAGTCGTGCACGGTGGTTCGGTCGTGGCGCGGCAGTTCAAGCACCACCTCTGGAACTACGGCGTCGGTGACGAGCGCCGCAACTTCGTGCCGGGTGACACGTTGAACGTCATCCAGGTACACGGCATCGACGTCGCGCTCGCCATCTGCGAGGACCTGTGGCAGGACGGCCCCTCGGCCGCCGCCGACGCCGCTGAGGCTGCGCTACTGGTCGTGCCGAACGGCTCGCCGTACGAACGCAACAAGGACGACGTCCGACTCGAGCTCTGCTCGCGTCGAGCCCGCGAGGGCGACTGCGCGCTCGCCTACGTCAACCTCGTCGGCGGACAGGACGAGCTGGTGTTCGACGGGGACTCCCTGATCGTCGACGCATCCGGCGAGCTGGTCGCGCGGGCGGCCCAGTTCGAGACCGAGGTGCTCGTCGCGGATCTGGAGCTGCCTGCTGCCACCGCACCGATGCCCGATCCCGCTGCGAGGTTCTTCGGCCTGCGCGTCGAGCGGACCATCATCTCGAGCGATCCCTTGCCCCCCTACCAGCCCTGCGTCGTCACACAGGCTGACCGGCTCGGCGACCTCGCCGAGATCTACTCCGCGCTCGTCATGGGCCTGCGCGACTATGTGGGCAAGAACGGGTTCCAGTCGGTGCTGATGGGACTGTCGGGTGGCATCGACTCCACACTGGTCGCCACGGTCGCGGTCGACGCCCTGGGTGCGGTCAACGTCTTCGGCGTCTCCAACCCCAGCGCCTGGTCGAGCGACCACTCCCGCTCGGACGCCGCTGAGCTGGCCCGCCGCACCGGGCTCCAGCTCGACACTGTCGCCATCGCGCCGATGGTCGACGCGTTCAACGAGGCGGTCAAGGTCGACGGGCTGGCCGAGGAGAACCTGCAGGCCCGGATCCGGGCCGTTGTCTGGATGGCGCTGTCCAACCAGCACGGCCACCTGGTGCTGGCGTGCGGCAACAAGAGCGAGCT
>JBPCRX010000043.1:0-9909 GCA_050996395.1 Nocardioidaceae bacterium
CTATCGCGGAGAACGTCGAGTCGGTGTTGTCGCTGATCGAGCAGGCCAGGGCCGCCAGCGTCCATGAGGTGCTCGGCTACCGAAGCTGGACCGAGTACGTCGCCGACAAGTTCGGCGGGACGCTCACCCGGATCGGCAAGGCCGAACGCCTGCCGATCGTGGAGCTGCTGGCCGAGCAGGGAATGAGCACCAGGGCGATCGCCACTGTTGTCGGCGTTTCGCAACCGCAGGTCGTGCGAGACCGTCAGGTGATACATCGAGTATCACCTGACGGTCGGGCAGGCGTATCAGATGAGACACCTGAGGTTCTTTCCAAGCGCCCGTTGAGCCCAGACGAGATCTCCGGGCTCGTGTCGAGCGGTCTAGTCAAGGATCTGGGCGACCTCGAGGACTGCCTGGCGATGGCCGACGCGACGCCAGACGAATTCGACGCCGCGATCACCGAGGCTGAGGCCGACGACGACCTGTCGCGGGAGAACGTGGTCGCCAAGATCACCGCGATCAAGAAGATCACCGGGATCGACGGGAAGACGTACGCCAGTCGGCAAGCCGCCACGCGCCGCCCGGCCCTAGCCGAGCAGTTCCGACTGCCCGTGCACAAGCTTCACTCGACGACGAATCAGATCAAGAGACTCGTCGAGGACGACCGACTCCCGGCTAACCGCGACCGGGTCGCCGCCACGCACGCGGTCTGGATCATGGCCGTCATCCACGACCTTCTGCACATCGCGGACGTGCTCCACCTGGAACAGGAGTGCGGTGCGTCCGGGCAGGTGTTTCCCGGATCCGTGCTGACCGACGTTCAGCGGATGCAGCGGCGATTGGACGAAGCAAACGCCGCTAGCCCGAATGTCGTCGCCGAAGGCGGTTGGTGATGACCGCAGGCACGTCCATGGCGGCCGTTGTCGCCCACGTCGGGGCGTTCCAGCGGCGGATCGTTCGGGATGCGCTCGCGGAGGCGTCGGCGAGCTACTGGCTCCGCCGTGCGGAGGCATTCGAGCACGCCCAGCCTCGGCACGGGGATTATCACGGCCGCGCCACCCGCGCCGATCTGCAGTCCCGCTACGACCGTCTCACCGAGTTGGCTGCCGCGTGCCGTGCTGCTGCTGAGGTGGCGCTGCTGCAGGACGACGACCAACAATCCAACGCGATCGCCGCCGACATCGAGGCAGTGCTCAAAGAGACTCGCGGTGCGGCATGACGGGGTATGCGCCTCCGCCACCTGACGCCGACCCAATGTCCGACTACAGCACCGACGGCGCTGCGCTACTGGACGACGTGCGGGCATTCCTAACTCGCTTCGTCGCGTTTCCCTCACCTGCGGCTGCCATGGCAACCACGTTGTGGGCGGCTCACGCGCACCTGATCCAGTCGAGCGACAACAGTCCACGGCTGGCGCTGCTATCACCCGAGCCGGGGTCGGGTAAGACGCGCACGCTGGAAGTGCTCGACCTACTGACTCCGCAACCCATGCACTCGCTGTCCGCGAGCCCGGCGGCCATCTTCCGCACTCTCAACGTGGAACAGCCGACGCTTCTCATGGATGAGGTAGACGCCATCTTCAGTCGACGCGGAAGCTCCGACGATGGCTCCGAGGATCTGCGGGCATTGCTCAACGCCGGCCACCGCAAAGGGGCGACGATTCCCCGCTGTGTCGGACCTCGACATGATGTGGTCAAGTTCCCGGTCTACGCAGCCGTGGCGTTGGCTGGTCTCGGCGATCTACCAGACACCTTGATGTCTCGCTCCATCATCATCCGGATGCGACGCAGAGCACCGGGCGAACGCGTCGAGCCGTTCCGCCGGCGCCTGCACGAGAGTGACGGCGCCGGCCTGAGCGGCGCTCTCGCCGAGTGGACGAACACAATCCGGTCCGCGGTCGCCGACGCATGGCCGCAGATGCCAGCCGGGGTCGAGGACCGACCCGCCGACGTGTGGGAGCCGCTGCTGGCCATTGCCGACGCCGCCGGTGGTCACTGGCCGGACGCCGCACGGTCGGCGTGCGTCGAGCTGTGCAAGGTCGCCGAGAGCCGCGAGGCGAGTCTCGGGGTCCGGTTGCTCACCGATCTACACAAGGTGTTCGGCGCCGATGAGAGGCTCGCCACCGACGAGGTGATATCGAGGCTGCACGATCTCGAGGAGGCACCGTGGGCCGACTTGCGCGGGAAGCCGCTCGACCCCCGGGCGCTCGCTCGTCGACTGTCGGTGTACGGGGTCAAATCGCACCAGTTCCGTGAGGGCGGGGACAAGGTTCGCGGCTACTCCATCGCCGGCGACGGCGCGGGAGAGGGTGGTCTTTACGACCCCTGGCAGCGGTATCTGTCGCCTGCCTGCGCGGAAGCGGTACAGCCGGTACATCCGGTACAGCGCAGGTCAGAGCCCGTGTCGGGCGTACCGGATGCCGTCGCTGTACCGGTACAGGAACCACTGCCGGTACAGCAAACCACCCCACTGACCAGCCATGTACCGGATGTACCGGCTGTACCGGGTCACGAGGTGCCAGGCAGCCCAAGTCAGTGCCCGAGCTGCCTGCACGAAACCACCGGACCATCCGGCAAACGCTGCAACACCCCAGACCTCCACCCGACAGGAGTCCTGCTGTGACTTACCCGCCGTGTGTCCTCGACTGGTCAGACCCGATGCACTGGAAGGCCGGCCGCGCCGGCCGCTGCATCTACTGCGGCGAATGGACCCCACTCGTCGACAACGGCAACCGACCCGCACACAAGACGTGCGTCGAGCACGCCGTCGACGTGCTCAGAGCGCGGAAGGAACAGGCATCGTGACCGGCCACCTGGTACCCACGTCCGCCCTGCCCGCCTGGGAGGCGCTCAACCGGGCGCTGGTCGGCTACCAGCCACCGTGCCAGTCCAACCCTGACCTGTGGCAGAGCACCAACGCCGAGGCCGTGAGTGCCGCCGCTGATGGCTGCCGACAGTGCCACGCCGTCGCCGAGTGCGGCGCCTACGCCGGACGTGGCCAGCGAGGCGCACGGCGTCTGGGCCGGGACCTGCCGCGACTCCACCTATCACCAGAAGGAGCGCGCCGCATGAGAGCTTCCACCACGCCACGACCGACCCCGCTGCCTCCCTGTGCCTCGTGCGGTGCGTCCGATGCCGCGTGCGACGGACGGCGGTGGCTGTCCGGTCGTGGCTGCTGTGACGACTGCACCCATCCCACGACGAAACCGGAGACCACCGAATGAGCCGACGACGCGAACAAGACACCCGCTGGCCGAGCCATCGGGGGAAACGGCGGCGCAACCGGCGCGCTCCCGTCGTCGAGGCGCCGGACGTGACATACGACGAGCTGGCACGTCGCCTCGTCGAGCACGGCCAAGCCCACCAGATCGTCCTCGGCGCGCTGCCACCCAAGTCCCACCATCGAGGCGACCAGCGATGACGCCACCTCTCCATCTGCTGCCGGGTGAAGCGCCACCACCCGGCCCGCTCGACCTGCCAGCTCTGCTCACCGCCGCCGCCCGTCGCGGCGTCCGCGTGTGGCACGTCGAGCGGACAGGTCAGCTCGTTCCGGTCAAGGACACCTGCCCCGACGAGGGGGCCCGCGCCTCGTGACCAGCACCGTCCAGCGGATCGACAGGGGGATCCTGTTGCAGGGATCGGCGCTGGCCGAGGTCGAGTGGGTGCTCCGGCGTGGTGCCCGCGAGATCTGGCGCACCGACAGCGTCGCCCCATCCTCACGGCTGAGCGCCCTGCTACACGAGCTGAAGACGCTCAACGCACGGCAGTCCGCGCTTCCTCCTGCGGGAAGCGGGAACTTCCCCAGGGTTGACGACCCTGCATCGTTGAATACCGAGACCGTCTGCACATCCGAAGCGGCGCGCCTGATCGGCGTCGGGCCGCGACAGATGCGGAATCTCTCCGGACGCCTCGCTGGCCGCCAGGTCGGGGGCCGGCTGGTCTTCGACCTGGCGGTTGTCCAAGCCGAAGCCGCACGACGCAGGAAGGACAGCAGCGCATGCACCTGACGAAGATCGTGCCGGGCATCTCAGCGAGGAGCATCGCGCAGTCGCGGTCGACCAACCCGAAGCTGGCTCTGGCGATGAGCGCCGCGCCCGGAGTCGACCAGGCCATCCGGATGGTCGACGATCTCGACCACGGTGTCCAGGCGCTCCTTCCGGCGATGACGTTCGAGGACGTCGACGAGGAGATCCGCAAGTCCCTCGCCGGCGGCAACGGTGTTCCCATTGACACCCTCGACCGCTACGCCCAAGCCGTGGCCGTACGCGAGACATGGCAGGCCGCGAGCAGACAACTCAACGGCCTGTACTCAGCGCTCGCGTACGAGAGGGACAACCTCGTCCAGAACAGCCTGTCGACCATGTGCGCCGCCTTGAACGACGACCTCCAGCGCGTCTACGCCGAGCTCCGGCCCCTGATGCCGTACCCGGCGTCAGCCGACGCCGCGATCGCGCAGGGCAAGGTCGCGCAGTACCAGAACGCCGCCGCGCTGCGAGCCGAGTACTCCCAGATCCGCGCGGCTCAACGCCTGCTGCTGACCGGTCTCGCCACTACCGACGACGCGCTGTTCCAGCATCTCTCGAAAGGCTGGCCGCTCGTCGCGCACGCCTCCAGTCTCGGCGCGATCTGGCCGGACCTGCCCGAATGGCATCGGTACGGCAAGAAGCTCGACACGAACGGGCAGCCCGTCAGGCTCACCCCACCCTGGCCGGACCCCGACAGCGAGGCGTTCCTCGACTGGCTACTCGAGCACCCCGAAGCCGGCCCGTGGGTGCCCGACTTCGACCAGGCCGCCGAGCTGATAAACCAGATCGTCAAGGAATCCAAGACCCTGTACGTCACCACCCGCACGCCCGACGAGCAGGCCGAAGCCGACGAGTACGACCGCCGCAAGCGGATGTGGTCGCAACCGGTCCACGTGGTCAGGTCGTAGGCGACACGCCGACCTGCCCGCATCGCCATCACCCCATGACAGGAGACTCATGCCCGGCAGCAGTCCACAGCCGTACGACGTCGCCGCCGGCGACCGTATGGCCGTCCACCGGCTCCAGTCCGCCGCCAAGCGCGGAGATCTGCGAGCGGAAGCCACCCTCAAACACCTCGAACAGCAGAGACACACCGACGCTTGGCAGTCCGCCGAGCAGAAGCGGGCCGACCGGGAAGCCGAACGCGCAAACCGCAAACGACCCGGCTCCGTCCACGACGTCACGGCCGAACTGCGCAAGGCACGCACCGAGAAGGAAGCCCGCACCAAGGCAGCACTCGAACAGCAGACGTGAGATACGAGCTGCAAGGGCATGGGGTGGGGGGTAACCCCTCGCCGCCGCTTCGGCGCCTGACCTCCCCCCCTCCCCCCTCAGGTCGAGCATCGAGATCCGCCCGTTTGGGTGGCTGAAAGGAGCCGATTTTGTCCCCTGACCCACGAAAGCCGCGTGCGCCGGCTGGTCTGTCGCGCCGTTCTGGTTCGTTCTGGCGGGCCACCGTCTCCGCCTATGACCTGTCGACCAGCGAGGTGGAGCTGTTGGCCGAGGTGTGCCGCTGCATCGACGAGATCGACCTGTTGCAGGTCGCGCTCGACGCTCAAGGCGTCACGGTGACCGGCTCGAGCGGGCAACCCCGGGTGAACCCCGCCGTCGGTGAGGTCCGTCAGCACCGGCTGGCGTTGGCCCGGCTGGTCCGCCAGCTCGCCCTGCCCACCGACGTCGCCGCCAAGTCCACGCCCAACAGCCAGCGGGCATCCGACGCCGCAAAGGTCCGCTGGTCGCTGGAGCGAGCCCGGAAGGCTAGTCGTGGTGGCCAGGCTTAGGCGCGTCGAGCCCGGTGACTCGCCCCTGCCTCCCGAGATCGCCACCGGCCCGTCGCATTGGGTTTGGGGCAGCAGCTTCGACCCGCCCGAGGACGCCAGGATGATCCGTCAGCGGCGCTGGCGCGACGCCGGTCGTCGTTGGTCACGGGCCAACGGCCGGGGCGACTGGGGCTGGGAACGGCTGCTGTCCGCGATGGTGAGGGAAGAGACGTCGATCAAGGCCAGGGTCAAGATCGACCGGGATAAGGCGTTTCGCCACTCACACGGAGACAATGATGGCTAGCAGTAACCACATCCTCGACGCGCCGGCGGGGGGTTTGCGCCAACGGATTGCGGTCTTGGAGTCGTCCGTGGCGGCGCTTGCGACGCTGGTTCGCGCGGAGTACCCAGATGGTCGGTCTCTCCAGGACATCGCAGAGACGTGGGGCGAGGGCATCACGGAAGAGCAGATCGCTGCACTGGGTTGCCTTGAGGATCAGTGACCGAAGCGTTGCTTTGCGGCGTTTAGCAGGTCATCGAGGTAGTCGACGTAGAGCCGTGACAACGCCTCGATGGATGTGTCGGACAGCGGTTGTCCCTTGTGTGTGAGCGGAGGGTCGGGGAAGTGGAGATTCGTTGTTATCCCGCGCTGGATGATGTCAGGTAACTGGACGTAGTACTTCGTGGTGCTGCCATCGGGTAGTACGACCTCCCAGCCCGAGCCGCCGAGCTCGTCTCCAAGAAAGAACCCCTTGGCACCGGGGGGAGGGTACTGCATTAGTCGGAGTACGTCAGCCGTGTTCAGGTGCTCGATGGTGATGCTAAAGCCTGTGCGCAGGGAGCCTTCCTTTAGGATTGCGTTTCTGAGGGTGGTGAGATATCGCAGCAGTTCATCCTCGCGCATCTTCGCCTGTAAGGGTTCATACCAAGCATTAAACTCCTCCCGACCGACGCAGTGGCGGAGGTTCTGGAGCACGAACGTGACTGAACGGCCGAACACCACGAGATTCCGTAGCCCAGACATGCGGCGGCGTGGATCAGGGCCAGTCAAGTCGGATAGCCCCAATCGGGCCGTGTCCAAAGTGAGTGCGGCGTCGCGGAGGACTTCATTGGTGCTTCGCTCAGGCATGTGCACCCGCCATGTCAGCGGTCATGGCTGACGGTAACGCACCTAGTGACGAGCACGAGCACATTCCTGTCCGACGAGGGGATGAGCACCCGCGCCATAGCACCGAATCGAGATCTCGGAGGTGGTGCCAGCGACGTCCCCGCATACCTCGCCCGCGGAGAGCCGCTCTCTTTCACGTGCCCATGGAGCACAGGAACTGGCGACTCGTCGCTCGAGTAGCGCGGTCGGTGGGGGATCCGACGGGCTCACCGCTCGCGCACCTCGTCAGCTGGCACCCACCTGACGAACGTGATGCCGGGCCGGACGGCGACGTCGACGAACGCCTCCCAGCCCGCCGGGCTGCGCCGCCAGCCGCGGAGGAGTCCCCGGTGCCACCGATGGTCGTCGAACAGCACCTCGACAGTCCGGCGCGGCTCAGCCGGCGGCCAGGTCGTTGTCATGATGCGACGGTACGGCGGACCAGCACCGGCCTCTTGCGCCGGAATCAGCGGGGTGGCATCGTGCCGCAATGCGCCCGGTGGATGCGATCACCCTCCGCGAGTCAGCTGCGATCCTCGGCTGCACAATCTCCTCGGTACGTCGACGCATCCTGGAAGGCCGGCTGGCAGCTGGTAAGCGTTACCGGCACCGGACGCTCTCCCGAGCCGACGTCGAGGCGCTGGCCGTGGAGACCTACGCCTGGGCTCGCCATCTCCACGACCCCACGTCGTATTGGGTCACCGGCTCGGACGCGGCAGCCGTACTCGGCGTGAACCGCTCCGGCCTGGGCCACTTGGCGCGCGCCGGCCTGTTGCCGTACGTCGTGCACCGCAGCGGGACGAGGATGTACCGGCGTGCGCAGCTCACTGTCATTGGCAACGCTCGGCGCGAGCGGTGGCCGGACGAGGCCGGTAGTCGGGGCGTGTGCGGACTCAGGGGCTCACGTCGTCCGATGTTCACCTGTGCAGAACGCGACATCGCCCGTAGTCTTCGTCTACTTGCCCACTTCGACTAGCAGGGACCCCCCATGAAGCGTCTCCTTCTCGCAGCCGCGGCCGCCTGCGCTCTGGCCGCGCCAACGGTCACGACAGCCGCCGCTCATGCCTCGCCGGCGCCGGACGTGCAACAGCTGGTGTCGCCGCTGCGGTTCACGTACATCCAGTACGACTCGCCGGGTAGCGACAACGGGAGCAACGCCAGCATCAATGCCGAGTTCGTGACCATTTACAACCCGTCATCCATCGCGCGACCGTTGACCGGGTTTCGGGTTCACGACCTGCAGTCACACTTCTATCGCTTTGGCACGTTCCAGCTCGGGCCACACAAGAGCGTGCGGCTGCACACCGGGAAGGGCACCAACACCGCCACCAACCGCTACTGGGGACAGGGGTACTACGTCTGGAACAACACCGGCGACTCGGCGTTCCTCGTGTCCGCTGGCGGGGATCGGGTCGACTTCTGTCATTGGGGTGACGGCCCCGGCAGCATCCACTGCTGAGTCGCCTGCACTAGTCGAGCTGGGTCATGGCTGCCGTACCACCGTCCGGAGGTAGTGCCCCCTCTGGGCTACCACCGGGCTGGCAGCCGCCGCCTCGCCCACCCGGATGGCACCCGTCCGGAGCGTCAGCGTCACCGCCACCAGCGGGAAGTTACTCGACGGGGCCGCGACGATGGTGGAAGAGCCGCTGGTTCATCGCACTCGTCGCACTCGTGCTGGGCGTCATCATCGGCAGCGCCGCAGCGAGCAGCAACAGCGACACCACAGCGTCACCAACACCCGCACCCGCACCCGTGACCCTGACACAGACCCAGACGGTCACGGTCACCACCACCGCTCCGGCGCCCACCCCGACCCAGCGCGCCAGACCATCCAAGGCAGTCACGACACCGCCACCAACGCGCCACAAGCCGCAGCCACCGCCTCGCCACAAGCCGCCCACGACGGTGCACGTCGCTGGCGTGCCAGCCGCTGACCTACCAGTCGCCAGACTGACACCCGGCGTGGTCCTGACGACCAGCGCGGCCGTCGTGTGCGTCTCCGGGTACTCCTCGAGCGTCCGCGACGTCCCTGACTCCGAGAAGGAAGCCGTCTACGCCCGGTACGGCATCCCGCACGTGCCCTACGCTCACGAGGTCGACCATCTGATCTCGCTCGAGCTCGGCGGGTCCAACGACATCCGCAACCTGTGGCCCGAGCCCTACGCCGGCCGCTGGGGTGCCCGAACCAAGGACGCGCTCGAGAACCGGCTGCACGCATTGGTCTGCGCCGGGTCCCTCACTTTGCCCTACGCACAGCACATCGAGCGCACCAACTGGGTCGCCGTCTACCGCAAGTACGTCGGCGCCCCGCCCATCCCCGCGCCGCCGACGCTCAGCACGGCACCGCCAGTTACCCACGCGCCGCCCGCGGGGAACTGCGAACCCGGCTACTCGCCGTGCCTGCCCATCGTGAGCGACCTCAACTGCTCCGACCTGTCAGCCGACCAAACGCCGGTGCGAGTGACCGGCGCCGATCCCTACGGTTTGGACGCTGACGGCGACGGCTACGGCTGCGAATCCTGACTCTCGTGACGAGTCCAACGCCGAGCAGGCAGCCAAACGGAAGGCACATGGCGAGACCGCACCCGGCAAGCCGAAGACGACGCATGAGGCAGACCTGCCTCATGCGAAGCGCGCGCCGCAGGCAAGGGAGAACGCTGGGAAGCAGACGGGTGCCTCTGGCCGGTCGGTCGCACAGTTCAGACGGGTGCAGCAGGCGGCCCCGTGTAGCCAATAATGTAGCCAATCCGTTCCGTACGCCGATGTACGGCGACGTGTGGTAGTCCCGGCATCCCTTGTAAACAAGGGTTTCACGGACACCCACGGTCATGCACGGACACGCTGCCTAAGCCTGGGGGTCAAGGGGTCGCAGGTTCAAATCCTGTCAGCCCGACCAAAGAACCGCCTCTGACCAGGCATAACGCGGAGTCAGAGTGGTTTTGGAATTGACGTGAAACGCTAGAATGGACGTTTACTAGTCGAAAACGAGTGCGCCA
>JBPCRX010000069.1:0-8350 GCA_050996395.1 Nocardioidaceae bacterium
GGAGGCCGTTCTCGCTCGGCACCTGCTCCTCGCCGGTGTTGAGCAGCATGAAGTTGCCGGTGCCGTAGGTGTTCTTGGCGGTGCCGACCTCGAGACACGCCTGACCGAAGGTCGCGGCCTGCTGGTCGCCGAGGATCCCCGCCACGGGCTTGCCGGTGAGCACCCCAGCCTTGCAGTCGCCGTACACCTCGGAGGAGGACTTGATCTCGGGCAGCATGGACAGTGGGATCTGCATGTCTCCGGCGATGTCCTCGTCCCACGACAAGGACGACAGGTCCATCAGCATCGTCCGGCTCGCGTTGGTTACGTCGGTGACGTGGATGCCGCCGTCGGTGCCGCCGGTCAGGTTCCACAGCACCCAGGCATCGGTGTTGCCGAACAGCAGGTCCCCTGCATCGGCCTTGTCGCGGGCGCCGTCGATGTTGTCGAGGATCCAGCGCACCTTGGGGCCGGAGAAGTACGTCGCCAACGGCAGACCGACCTTGGCCTTGTAACGGTCAGCGCCCCCACCGAGTGCGGCCAGCTCGTCACAGATGGCCTGAGTGCGGGTGTCCTGCCAGACGATGGCGTTATAGATGGGTTGACCGGTCGTCTTGTCCCAGACGATCGCAGTCTCGCGCTGGTTGGTGATCCCGATCGCGTCGATGTCGGAGGCCTCGAGGTTGGCCTTGCTGAGAGCGCCTTCGACGACCTCGAGGGTGTTGTTCCAGATCTCGATGCCGTCGTGCTCTACCCAGCCGGCGCGCGGGAAGATCTGCTCGTGCTCCTTCTGCTCGCTGCAGACGATCGAACCCGAGTGGTCGAAGATGATGCAACGTGTGCTGGTGGTGCCTTGGTCGATAGCTGCGATGTACTGGGTCATGGGCTCAAGCATCTCCGGTCATCGGCGGTTCCCGGCGTAGGGAAAGGTCGCCTCAACAGCGCTCTGTCGCTTATCGTCGAGGGGTTCGACCTGACAGTAGTTCCGTACGGCGTCACGGTCAACGGATCCAGGTGCTGGCTGGATGCAGGGAATGCGCCTATTGCACGACCGTGCGTGAACCGCTACGTTTCCGTCCGGGCCGTCTGGTCTGCATAGAGAACACCTGACTCTGCGGAGGCCTCGTGGCGCAAGCAACGGATCGTTCTGGACTTCTGCGAGAGCTCTGCGCGGAGTTCGCGGGGACCATGATCCTCATCCTCTTCGGTGTCGGAGTCGTAGCGCAGGTGGTCGCCGGCGGCATCGGCGACCACGACAACATCTCGTGGGCCTGGGGGTTCGGCGTGACCCTCGGCGTGTACACCGCTGCACGCGCAAGCGGAGCACATCTCAATCCTGCCGTGACCTTGGCCCTCGCCGTCTTCCGGGGCTTCTCATGGTCCAAGGTGGCGCCGTACGCGCTGGCCCAGACTCTCGGAGCGTTCGTCGCCGCCCTCATCGTGCGGTGGAACTACAGCGAGGTCATCGGCGCGATCGATCCCGGACACACCATCGCCACCCAGGGCATCTTCTCCACCCTGCCGGGCAACGGAGCTCTTCCGGTCGGGACCTGGGGAGCTTTCCGAGACCAGATCATCGGCACCGCGATTCTGCTCTTCCTCATCTTGGCGATCACTGACGCGCGGAACACCTCGCCGGTCGCCAACCTCGCACCGTTCATCATCGGTCTACTGGTCGTCGCCATCGGTATGGCCTGGGGCACCGACGCTGGGTATGCGATCAACCCGGCTCGCGACTTCGGTCCCCGTCTGGCGTCTTGGATCACCGGCTACAGTTCGGCGTGGCGAGATCAGAACGGGTCGATCTACTTCTGGGTACCCATCATCGGCCCGCTGGTCGGAGGGGTTGTCGGCGCCGGACTGTACGACGCCCTCGTCGGACGCTTCCTGCCGATCGATGACGACGAGCAGGAGCCCGGTCGGAGCGTCACGGAGGACGCCAACCCCAAGTAGAAGGTGCAGCGGAGGGCAAACTCGTAGTCGGGCCTAAAATCGTGGCATCACCGAATCGGAGGTCGACAAACGATGCCGGCACCAGCCCGTCTTGACAACGAAATACGCGCCGCGGCCTGGCAACGGCTTGAGTCCACTGCGTTCGATGTGCTGATCGTGGGCGGTGGCGTGACCGGCACCGGAGCGGCGCTCGACGCAGCCACCCGCGGGTTGTCGGTCGCCCTCGTCGAGGCACGCGACTTCGCCTCCGGCACCTCGTCACGCTCGAGCAAGCTCTTCCACGGCGGCCTGCGCTATCTCGAGCAGTTCAACTTCGGCCTTGTGCGGGAGGCGCTGCGTGAACGCGAGCTCATGCTCACCACCATCGCGCCGCACCTCGTCAAGCCGGTGTCGTTCCTGTACCCGCTGACCCACCGCGTTTGGGAGCGCCCCTACGTGAGCGCCGGTATGACGCTCTACGACTCGATGGGTGGCGCCCGGTCGGTGCCACGGCATCGCCACTTCACCCGCGGCGGCGCCCTGCGCAAGGTCCCCGCTCTCAAGCGCGAAGCGCTCACCGGGGCGCTGATGTACTACGACGCGCAGGCCGACGACGCCCGCCACACTCTCACGGTGGCACGGACCGCCGCGACCTACGGCGCCACGCTGGTCAGCTCGGCTGAGGTGGTGGGCCTCAACCATGCCGGTGAGCGGGTCGTCGGCGCGACGGTTCGTGACGTGGAGACGGGCCGCGAGATCGAGGTCCAGGCCTCCGTCGTGGTCAACGCCACCGGCGTCTGGACCGATGACATCCAGACGCTCGCCGGCGGGCGGGGGCGATTTCACGTGCGTGCGTCCAAGGGGGTGCACATCGTGGTCCCCCGCGACCGCATCAACTCCGAGACGGGCCTCATCTTGCGCACCGAGAAGTCGGTGCTGTTCGTCATACCGTGGAACACTCACTGGATCGTCGGCACGACCGACACGGAGTGGACACTGCACAAGGCCCACCCGGCTGCCAGCAAGGCCGACATCGACTACATTCTCGACCACGTCAACATGGTGCTGTCCACGCCGTTGACCCACGACGACATCCAGGGTGTCTACGCCGGCCTGCGGCCCCTGCTGTCTGGTGAGAGCGAGTCGACCTCGTCGCTGTCGCGCGAGCACGCGGTGGCCCGGCCGCAACCGGGCCTGGTCTCGATCGCGGGCGGCAAGTACACGACCTACCGGGTGATGGCCGCCGACGCCATCGACGCGGCCCTGCAGGACGTGGGTGGGGCAGTGCCGCCGAGCGTCACCCACCTCATCCCGCTGGTGGGAGCGGAGGGTTACCACGCCCTGGTCAACACCGTCGACCGGCTGGCACGCGACGTCGGCCTGCCGGTGTGGCGCGTGCTACGCCTGCTCGACCGCTACGGCTCGATGTTCGACGAGCTGCTCCCTCTCGCGGCCGACGACGCGTCCTTGCTCGAGCCACTCGAGGGCGCCGAGGAGTACCTGCGGGTCGAGGCGCTGTACGCCGCCACCCACGAGGGTGCGCTGCACCTTGACGACGTGCTCACCCGTCGGACGCGCATCTCCATCGAGACTCCCGACCGCGGCACGAAATGCGCCGAGTCGGTGGCTCGGCTGGTAGGGCCGGTCCTCGGCTGGGACGAGGCGCGCATGGTCAACGAGGTGGAGGCCTACTCGGCCCGGGTCGAGGCCGAACGCCGCTCGCAGCTCGAGACCGACGACCAGGCCGCCGACGCCGCTCGGATCGCGGCGCCCGACACCCGGGCCGTGGCGGTTGGCCGAGCCCTCAGCTGACAGGTCCAACGGTCATTGTCCCCACGTTGAGCGGCCAAGTTCTGCACGTTGAGCGGCCAAATTCTGCGCGTTGAGGGAACACGTTCATTTCACTGAACGCCGCACGCACTCCTGCTGGCCTCTCAACGCACACTTACTGGCCTCTCAACCATCAGTAGTGCTGATGCGGTTTGACGGGCCGCTCCGGAATGGTCGGCGGGCCGGACTCCTCCTCCGACCCTGCCTCAGGCGCGTGCTTGGCCCGCCGCCGCGCTGACGCGTACTGGCCTTCGTAGTCGAACGAGACGTCGACGTTCTCGAAGTCCTTGCTCCGCGTCGCCTCCGCATAGTCGGCGTACGCCCGCTTGTCTCCCTGCGTCGGGTCGACGTCGTCGGTGAAAGGTGTCAACAGAGCGCGGGGATAGAGCCGGTGCGCCTTGACCACGTTGATCTCGACGCCCAGCACTACCGTGACGGCCGCCAGATACAGATAGGCGATCATGCCGAGCACGATGGCGAACAGCCCGTTGGTCACCGTCGAGTTCCGGATCACATGGCCGACGTAGGCGGCCCCTAGCAGCTGCAGGCCCTGCCACAGCACCGCGCAAGTCACGGCGCCCGGAATGGCTCGCCGCAGCGAGTGCCGATGCGTTGTAGCGAGCCGGAACAACAAGATGAACACCGCGGCGTTGACGGCTGCCGACGCGACTGTGACCAGCAGCTTCAGTCCGGTGCCCATGTCCGTGCTCAACGCGTCGACGTCGCTGCCGAGCGTCGACAAGAACGTGGTCGCCAGGATCCCGACGCCGGCGGTCGCCAGCAGCAACAGGCCCCGAAGCCTGGACAGCACCGGGTTCGGCCGCTTGTTGCGTGGCACCGCCCACGCGATGTTCATGGCGTTCTGGGTTGCGTGCGTGACGCCGAGAGCGCCGTACAACGCGCCGAGAGCCCCGATCACGACGGCAACGGTGCTTCCTTGCAGTCCTTCGGGGCGACTGAGCTGGTCGCCGATGACGGGGAACTGCCGCAGTGCCGACCTGAAGATCTGGTCGCGCAGATCCGAGTTGCCCTGCAGCACGAACCCGAGGATCGACGAGGCCATCAGCAGGAGCGGGAACAGCGACAAGAACGCGTAGTAGGTCATGAGGGCGGCGAGATAGCTGCCCTGGTCGTCGACGTATTTGTAGATCACGCCGAGCGGGAAGCCGGCCCATCGGTGGCGTCGCTGGAAGGCGTCGAGCCGCTCCGTGAACCCCATCGTTGTGCTCCTGGTCAGTGCGCTCCAGCGTCAGGTCCGCCTGACGTCGGCTAATGTCCGCTGCCAGTCAAGCACGCGGACGGCCGCCCTACCGCGGACCGAGTGGGCGGTCTCGACACCGCATGGCCCAAGATGGTGGTCTCCACCGGGTCGACGGTTGCCCGACAGGACGTGTCCGAGCCGCAAACGCCAGACAGGAACCCAATGGTCGACGCAGTGCTCTTCGATGTCGATGGAACGCTCGTCGACACGAACTACCACCACGCGATCGCGTGGTACCGGGCGTTCCAGCGCTACGACATCACCCCCGCGCTCTGGCGCATTCACCAGGCCATCGGCATGGGCGGAGACCAGCTGGTCTCCGCGGTGGCCGGCGAGGAGGCGGAGGAGCAGCATGGCGAGGACCTGCGCGAGGCCTGGACCGAGGAGTTCGACGCGCTGATCGACGAGGTCCAGCCCTTCGAAGGTGCAACGGACCTGCTGCGGGAGGTACGTCGCAGAGGTGTCCAGGTGGTGCTGGCCAGCTCAGGTCAGAGCAAGCACGTCGAGCACTACCTCGACCTCATCGAGGGTCGTCAGCTGGCTTCAGCGTGGACCACTTCAGAGGACGCCGAGCAGACCAAGCCCGCCCCGGACCTCATCGAGACGGCGATGGCCAAGATCAGCGCCGACGCGGCCGTGATGATCGGGGACTCCGTGTGGGACGCCGAGGCGGGCAAGCGTGCCCAGGTGCCTACCTTCGCTCTGCGGACCGGTGGCTTCTCGATCGACGAGCTCGAGGAGGCCGGAGCGGTCCAGGTCTATGAGTCGCTCGAGGACATCCAGGCCGATCTCGACACCATCCTGCGTCCCCTCTGACGAGAAGGCACGACATGGCCGGAGTGGACCGGGCGAAGCTGGCGCACTGTCTCGACGAGGAGCAGACGGCCTACGCCGACAGGCACCCTGGCAGCAAAGCCCTGTACGAGCGAGCCGGGCATCTGTTCGGTCGGGTGCCGATGACTTGGATGAACATGTGGCCAGGAGGCTTCCCGCTCCATCTCGAGTCGGCCACGGGCAACCGCGTCACCGACGTCGACGGGCATACCTATATCGACTTCGCGCTGGGCGACACCGGTGCCATGGCGGGCCACTCACCAGCAGCGACCCAGGCTGCGGTGCAACGCCGCGTCAGTGAGCTCGGGGGGTTGACCACCATGTTGCCGACCAGCGACGCCGAGTGGGTGGCGGCCGAGCTGGCCTCACGCTTCGGGCTGCCGCAGTGGTCGTTCACCCTCTCGGCGACCGACGCCAACCGCTGGGCCATCCGGCTGGCGCGGCTGGTCACGGGTCGTTCGAAGGTGCTCTGCTTCGCCTACAGCTACCACGGGTCGGTCGACGAGACGTTCGCGTTGCGAGGAGCAGACGGTCAGACCGTCGCCAGGCCGGGCAACGTCGGCCCCCCGGTGCCGCTGGACCTGACCACTCGGGTGGCGTCGTGGAACGACCTGGCAAGCGTCGAGGCGGCGCTGTCGCATGGCGACGTCGCGGTTGTGGTCACGGAGCCGGCACTCACCAACATCGGCATCGTGCTGCCGGACCCGGGCTTCCACAAGGGCCTGCGCGAGCTGACGAGCCGGTATGGTGCCCTGCTGCTGATCGACGAGACGCACACCTTCTCGGCCGGTTGGGGAGGTGCGACAAAGGCGTGGGGGCTCGAACCCGACCTCTTCGTAATCGGCAAGAGCATCGGTGGAGGCATCCCGTGCGGCGCCTACGGCTTGTCAGCGGCGGTCGCCGACGAGGTGGAGCGGCATACGAGCGCCGGGGACGCCGACGTGATCGACGTCGGTTGGGTGGGTGGAACGCTGGCCGGCAACGCGCTGTCGGTCGCTGCCATGCGGGCCACGCTGGAGGACGTCCTGACCGAGGACGCCTTCGAGCACATGGCCGCCCTGGCGACCGACTACACCGCCGGCGTGCAGGCGACCCTGGACGCACACGACCTGGCGTGGTCGATCAGCCAGCTCGGGGCGCGCGCTGAGTACCGCTTCGCCCGCCCGGCGCCGCACAGCGGCGAAGAGTCCGCGGCTGCCGCGGACGAGGAGCTCGACGCCTACATGCATCTTGCCCTGTGCAACCGCGGCATCCTGCTGACCCCCTTCCACAACATGGCCCTCATGTGCCCGGCCACATCGCTTGACGACGTCCGGCGGCATACGCAGGCCTTCGCCGAGGTGGTCGACGCGGTGGTTGGCTGACCGGGTCGTTATCGTGGCGCCGATGGGCGAGACGCGGGCGTGGACGGCCCAACATCAGGCTGCGGTGGAAAGGCTGCGGACCTCCTACGCGGCCATTCCTGTCACTCGGCGCGTGCGGTTGGCGAAGTCCACCTCGAACCTCTTCCGCCCGCGCTCGAGCACCGACTCCGTTGGTCTCGACGTGTCCGATCTCGACGGCGTCATCGCCGTCGACGCGGCGTCCCGTACTGCGGACGTTCAGGGCATGTGCACCTACGAGCACCTGGTCGAGACGACGCTGCGACACGGCCTGATGCCGCTCGTGGTGCCGCAGCTCAAGACCATCACTGTGGGTGGAGCGGTCAGCGGGCTGGGCATCGAGTCGTCGTCCTTCCGCAACGGGCTGCCACACGAGTCGGTGACGGAGCTCGACGTGCTCACCGGCGACGGCCGGTTGGTCACCGCCACCGCCGACAACGAGGCCTCAGACCTCTTCGCAGCCTTTCCCAACTCCTACGGCAGTCTCGGTTACGCCACCCGCCTGCGGATCGAGCTCGAACCAGTACGTGAGCTCGTCGCACTCCACCACGTACGGTTCCGCGACCTGGATGCGCTCACCGACGCCCTGCGACACATCTGCACCGACCGCGAGTGGCAGGGCCAGCCTGTCGACTTCGTCGACGGGGTGATGTTCTCCCTCGACGAGGCTTACCTGACGCTCGCACACTGGGCGGACCGGCTGGCCGATGCGGGCTCGACGGCGCCGAGCGACTACACCGGCGCGCAGATCTTCTACCGGTCGATCCGCGAGCGTGACGGAGATGTGCTCTCGGTCCACGACTACCTCTGGCGCTGGGACACCGACTGGTTCTGGTGCTCGGGTGCCTTCGGCGCTCAGCATCCGGTGGTACGCAGGGTGTGGCCGGCTCGGTGGCGACGTAGCGACGTCTACCACCGCCTCATCGGGTTGGAGCACCGCTGGCAGATAGCACGACGCATCGAGAAGGTGCGCGGCAAAGGTCCTCAGGAGCGCGTCGTCCAGGACGTGGAGATCCCCGTCGAGGAGACCGCCGACTTCCTGCGGTGGTTTGGCGGGGAGGTGAAGATGAGCCCAGTCTGGCTGTGCCCGCTGAAGCTGCGCGAACCAGGCTGCCCGGGCTCGGCCCGACAG
>JBPCRX010000063.1:0-4948 GCA_050996395.1 Nocardioidaceae bacterium
TCGGGAGGAAGAGGAGGCAAATCCCCTTACCCCGCGCCCTTCGAACCCCGGCATGTCGGGGGGTGGCCGCCCCTCCCCCCCCCCGAAGCGCCCTGCCTCCCAGTCGTAGCGTTGCCACTTCGCTGCATCGCCTCGTGACAAGGGCGCCAGAACCTGTGTCAGGATGCGGCGCTCGAGGCCGTTGTCGAGGCCGGTCCACCCTTCGTACAGGTTGTCCATGTGCAGGGTCTCTGGAGCGAGGCCATGCTGCTTGAGCGACCCGACGAGCTTGAGCGCCAGCGTCGTCTTGCCGGAGCCGGCCGGGCCGTCGACGCACAGCAGCCGGCTGTCGCCCAGCAGTGCGGGGGCGGACCGGACCATCTCGACCGCCTGCTGCACCATCGTCGAGACGTCCATCACGGGGCATGCTGCCATGAGCTACGGTGCCGCCATGAGGTCGCTGTCGGCGCCTGGTTTCAGCGGTGACACCGGATCGAGCGATCCCAAGCTGGCCGAGGCGCTGGCGGCGTATGAGTTCGACCGCGTCGACGGGCCGGTGCTGGTCGCGCTGTCCGGAGCGCGGCTTCTCGTGCCGGTGGTCACGGTCGCGGGCGAGGTTGACGGCGCGGACGGGGCCACATCACGCGCAGCGCGCATGCTGCGTGAGAAGTCGGCTGATGTCGCCGCCGTGCTCCTGCAGCGAGGTGACGGACGGCGGGCGCTGCTCTCGTTCACGGGCTTGGAGGCATTGCAGGCATGGGACTCGTCGGCCCGACCGGTGCCGGCGGCGACGCGCGACACCGCCACGGCAGCCGTCGCCCAGGGCGCCGACGCGCTCCTTGTCGACCTCGCGGGTCCGGTGAGGTACGTCGTAGCAGCCAGCGAGCTGCGCCACCTTGCCGCTGGGCACCGCTTGGCTGCGACGTCGGCCGGCTACGTGTGGGTGGAGGCAGGATGAATCGGCCTGCGCTCGTAGTGTCGGGATGTGACGGGTCCGGGCCCGGCTGGTATCTTGAGCGCTGACCAACCTGTCATCCGTCGTTGGGCGGGAATGTCGCCCTCGCGGGGGACGTTCGCACAGGTGCACAAGCGGAGGCCACCTCCCACCCGCACCGGCTCACGCCGTCGGGTCAGGTCGCGAAACGCCGAGAGGTGTCTCGCCGTGCGCAGCCCTTCAGGGGCCGGCGTGCGCTGGTGGCTTCCGGATGGGCACGGGAGCCATTTCGTCTGTCGGGACGGCTGTCGTGCACCATCGCCAAGACCAATCGTCTGACAGCAGGAGGACTCATCAGCACAGATTTACGCGTCAACGACCGAATCCGAGTGCCGGAAGTGCGGCTCGTCGGACCCAACGGTGAGCAGGTCGGCATCGTCCGTATCGACGACGCCTTGCGGCTGGCCTCAGAGTCCGAGCTCGACCTCGTCGAGGTCGCACCGATGGCACGGCCGCCGGTCTGCAAGCTCATGGACTACGGCAAGTTCAAGTACGAGAACGCTCAGAAGGCCCGCGAGACGAGGCGCAACCAGACCAACACGGTCATCAAGGAGATGAAGCTCCGCCCCAAGATCGACGCTCACGACTACGCGACCAAGAAGGGTCACGTCGTGCGCTTCCTCAGGGCCGGCGACAAGGTCAAGATCACCATCATGTTCCGCGGTCGCGAGCAACACCGCCCCGAGCTCGGGTTTCGGTTGCTGCAGCGCCTGGCCGGAGACGTCGAGGAGCTTGGCTTCGTCGAGTCGACACCGAAGCAGGACGGACGCAACATGGTCATGGTGCTCGGTCCGCTGAAGAAGAAGGCCGAAGCCAAAGCCGAAGCCCGTGAGGCGCGCGACCGCCGCGCCGATGAGCGCAAGGCTGACCGTGAGGCCGTGCGCGTGGAGCGGACCGAGAGGTCCGAGCAGGCAAGGGACGAGCCGAAGCGTGAGCGGCGGCGCTCCGAGAACCTCGACCCAGGCATGTGAGCTGACCAGCCAGATGCATACCCGCGTTGCTCCGGGCTCTTGCCCGGTGACGCCCGAGACGAAGGACGGCGGCCACCATGCCGAAGATGAAGACCCACTCAGGCACCAGCAAGCGTGTCAAGCTGACGGGATCAGGCAAGATCGTGCGCCAGAAGACGGGCAAGCGACACAACCTCGAGAAGAAGCCGTCCACGATGACGAGGCGCATGAGCGGCACCACCGAGGTTTCGCCGGCCGATGCCAAGAAGGTCAAGAAGCTGCTCGGCAAGTGAACGTCCCCCACGTCAGATGAACCGAATCGCTAGGAGTAACCACAAGTGGCACGCGTCAAGAGGGCCGTAAACGCCCACAAGAAACGCCGGGAAACCCTGGAGCTGGCGGCGGGTTACCGCGGCCAGCGGTCGCGGCTCTATCGCAAGGCCAAGGAGCAGGTCACCCACTCGCTGGTCTACAGCTACCGTGACCGTCGCGCTAAGAAGGGCGAGTTCCGCAAGCTCTGGATCCAGCGCATCAATGCGGCGGCACGTGCGAATGGCATGACGTACAACCGTTTCATCCAGGGACTTCGGCTTGCCGGCGTCGAGGTGGATCGCAAGATCCTCGCCGACCTGGCCGTTCACGACGAGGGTGCTTTCGTCCAGCTGGTCGACATCGCCAAGGCTCATGTGCCGACATCCTCGGCGGCCGTGGAGTCCGAGCCGGCGTCGGCCTGATCCCCCCAGGCCCACTTGCGTCGCCGGGGCGCGTCGTGGCGAACGCTGAGCTGCTGACCGCGAGATCGTCGCGGGTCAAGGCGGCGCGCAGGCTGCGCCGACGCATTGTTCGCAGCTCTGAGCGCAGTTTTTTGGCCGAGGGGCCGCAGGCGGTCCGGGAGGCGCTTCGTCGGCCGGACTGCGTCGTCGAGGTGTTCGCGACATACGTCGTCACGACGCGTCACGACGAGCTGCAAGCGCTCGCGGATGGTGGCGGCGTGCCCTGGCATCTGGTGGATGAGGCTGCCCTGAAGGGGCTTGCCGACACGGTCAACCCCCAGGGTGTGGTGGCGGTCTGCCGCTTCCTCGACTGCTCGCTCGAGTCGGCTCTGCGACCCAAGGGTCAACGGGTCGGCCTGGTCGTAGTCGCCGCCGACGTCCGCGACCCGGGCAACGCCGGCACCTTGATCCGCTGCGCCGACGCGGTCGGGGCAACCGCGGTGGTACTGGCCGGAGCGAGCGTCGACCCCTACAACGGCAAGGCGGTCCGCGCGAGTGCAGGGTCGTTGTTCCACCTTCCCGTGGTCCGCGAGATTGCGGTGAGGGACGCGATCGAGAGTGTCCGCACCCACGGTTTTGGCGTCCTCGCCGCCGACGGCGCCGGATCCTTGAGCCTCGACGCGGCGGCCGACTCGTTGCTGCTGGGCAACGCCACCGCGTGGCTTTTCGGCAACGAGGCTCGAGGGCTCTCAGCCGAGCTGCGCGAGCTGGCTGACCATGTCGTCCGAGTCCCGATCTACGGAGGCGCCGAAAGCCTCAACCTCGCGACGGCCGCGGCGGTCTGTCTCTACGCCTCTGCCCGCGCTCAACGCGACCGAACCGATGACCCGGTTGCGCGCACACTCGGCTCGCCTGCGCGCGCGGAGGCGTGACCTGCGGTCCCCAGCTCGTTGGTCGTGACACACAGGTGTATACCGGTAGCCTGCTGTGACTGGCCCGGGGAGGTTCGTTGGTCGACGTCGACGATGCGGAGGCGCTTGACGCGCTGCCCGACGGCGTCGTCATCGCGTCGTCGGACGGGACCGTCATACAACTGAACGCGGCTGCCCGCCGGCTTCTCGAGCTATCCGGTTCATGTGGCGTGGGCTCGGGGCTCGCCGATGTGGTGGCTCTGCAGGATCTTCACGGGCGTTCCTGGATCACGTGTGCCGACCCGTTTCGCGGTCTGGCTCTGCGCCGGGACCTGAAGGAGTCGTCCTGGCGTACGACGTCTGGCTGCGAGGTGCTGCTCACCGGCCGCCTGCACCGCGAGCGTCCCGGTGGCAGCGTGCGGCTGGTCGCGCTGAGCCTGCGAGATGCACGCGCCCGCCAGTTCGTCGACGCTCAGCGCTCGGACCTGGTGGCGACGGTCGCCCACGAGCTGCGGTCCCCTCTCACCGGCGTCAAAGGCTTTACCTCGACGCTGCTGGCGAAGTGGGAGCGGTTCACCGAGTCACAACGCCTGCTGATGCTCCGCACCGTCGACGCCGACGCCGATCGGCTCACCCGGCTGATCGCGGAGCTCCTCGACGTGGCGAGGATCGACTCCGGACGGTTGTCGGTGCACAAGGAACCGCTAGACCTCGTCGAAGCGGTGTCGCGGCAGCTCGGACCATTGACGGCTCCGGACGGCAGACGCATCACGCTGCAGGTCTGGGACAAGCCGCACGTCTGGGTCGACCGCGACAAGGTGGCACAGGTAGTCGCCAATCTGGTCGAGAACGCCGTGAGACACGGCGACGGTGATGTCGAGGTGGCGGTCCGCCAGACCTGTGACGGTGGCGCTGAGCTGACGGTCGATGACGCCGGTCAGGGGATCGCAGAGGACCTGCGACCCCGAATCTTCACCAAGTTCTGGAAGCACGGGGGCGCGGGCGGCTCGGGGCTCGGTCTCTACATCGTGAGAGGTCTGGTGCAAGCCCACGACGGGTCCGTCGCCGTGGAGACGTCCCCCACAGGCGGGACGCGCATGCGCGTGAGGCTCCCGCAAGGACAACCTGACGTCGTCCAATGACCCTCAAACCAGGGTCGTGCCCACCTAGGCAACGCCCAGCACCTCTCGTCGGCGCCCAGCAATGATGTTTCGCGCCCACCACCCCGCACTTGTCCACCACCCCGCATTTGTCAGACTCTCAGCTGGCCATAGCCAGCTGAGAGTCTGACAAGTGCCGTGGGTCCGGCGAAAACGCCCCTGCGCCACGGGAACACCTGCCGAGGACCGAAGGCCACGACGGACTAACGGGTTCGCCCGGCATGAGCGAACCTTCCTAGAC
>JBPCRX010000112.1:0-17642 GCA_050996395.1 Nocardioidaceae bacterium
CGGTCTGCGCTCGGTTGAACCAGGCCCATCGCGCCACAGCCGATGTCGACACGGTCGTCGATGAGACGACGCCGCCCGATGCCGTGAACGCGCTCCTCCAGCTCGATGACACCCATCCAGACCCCACGGCGAGTCACCGTGTCTACGTCAGCGGGACCAAGGTGGAGATCCTCGGCGTCGGTCCGATCGCAGCGGATGAGGACCTGTCGTGGGCGACTGACGCTGATGGGTTGTTCGTTCGTGCGCACACATGGGCGCTCGACACCGCCGGACTGGTCCGGGTGGTCTCGGGCGACGATCCATCGGTCCAGGCGACGGCACCGTTCGCCAGGCCCGGCGCCTTGGTGGCCATGAAGCTGCACGCCATCGAGAGCCGCAGCACCGCCCGTCTCGACAAGCGAGCCGGAGATGCTTGGGACCTCTACCGGATCCTCGTGGATCTCGACGCTGACGGAGCCGTGCGTGCTGAGTTGCGATCCGCACCCGTTGCGCTTCGCGCTCTGGTGGTACCTGCTGTCGATCGGGTCCTCGTGAGCGGCGCGCCTCGGACGAGAGGATGGATGCGGACCGGCGATGAGAGCGTCGCTGCCGTCACCGCGGACGAGCTGCGCTTTGTGGGGCAGGCATTACTCGGTGCGCTGATGTGAGACCAGGTAGCCAGGGCTGCGAGACGCCAAGCGACCACCTCGGTTGGGACGCGGTCACACGAGCGCTCAGATTGCCGCCGGCAGCGCCTGCGTCGCACGCACGCCGGCCCGTCATCCGGTATGACCGGAAGCACGGACGTTGTGAGTCATCGATCGGCCCAGCCGGACGGCCGGGTCAGAGGTAGCTCGGCCGCAATGACCTCATGCCCCTGCATCGCCGGGGGCCGGAGCGTCACGGTCCACGATGTACACACCAACCCGGTCGCTCGGTTCGAGCTTGAAGTACCCGGTGAGCTCACCTGGGCAGTAGAAGTCCCGACGACGAGTGGCTCCGCTCTGGATGGTGAACTTCACGACCACTCGGATGGCCGGCTCGTCCTCGATGACGGTCGCGTGCCAGCTGTTGCCGAGCTTCGTCGGGCTTGGAGTAGAAGCGCCATTCCCGACGCTCTCCCGACTTGAGATGCCATTCAGCGAGGGACCGCCGCGACCTGTGGAACCCAAGAACTGTCCCGTCCCAGGGACCTTGTCGAGGCCGCCGAACCTCGGCGGCGCCTCCGATGAGCAGCCAGTCCTCGACGGCGATGACAGCGGTGAAATCGCTATCGCCAATCAGCTCGACTGGCTCCGGGATGAACTCGTCGGGTTCATCAGCAGTCACGGTGTCCCATTCTTCGCATCTCGACAGTCGGGACACACGGGCATGCTCGAGGAGCGCGATGCGAGCCACGATGTGCCGCACTCGACGCAGACCAAGCCTGTGGCTGCCGACTCCAGCCGGGACACAGCGAGGGTGGCGCCGGGCCCGGAGGTAGCGATGAAGTTGGCGACCGACGCGACGGGGATGCCGTACTTTCGGGCCTTGCCCGCTTTGCCGGACCGAGACGACGGGTCGGACGCGACGAGAAGGTCACAGGCCTTGGCACTGACGTTCTTCGTTGGGACGAGGCCACGAGCCAGGGCGAGGACTTCGAGCTCTGCACGTGGCAGCTCGCCGCCGTCGGGGTCGAGGGCAGAGCCGGTGAAGCAGACCCGTAGTCCTTCGGTGAACGTGAGGTCGCCGCCTGCGGTGCGGTACCCGTCGGTGCGTTGGGCGACAACGGAGACGTCAACCCCGAGGAGGGCAGCAGCCCGGCACAGCTGGTCGTGTTCGTCTCGGGTGACGACGTGGTCGTCGAGCGCGGCGTCGATGAGGCTGCCCATGAACTCGTGATGCGCCCGCTTGACCTGGTCCGCACTGAGACCAAGATCCTCAGCCACTTCAGCAAGCTCGGTGCGTTCGTCAGCGGTGAGCTTGAGGTCGCCGAGAGCCTGGTCGAGCAGCACGACGTACGGGGCGACATCCGGGGCGGCATGGATGCCGGCAGCGAGAGCCGCCAGGTAGGGCGCAGGTTCATCGACCCGGCTCGAACCGCTGCGGGTGTGGACCCGGATCGGTCGGACCTCGATAGGTCGGGCGGACGCTGGGGTGCCGGGCCGGGAGAACGCTTGGGCGACCGACAGCAGCAGCCCGGTGGTTGCCTGGGCGTCAACCTTGGCGCTGTGGGCGTCACCATCGAACTCGACGCCGTTCTCGGAGCACGCAATGCCGAGCTTGCACCCCGTGACCTTGAGCGTGTCGAGTCCATCGCCCCATTGGATGAAGATGCCGGCCCCAGCGAGTTCGTTCGACAGCATCCGCTGATCGAAAGGCAGGTTGTGGCCGACGACGATGGCACCGTCGAGACGGGCAGCGACGTGATGGGCGACGTCGTAGAACGAGGGCGCGTCGACGACCATCTCGGCGGTCACCTGGTGCAGCCAGGTGGGGCCGACATCGCGACCGGGGTTGATGAGGGTCTCGAAAACCTCGATGACGTCGCCGTCCCCGTCGATAGTGATGATGGCGACCTCGACGACGCGGTCCTTGTCGTACATGCCTGTGGTCTCGACGTCGACAACGGCGAGCCGGTCCCCGGTACCGAGAAGACGACCGAGCAGCGAGCCGGGCTTGGCGGCTACTGCGGCCGGTGCCTTTGCGGGCGACGGTGGATCCCCTGGATCAGAAATTGAGCCCTGCATGGGGTCGGGTCGGGCGTCAACGGCTTTGAAGATCCGCCACGCGCCGGTGACGTCGATGAGTCGTGCAGCCGTTGCTTCGGCCGCGAGCTCAGCGTCGAGGGCCCAGTCCCACTTGTCGACCTCGGAGTTCAGGACCAGCTTGGCTATGTCGAGCGGAGACGGCACCGGTGCAGCCAATGAGGTCCTGACGGCGTCGACGACGTCGCTGGGCGACGCTTCGGTGACGGTGAGGGTGGGTCCGTCGACGCTGACCTTCAGATCTTGGGCCCGCAGAGCCAGCGCAGCTGTTGTAAGTGCGCGGTCGCCGACCCAAGGGAGGATGATGGTGTCGTTGCCGGCAGCGACGATCACGTGGTCGTCGAGTTCGAGCCGCCGCCAGGCCTTACGGCCTTCGGCGAGCAGGACCTTTGCTTCGGCGTCGAGCCACACGGGCACATCGGTGCCTTGGTAGACGAGGACCATTTCCTCGCGGATGCGGTCGCCGAGCATCGAGGGCTCTCCGCCAAAGTTCGGAGGGACGCCACCTGCGGCCGCGGTCAGCTCGACGACGTGGCCGGTGGTGTCAACGCCGGTGATGCGCCAGCGCCGACCGGCGAAGATGAGGAGGCCGTCGACGGCGAGCGGCTGCGTGATCGGCAGCGTGCCGAGGGGCCTTCCGTCGGCGACGAGGCGCCACTCCTCAGAGGTCTGAAAGGCGCTGTAGAACGAGTAGTGATTAACGGCCCGCTCGCCGATCTGGCCGTGCAGCAACAGCCCGTCTCCGGCTTGAACGATCAGGTCCTTTACTGCCATGGACCGGAGAAGACGACCGAAGCGGGCGGGGTCGGTGTCCTCGAATGGTCCGGGCCCGCACAGGGCACCATGGATCTCTGCGGCGGTTGCCCCGCCATGCTGGGCGATGACGGACAGGACCTGCTGGATCAGCGTCGACAGGTTCAGACCGGCCTTGTCGGAAGGCTCCAGCCAACGATCGAGGAGCAGCCGCACCATGGCCACGGTCTGGACGAGTCCGCAGCGCAACTCGTCGGCGACTGCTGATCGGATGTCGATGTCGTCCTCGGTGACGTATAGGCGCAGCACTGCTGCTTCACCTCGACGGCCTGCTCTTCCGAGACGTTGGCGCAGCGACGCCACCGACGGGGGTGGGCTGACCTGAGCGACGCTGGCAACCGAGCCGATGTCAATGCCCATTTCGAGCGTTGACGTGCACACGGCAGTAACGGGCCGGGTCCGGTCCTTGAGCTGAGCTTCGACGACCTCACGGACGTCCTTGGCGAGGCTGCCATGGTGAGGCCAGAACTCATTGGGGACGGTCTCACGGGCGCTCCGTCGTGCGAGCAGGTCGGCGTAGATCTCTACGTCTTGGCGGGCATTCGCGAACACGAGGTTGTCGCGGCCGCGCAGCGTCTTGAACAGATGCTCGGCGATGTCGAGCCTGTCTCCGTTGGCGAGCTGCTCGATCTCGACGGTCTCACCGGCCGCTTCAGCAGCGCGCACCTGTCGGCCGTGAAGCTCAGGTGCTGCTGCCCGGTACCCGCGCAGTTGAAGCTTGAGCTCTTGGCCGTCGGAGGCCGACTCGATCACAAGGACGTTGTCTGGCCCGGCTGGCCGAAGGAACGTTTCCGCGGCGGACATGTCGCCGAGGGTGGCGGACAGACCGATGCGCGGTGGCCGTCGCCGGATGGCCAGCTCGATGCGGTTCAGCAGCGACTGGAGTTGCGCACCGCGCGGTGTGGCAAGGAACGAGTGCAGTTCGTCGACTACGACGTAGCGAAGCCCGGCGAACAGGGCCGCTGTCTCGTTTCCGCGGTTGACGAACTGGGCTTCGAGCGACTCGGGGGTGATGAGGAGCACGCCGGACGGGTGCTTGACCGTGTTGCGTTTCTCGCTCCCGGCCACGTCGCCGTGCCACCGGTGCACTGCGACGTCGGCGCGGTCACAGATCAGTTCGAGCCGGTCGTACTGGTCGTTGATGAGCGCCTTCAACGGCGACACTACAGGACCTCGATCCCAGGTGAGGGTGCCGCCACAGGTGGCGACCAGGGGTCGTGCCCCTCCCACGGGTCAGCGAGCGGTGCCCCAACTGCTGTGTCGCGTTGGTAGGCAAGGGCCGAGCAAATTGGCAGGAACGCGGCTTCGGTTTTCCCTGCTGCGGTGGCTGCGGAGATGATGACGTCGTTCTGCTCATCGAGGATCGGTCCGATCGCTCGTTCCTGGGCGTCGTGGAGCGTGGTCCAGCCCTGTTCGTGCACCCATCGCTGCATGGCGGGGTGCAGCCGGTTGAACGACTGGGATGCGTTCGCTTCAGAGCTTGAAGGTGGCGAGGTTGTCATCGTGGTCGTTCGTGGCGACCGGGGTCGGCATCGGGGCAGCAGAGGTTGCGGGCACTGAGGTTTCGTCGTCGACGAGCGGGGCGAGGTCTGGGTTGGTCTCCGGAGCCAGTTCGACGCGTTCGACGAGCGCGGACCAGTCGATGTCGGGGTTCTGGTCGAGGACGGCGAGAAGGTTGATGAACTCCTTGATCGTGGTGCGCGGGGTCCGGAAGTAGGCGTCGCCGATGCGGGTCGAGCAGTGGGTCATGAACGCGGTGAGCGCCTCGTCGGGGACCAGGTAGTTGTCGGGGACTCCGCCGGCGTAGACGTGGCGGAGTTTGGCGAGCAGGACGTACATGTCCTCAGGTGCCAGGTTCGGGAGGC
The DNA here is from genome assembly GCA_050996395.1 of Nocardioidaceae bacterium. Taxonomy (GTDB): domain Bacteria; phylum Actinomycetota; class Actinomycetes; order Propionibacteriales; family Nocardioidaceae; genus JBPCRX01. The sequence goes on from JBPCRX010000112.1 coordinate 5,405, forward strand.
GCAGGACCGGCCCGGAGTAGTCGACGAGCCCAGATCCGGCGAACGTGTTCTCGGCGAGACGCGATTGGAGAGCTGCGTATGAGTACAGGCCACGGCGGGTGTCGAGCAGCAGGTCAGGGGTGCCACCGAGGACGAACCCGAGGCCGACGGCAGAACCTTGGAGGCTGTCGTTGAGGATCCGTAGGAGCTGCTCGTAGTTGGCGTTGCGTGCCTGCGTGTTCGCCAGCTTGTACAGGTTGACGAGCTCGTCGAGATTGACGAGCAGTCCGGAGAACCCGGCGAGGCGCACGAACCGGGCGAAGAGCTTGAGGTGGTCATAGAACGTGGCGTCGTCGATGATCGTGCGCACGCCGAGTGCGGCGCGGGCGTCGGTGCGAGTGCTGAACTCGCCGCGCAGCCACCGCACGGCATCGGCTTTGAGCTGTTCGTTGCCGGTATCGTGGCCTCGCCAGTACCCAGCGATGACCTCCGCGAAGTCGTAGCCGCCGGTCATCTCTTGGAGTTCGGCGAGCCGCTCGCGGATCACGACCTCGGGTGCGACATCTCGGGTGGTGGCTTCGGTGAGGCTGTCGGTGACGAATCGCTCGACGATCGAGGGCATGGCGCCACCGTCGGGCTTGGCCCGCGTGGACACGTTGCGCATCAGCTCGGCGTAGAGGCTGCGTGCCTGGCCGCCGGTGGCGTGCAGGCGCCGGTCGGGGGCGAGGTCGGCGTGGACGGTGACGAGCTTTCGCTCGAGGGCGATTGAACGGATGAGGTTCAGGAAGAACGACTTGCCAGCCCCATACTCACCGATGGCGAAGCGGATAGCCGAGCCGCCGTCGGCGATGCGCTCGATGTCTGCGACGAGCGCGGTGACCTCGTTGGCCCGGCCGACCTGGATGTGCTGCTGACCCACACGGGGGACAACTCCGGCCCGCAGCGACTGCAAGATGGCGTCACGTTCGCGGGGCCGGATCGGGGCAGGTGTTGGTTGTCCGGTCATGCGAAAAGCTCCTGGGCGGCGTAGTCGTTGATTTCGAGCGGGTCGTCCCCGTCGATGAGGGGTTCCTCGCAGATGTCCATAGCGGCCTCGTTGATGCGGTCGAGAGCACCGGCGAGCAGCGGGAGACCCATGGCCGTCGCAGCTTTCTCAGCGTCGGCCCGTTCCCACGTGGGCTGGGTTCGGAGGCGGTCGGCGAGGGCGCTGTGGGCGACGTCGAGGCCCTCGATCGTTAGGGCACCGGAGTCACCAGTTGGTGGAGCCGGTGCCGGTGCGGGTGGCGGGGTGTCTTCTTCGGTGAAGATGTCGGCGAGCAAGGCAGTGACGGCCGCGGTCTCGGCCAGGCGTGCCTGAACCTTCACGGGGTCGAGATGGATGCCGTTCGGGGCCGTGCCCGGTGCCGGGATGGCGTGGCGTGGCGCATCGTGGTCAGCGGCACGGACGGTCACCGGGCCGGTGTCGGTACCGAGGGCGTGAACGGTCCGGTAGAGCTCGCTCTCGTCGATGCCGAGCAGCTTGTAGACCTTGGTGAGCGTGGTGATCTCCTCGGGACTGACCACCCCGTCGGCGGCGGCAAGGTCAACAAGGAACATCCCGATGGCGCTGCGCTGGGCAGCAGATAGAGCGTCGAGCTTGGTTTTGACGCCAGCAAGGCTCGGCTTGCCGGCGGTCAGCCAGGTGAAAAGGGCTTCGAGCCGGGCGCACTCGGGTGCGTCGAGACTGAGGGACGCTTGGAGATGGTGTGCAAGGTGATGTCGTTCGCCATCGTCGATAGTGCCGTCTGCAGAGGCGACGACCGCAGTGAGCTGCACGAGCGTTGCCGCTGCCGCGTAGGGAGCCGAGGGTGCGGCGGGAGCATTCGCCGGGAGCGGAAACACCACCACCGTTGAGCCGGGAGCGGGTGTTTTCCCGCCGAAGCGAACGTCGGGTTCGATACCGACGTTGAACTTGGCCAGCAGCGAAGCGAGGGACACGGCGTCCTTCTTCGTGAGCTTCTCGGTGCGCCCAGGTGCCCACCGTTGAACGACGTCGTCGAGCAGGGCTGTCGTCTCGCCCTCAGCAGCGAGAGATGCACCCCAGGCGCGGAGGCTGTCGAGAGCGGGACCGCCCCGGGTTGCGAGAAGTTCGTCGGGGAGGAAGCCGAGCGCAGCAGGTTCGCCGCCACTGTCGGGGTTCCGGCCGAGGAACCTGCTGTATGCGTCGAGTGAATCGGTGCAGCTGGCCTCGACCTCACGGAGCTTGTCGAACAGCGTCTTGGAGGCACAGACATCTGGGATGTCTTCGAGGCGCTGGGAGTAGTCGCCGCGCAGACCGCCAGACGCGGGGCGGTAGTGGACTTCGATACGGCTCTTGGGGATTCGGGCCACGATCCCGTCGCCGAACTTGGCCTGGTACCGCTGCACGAAAAGCTCATCGAACTCGTCGGCGCATCTTGTGGCAGGCGTGCGCAGGTACGCCTCCGGGTGCAAGCGCAACAGGGCGAGCGCCCACTCGGCGGGGATCGGCTGCTTGGCGCCCACGTACCGGCCGAGTCCGACCCGAACGACAGCTGGGATCTCCCAGCTGCGCGGCACCGATGCCCACGCCGGCGGGGTGAGCGGAGCGGTTCGCGCCGAGACCGTGTCGATCATGTCGATGAAGCTGCCGGCGTACATCTGGAATGACCCGTTGTCGCCGTAGATCGACAGGAGCCGGCGGACTTCAGCGGCGATGAGCGCGACATCGGGGTGGTCCGGGCTCGAGTTGAGGTCGACGAGGAGGCGCCGTTCGAGGCCGTAGAAGTACAGGAACACGAAGCCGATGTAGGCGCTCGGCTGGGCCCGACCGCCAAGCAGCCAGCTGAGGTACCCGGCTCGGCCTGCAGGGCTCAGGCTGTCATAGGACGGCCAGTAGCCCATCGAGGCCCCTGACAGGTCTGGTTGCGTCCAATTGACGGGCAGCGCTGAGTCGATCAGGGCAGGCTCGATGACACTGCCGTCCGCCGAACGTGCACGCGAACCGATGTAAAGCAGGCCGCCTGCGATCGTCTGACCGGACACCAGGATTGGCTGGCCAGCCGGGACCCACGTGATCGGCCCACTTTGCTGGCGTGTCTGGACCGGGCGTGTTGCTGCCGCTGCCGTTGCTGTGACCCGTGCGGGAGGAGCGGTGACGACTTTGCGGCCGCGCAGCTTGTCGAGGAATCCCATCAGTGGTCTGCCGTTCCCTTCGTTAGAGGAGCATGCGGGCCGGGGGTCACGGGCCGTGCAGGGGTCATGGTCGCGTCCGCGTGATTCTGTTGGCTGCTCGGGGCCGCGCGGGAGGGCCCCGGTTCCCAGCGGTCGTCTTGTGTTCCGTCGTGTCTGGTGCGCACCGCTGCTCCCCGCCGTTGTGCGTTGCCAGACCGTAGCGAGCCGAATGAACAACCCGCATCTGTTCCGCCCCTGACAGACACCGAGGCCGCCGCTGTGGCTCTTGGGAAGAGTGGCGGCCGTCGCTTATACGTCGAGGCGACCCGAGCCAGGGGCTGATGTTGACCTCGGGTCATGCTCCGCCGAGCTCAGCGAAGCGGCAGAGGCCGTTGACCAGCCGAAGTTGAGCGACCGAGCGGCACTCGGGCTCGAGGAGCACGGGACTGGCCACGACGACGGCCAACGCTCGTGCTCGCGAGACCGCGACGTTGAGCCGGTTGGCGCTGTAGAGGAACTCCATGCCGCGAGGGATTTCCTCGGTGCTCGAGGCCGCAAGCGAGACCAGGACCACCGCCCCCTCCTGGCCTTGGAACTTGTCCACGGTTCCGATCAGCGCGTCGGTTGGTAGGTGCTGGGCGAGCACGTGCACCTGCGCGTTGTACGGGGCGACGATGCGCACGTCCTCCGCGGTCATGTCGCGGGTCGTCCCGTGCTGGTCGACCCACCGCATGCCAAGTAACTCGTCGTATAGCTCGCGGACCTTGACGGCCTCCTCCTCCGACGACGTGCGGTTGCCCGTGTGCTGGACGGGCACCCAGCGCACCCCGGAGCCCGACAATGGTCCCTCGCCCACGATGCGTTGCTGCGTGCAGCTCTCGTCGGCCCCGAGGCGCTCGTCGTAGGCGAGCTCGGAGATGTAGCTGGTGATGTCTGGGTGCATGCGATAGGTCATGTCGAGGAAGAGGCCTTGGTTCGCGGGAATGGTGGCCGCACCGTCGAGGATGTGCTCGAGCCCAGCTGCGCCGACACCGGGAGGGTGCGTCCCGGTGGATGGCTGTGCCAGTTGCTGTGGATCGCCGACCAGCACCAGGTTGTGGGCCGCCCGAGCGGCGGCCACGACGTTGGCAAGCGCGAGTTGTCCTGCCTCGTCGATGAAGAGGTAGTCGAGCTTCTGGTCGAGGGCGTCCCGGGCGAACAGCCAGGCGGTGCCGGCCACGAGGTCCAGGACCCCGTCTTGGACGGCGGCCTCGATGGGCTTGTTGTCGTCGACGATCGTCACGCACGGGTGGTCGAACCCGCTCGCGGCGGTGCGGGGCTTCTGCATGGCCCGTACGTCGACTCCGCGCTGGTCTGCTGTCTCGATCACACCTTTTAGGAGGTTGGCGACCACGCTGTGGCTGTTCGCCGTGATGCCGACGGTCTTGCCGGCGGCGATCAGGTCGACGATGACATGACCCGCCGTGAAGGTCTTGCCCGTGCCGGGCGGACCCTGCACGGGCAGGTAGCTGTCATCGAGCCCCTGGATCAGGCGGGATGCGGCTTCCCTCGTGCCCTCGCCTTCGCAGCGGAGCGGTTCCCCTGGAGCAGTGCCGGTGATGCGCGATGGCGCGCGGGCTAGTAGGTCCCGGATGGCCCGGTACGGGCCGGGCCCATCGACCCCGTTGTCCGCCACCCATTTGGCCACCGTCTGGATCGCGATCTTGAGCGCCCCGGTCGGGACGACCTCATCGGGGATGAGTCCAGTGGGGTGCTCCGCCTTGGAGTTCTTGCCGCGCTTGAGGGTGACCGTCCCCTCGCGGGGGTCGAGCTCCACGACGTCACCGACTTTCGACGCCTTCTTTCCGGTCTCCACCTCGTAACGCTTCGCGGTCGGGTCCCAGACCGGCGTGCCGACACCGATCTTGTACTCCTGGTCGGGGTCGAACCGGTAGAGGTGGAGCTCCGACTGCTTGACGGTGCCGACGACGCCTTCATAGGTGAGTTCGTCGATGCAGTCCGGGTCATCGATGAGGTCGCCGGGCAGGTAACCCTCAACCCGGTCGAAGAAGCGCCACCACGCCGGCTTGTCTTCGCGCTGATAGTAGTCGAGAAGCTGGGCGAGGAGCCAGCGGGCGCCGGTGGCGCCTTCGTCGTCCGACCCATCGCTGTTCGGCGCCGCCGGCTCTGGCGTCGACGGAGCGCCGAGCCGAGCCGCTGAGGGAGCGCCCGGAGCGAGTGGTTCTGTGCCTTGGGCCGTTGGAGGTACGTCCTCGGCCGGCGGCGGCACCAGCCGTAAGGCCAGCACCCGGAGCGCATCTTCCACGGGGGTGGCTTCGGCGGCTAGCTCGGGATCGGTCGCCTCGTCGGGCCGGATCGGCGGCGGCACCTGTCGATCGAGTCCTGTGCCCGACTGCACCTCGAGCGCCATGCGCTGCTGCTCCAGCCACGCGTGGAGGAGCGCCGTTGACGCGCAGTCCACCTGGTTGTACTTCTCGATGTCTTCGAGGATCTGGGGCTCGTTGGTCTCGAGCCAACGTTCGAACTCGACGATGCTCGATCCGGCATCGGTGATCGCGTCGTCGCGGGCCGGCATGTAGAGGGGCTCGAGCTTCTTGATGGAGTACGACTCGGTGCCGGCGCGGATGCTTTGGCGGACGACCCGGTAGAGGTCGACCAGGACCTTGCGCCGCAGCAGCTCGTCGACCTCGTCCTCTCGGGTGGCGTGGCGGCCGGCGAGCTTGCCGAGCGCCGACGGCTCGTAGGGGGCGTAGTGGTACACGTGGAGGTCTGGGTCGATGGCAACGCGCTCGCTGATGAAGTCCATGAGCTGCTCGAATGCCTGCTTCTCGCCCTGACGGTCGAGCCCCCAAAATGGCTGGAACTCGAAGCCGCCGTGTTCGTCGTGCCAGCCGATGCCGAACAGGTACTCGAGGCCGCCGCCTTCCACGAAGGGGTCGCCCTCGATGTCGAAGTAGAGGTCGCCTCTCGACGGTGGCGGCAGTGCCTCGAGGCCCCGGTCCGCGCCGGACGGCTCCAGCAGCTCGAACGGTGGGGGCTCGTCCCGTGCCTGGCGGGCAGCCATCTGGAGGCGGGCTTGGTGCGCGAGCCGGTCGAACGTATCGCTGCCCATGCCCTTCAGCCCCGACGGACGGGCCGTGTATCGGCCCTGTGTGGCTTGGGCTCCGAGTGCGGCTGTGGTCGTCACCCCGGCGGCGGAAAGCCTGCGGACCTGTTGGCCGCCCAGGCCCGCAACGAGGCTGAGGTGGTCATCGGCACGTCGTTGCTCGCTGCACACGGCATCCCACCGGCAGACCCCGCAGTGCTCGACTCGATCCGGGTACGTCGCACCAAGGCCCGTCTCGACGGCACCCTCCAGCCGGCGACGGGCCAGACGCTCGTAGGCGCCGACCTCACGCAGCGGCACGCTCACCGTGCTGTGCCCGCCGAGGACCACGTGCACCTCAGCCGGAGCCACCCCTTGGACCTGCGCGAGCAGTTCCGCGTACACGGCCAGCTGGACCACGGCGCCGGGCTTGACGTGGCGGGCCAGCTTGGTGTCCTCCGGCTCGTACGCCGGCCGACCGGTCGTGGAATCCGCGCGAGCGGTGCGGCGAAGGAAGTCGGCGTGGCCGCGCCACCAAACCTCAGGGTCGGAGTCGTCGAGGAACGTCCCCTGGAACACGACGTCCACGCCCGCAGCGATCGCCTCCCGGGTGCGAGCAGCGTCGCCCCGCAGGCTGTCCAGTGCCTCCGCGGGCCCCACCGAGCGAGTGGGTGTCGTCGAGTCCGGGTCCGCAGCGGCAGGGAGGGTGATGTCCTCCACTTCGAGCCCTTCGCTGCGGAGCGCTGCGAGGTACTGGGCCTCGTGCTCGAGGCCACGTCGCTGGAGGACCGCCGTGGACGAGTCCTCTACCTCGGGCTTGGCCCGCGAGCCGGCAGCGACGGCCAGGTCGAGCGCCGTCTCGTGTCGACAAGACAGGAACGAGACCAGGTCAGACGGGCTGACCACCACGACTTCAGAACCACCCTCCGCCTTCGCTCGATACATTTCCCCATCCCCCTAACAGCGCGATCCGCCAAAGTTACGCGGTGCGCCCCGGTCCGCGCCGATGAAGGACCCGCTCATCGCTCGGATTCCGATCAATGGGCGGGCTGAGCGACGTCCGCCAAGATCCAGGAGGCGTTGCGCAGTCACCTGCCAGACGTGGTTGCGGTCGGGCGTGAGGACGGGCGCCTCCTGGTTCAGGTCGGTGGAGGCGTCCCCTCTCTCGTTCTCGACCCCATAGCTGTCATGGACGTCGAATCGCTGACGACGCCGTGGGGCGCACCTGCACTGCGGATCGCGAGTCGTGATCCGGCTCGCAACGCTTGGATCACGGTGATGGTGCTCGATGGCGACGTTGCCTTCGCCCCTGATCCGGATGCTGGACAGGAGTGCGTCTTGCCGGGGCAGATGCGCCACACGGTCGAGGACCTGCCGCCGGTCGTCGGCTATCACGAGATGGCCAAGTACCTCGCTGCCGCGCAGGTAGCCGATGGCGGTGACCGGCTTCTCGCCCTCGCCCTGGCCGTGGCCTCATGTGTCGAAGGCGCTCGTCGAATCGGTCTGGACGTTGCCGACGTCGACTTGGAGCTCGCCGCGCTCATCGACCGGGTTCGTTCCTACTGAGGCGGGAGACCCGGGGCCTTGGCTCTCGGGTGGCGCTGTTGCGCTGACGGCAACCGGAACGCGACTTACTTGCGGGAGGGAAACAGGTGATCGGGGCGCAACTCCGGTTCGCCGGTCCAGCGGTACGCCACCAGCGGTCCACCCTTCACGGCGCTGTAGTCAACGCATGCAGTCGTGGTCGTGAGGTCGAGGTTCGGCCATTTCCGCCAGTAGTGACCGAAGATCACCGGAATGTGGTCGTGGTACGGCTCGACGGGTGGCCGCTCCAACGGAGCATCTGGAAGTGTGCTGCCGTCAGGTACTTCGTATGCCCGGTCGTATGTGGTGGCCAGCGGGTCCCACCAGCGGAACCGGGCATCGAATCGTTCGTGGCCGTCCTTGTCGAGAAATGACAGCCCATCGGGTAGTCGGACCTCGGGTCCTTTGCACAGGTTCTCGACCCAGCCGTAGGCGGCGTGATCCTGGGTGCTCGCGTTGACCATCACCTCGTCGTCGACGAAGGGGGTGCCGAGGCCGGCCATGGCATGCGGGTCCCAGCATGCGTGGACGACACGGAGTTCACCGAGGTCGAGCCACAGCGGCAAGGTGGCGAACCAGGCGACCGCCTCGGCATGGTCGGCGCTCCCCGCGCCGATCTGCGCGAGGAACGCAGCGTGCTGGCCGTTGTTCTTCTCCGTGTGTGGTCGCAAGTGTTCGCCGGACCTGCCCGGGTCTGGCGTGGCGTACGCGATGGCGTTGAACTCGTGATTGCCCATTACGACCTGAGCTGTCCCGGCGTCCACCATGGCGCGCACGGTTCGGATTACCTGCACTTGCTGGGGGCCTCGATCGATCAGGTCTCCGACGAAGATGACCTGACGGCTCGGATGTCGGAACGCACCTGACTCATTGGAGTAGCCGAGGCCTACCAATAAGTCGAGAAGTTGCCGACAGCAACCATGCACATCGCCGATCACGTCGTATCCGTCGTGATCGGAAGCGGGGCCATCGGGCACCAGTGGAGCTTCCCACAACAATCTCGCGTCACCCCGGAGGGTCCGCCGGTCTACGGGGTCCGCAAGATGTTCAACCGGCCGGAAACGTGGCCTCGAAGAGCTTCTGTTCTAGCTGGTCGAGCTCGTCGTCGATGCGGAAGTGCGCCTGCTTGCGCTTCACGATGGGGAGCCGACCGGCGATCTCGACAGAGAGCCGGAGTTGGGCGATGGCAGCGGTGACCGGCGTCAGCGCTTCGGCCAGCTCAGGCCGACCGCTGCTGAGAGCACCCACCGACGTCGTCAGGTTCTCAACCCGCCGCCTGAGCTTACGTTGACCGAAGTATTGGCCGAGATCCTTCGGGGCCCGGGGCCTCTTGGTGCGAGCGTGCCACTCCTGATACCAGTCCTGGAGGTTGGCGGCGATGGCATTCCCCGCCTCCAGAAGCATCTTCTGGATGTTCTCGTCCTTCAACACCGCCACCTCTTTCGCCTTCTCGAATGCGAAATCGGCAATCCCTGCTGGCGTGGCGGGGATCGCCGGGCGCTTCTTGGGTCGAGCCATCAGGCCTCCTGGTCTAGAACGGTGGGGTGTTCTCGTGATTGTCGTCGTGGCCAGCTCCGAATACGCGGCGCAGGCGCTCGACTCCAGCGCGTCGGGTCCTTGACAGCGCAGAGCGCAGTCGGTCGGTGCCAGTGCCAGATGTCCGATCATCCGTGAGAGCGTCCTGTTCCTCAGGTTCGGCAGATGCCGGGAGCTCCGACGGCTCGTCCCCGGCCGGCAGAGCGTCCGGACCGTCGTCGCGTGAGCGCACACGGTCCATCACGCCAGCCGCGAGGCGTCGGCCGCCGGCTGCGACGGCTTCGCCGCGGTCGCGCAGCTCATCGACCACCTCGGAGATGCCGGGAACCTCGACCTCGTTGATGGGTTCGTACGCGAGGGTCCGCTGCGCCGCGAACCAGCTGAGCGTGTGGTCGACCTCCCCGGCCGTCTCCACCAGAGATCCCGCCGTGATGAATCGGTGGATCTCCAAGGCCTGGACGGTGGCCTGATCAGCGACCACCTGGCGTACCCGGGTCAAGAGCCCAGCATCCTCCGTCTCGTGTTCGGCGAGGAGAGATCGGGTTTCGTCGATCGCAGCGGCAAGACGAGCCGGTTCGTGATCACGGATGCGGGCCAAGCGGAGCTGCTGGAACAGAAACAGGCTGTCCTGGGTCACTAACAAGAGGCTGAGGGCTTCGCTCAGGTCGCCCACATCGTCGAGTGCATCACGACGGTCGGCGATGCCGCTTCCCCTTGCCTCAGCGGCGATCAAGCGTTTGCGAACGTAGGAGCGCAGCGACTCGATCTGCTGCTCGACCTGGATCCCGACGTTGTCGATGGCGTGCCAATCGGCATCAGCCAGGGTCCCGTCGGAACCACCGAGCCCGGCCCGGCGGGTCAGGGCACGGTGGGCACCGATGATGGCGCCGACCCGCTCGGCGTCAAGGAGGTCGGTGAGACGATCTACCTTGTCCTCGACCCGGGCGACCGCTTCGGCCACCTCGTTGATGGCTGACGTCATCGCCAAGGTCAGCAGCGCCATCTGGAAGTTGAGGGCATCGGCAGGGTTGATATCGATCGGGATCAGCTCTGCCTGTTTGAGGAACCGTCCGTCGGCTCCTCTGGCCAACATGCTGAGCTTGCCGTTCGCCGCTTGCGTGATCTGACCAACCTTGATCTGCTTCAGCGCGGTGGCATCGAGCTTGAAGACCTGCTGGTGCATGCCCCCGGTGGGCAAGAGCGACTGCAGCGCAGCCAGCGACCTGAGAGCACCGGCTTGCGAAGGTTTCGATGGAGGGCGGTCCCGCAGGGCGGGTTCGTTGGCGATCAGACGCTCGACCAACGCCTGCGGTCCCTGCAGCACGAGCAGGCTTCCTTGTCGGGCCACCATGAGATCGTCACCGATCTGTTCGATTTCTGCGCCCACTTTGCCCCTCCGTCGGTCATGCTGGCTCCACCACTGCCCGCCAGCCCACCGAGCCGAGCGAATGCAGGCTCGCGGATGCTAGGCGGCCATCCTGGCCGGGTCCGTGTTGGCCGGGCCATCGACGAATGATCCAAGCCTGGTCGAGGATGGGGCTCAGCGCACCCTGGGCTCATGAGATGATCGACCGGACCGTAGGTCCAGCTTTCCGTGGGCCAGGTCAGGAAGAGGGAAGATTCCGGTGGCTTCGACGGCGTGGGGTGAGTGGACGACATCCGCGAAGGCTCGCCTCGACGAACTCGAGGCGCTTCACGCAGATGCTCGCGGGAATGGCCCGGGTCGGCGGTGGGGAACGCAGCAGCTGAACCGGAGCCTTTTCGTCATCCTTGTGGCGCAGTTTCAGATCTACTGCCGGGACCTTCACGACGAGGCCATCGACGTTCACGTCGGAGCGGCCAACCCTCAGCAGGCCGACGTCCTGCGGACGCTGCTGACCCAGGGCCGCAAGCTCGACGTGCAGAATCCCCAGCCGAGCGCATTGGGTAGCGACTTCGGTCGACTCGGCTTCCAGCTCATCCCTGCCCTGAAGGCGGAGGGGACCGAGGCCGAGGAGGCGCTGCAGAGCCTCGAGGTGCTGGTCAGCTTCCGGAATGCTATTGCCCACGGCAATGAGAGCGAGGTTCGCCGGTTTGTCGACGAAGGCAACATCAGGGAGACGTTGACCTCCTACCGGGCCTACCGGCGGACACTGGACGGGCTCGTCGATACCATGGACTCGGTCGTCGCTCAAGAGTTCGCCTCGGGCCTCGGCATCCCATCACCTTGGTGAGAGGACCGATCGACATGGCAAACGAAGATCTGGCCTACGGCGACGAGGTCCTCATCCCGTGGGGGTTCGAGAGCGACGTTCGTGGAACGGTGCAGGAGGTCTACGGACCACCCGCCCGGCGCCACGTGGTCGTCCGGCTCACTCCCGAGCTCAGCGGGGCAGTCGTCGACGCGCCATCAACGGTCGCCATGCCGATCACCTCGGTCAAGAGGGTGGCTCCGGCGGCCTGATCTCTGGAGGGCGTCCGCCTGATTCGGTACTACTCCGGTACTAGTACTACTCGGAAACGGCCGAATCGGGTCGGACTGGCCGGACGGAACCGCAGGTCACAGACTTGCAGGGACCCGCCGAACGAACTATCCACGCCTTCGACATCTTCGAGGGCACCGAGCAGATCCAGCAGCTGGTCATCGCCCGAGCCATCTCCGGCCGCCGCATCGAGTAGCTCATTTCTGGCCCCTGACCTGCGGGTTTGCAGGTTGTTCGCGCTGATCACCAGAGCTGCGCCCGGATCCACCCGCACCTCAGGGGGTTCGGTCAGACCGTTTCGAGTCGTGAGCGTCGATGGCCTCGGCGTAGGCGGCCTCGAACAGCGGCACCTGCGAGGTCCAGGACAGGTTCGCTACCGCGTGGCGATGGGCGGATCGGCCTCGCTGTGCGAGGTCGTTGG
>JBPCRX010000065.1:0-16045 GCA_050996395.1 Nocardioidaceae bacterium
TTGTCGGCCTGTGCCATCAAGGTGGTCGCCTTCTTCTCTGCGTTGCTGCGCTCGCGCTTGCGCCGCCGCTCGTCGGTCTCCCGCTGTTGCAGGTAGGTCCGCCAGCCGACGTTGTAGACGTCGACCTCGGCACGGTTGGCATCAAGGTGGAACACCCTCGTGACCGTGTCGTCGAGGAGCGCCACATCATGGCTGATGACCACGAGGCCGCCGCGGTGCGCCTTGAGGAAGTCGCGCAGCCAGCCGATGGAGTCGGCGTCCAGATGGTTGGTGGGCTCGTCGAGCAGCAAAGTCTCCGCTCCACTGAAGAGGATGCGGGACAGCTCGACTCGGCGTCGTTGACCACCTGACAGCGTGCGCAGTGGCTGGCCGAGCACCCGGTCGGGGAGCCCGAGGCTGGCGGCTATCTGGGCAGCCTCCGCCTCGGCCGAGAACCCTCCCGCGGCGTGCAGTTCCGCGTCGGCGTGTGCGTAGCGTTGCATGGCTCGCTCGGTGGCCTTGGGATCGGCACTACCCATGTCGTGCTCTGCCTGGCGCAGGCGGCGTACCACATCGTCGAGTCCGCGAGCCGACAAGATGCGGTCCTGCGCGAGTACGTCCAGATCACCTGTGCGGGGGTCTTGAGGCAGGTATCCGACCCCCCCTGAGCGGGTCACCTCTCCCCCGGCAGCCTGGGCCTCACCGGCCAGGATGCGCGTCATGGTGGTCTTGCCCGCGCCGTTGCGCCCGACGAGCCCGACCTTGTCGCCAGGACCGATCCGGAACGTCGCGTCGTCGACGAGGATGCGGGCGCCTGCTCGCACATGCAGATGGCGCGCGGTGATCATGGCGGTTCTCAGCAGGCCTTCGGATCGGGAGTGCTCGACAAGCCGACCGAGCGCGAGTCACCTAGGCTACAGCGATGAAGTTCAACCCCAAGGCGAGGCTCGATCGCAGCCAGATCGAGGACCGGCGTGGACAGCGTTCGTCCGGAGGTGGGCTGCCGGGCCTCCCCAGCGGCGGAGGCGGCGGCCTGCCCGGCGGACTGCCCGTCGGTGGGGGCATTGGCGGCGTCGTCATCTTCATCATCATCCTCATCGTCGCCAGCCAGTGCGGGGGCCTTCCAGGCGGCAGTAGTAGCAGCAGCGACCAGTCGTCGACCTTGGACCAGTGCCAGTCCGGAGCCGACACCGAGCAGCAGGACTGCCGCATCACAGCCGACGTCAACGCCATCCAGTCCTTTTGGACCGATGCCCTCCCTCAACAGGCCAACACGGGCTACCAGGACGTCGTCACGGTGCCGTTCAACAGCAGCACCGACAGCGGCTGCGGTCAGGCGACGGCCGCCATGGGCCCGTTCTACTGCCCCGTGGACACGAAGGTCTATCTCGACCTGACGTTCTTCCAGGACATGCTCGAGGGTCAGCTGGGTGCGCAGGGCGGTGACTTCGCGGAGGCCTACGTGCTCGCGCATGAGTACGGCCACCACATCCAGGACCTGCTGGGCACGCTCTCCAAGAACCAGAGCCAGCAGACCGGACCGACCAGTCCGTCGGTACGGATCGAGCTGCAGGCCGACTGCTACGCCGGCGTCTGGGCGCACGGCGCGACGACCGCCACCGACGAGAACGGCGAGGTCTTCATCCTCGAGCTGACTCAGGACGACATCTCCGAGGCCATCGACGCCGCGACGGCGGTAGGCGACGACCGCATTCAGCAGCGTTCCGGCGGCTCGGTGAACGAGGAACAGTGGACGCACGGGTCGTCCGAGGAGCGTGTGCGCTGGTTCAGCGCCGGCTACGAGTCCGGCCAGATGAGCGACTGCGACACCTTCAGCACCAACAGCCTCTGAGGCGGCCCGAGACATGAGCCCGAAGTCGACGTCGACAGAACCAGGGGTCCGTCGGGTCGACGTCGGTTGGGACCGGGTCGAGGGATGGATCAGTCGGTTCGAGTCCCGGCACCCCGGCACGGTCTGGCACTTCGGACCGCACGAGGTATCGGCCCGTTCGCCGGACGGCACGCGTACGAGGTTCGACGTCCCGTTCAGCGATGACACCTCGGGCCCACAGTCGTTGGAGCAGCTCGTCGTCCACCTCCGACATCCCCGACAGCTGGGTGTCGTCCTGGTACGCCGCGGGGGCTTCGCCATCGCGCACGTAGCAGGAGCTGAGATCGGCGAGACGAAAGTCGGCCAGCGCCACGTCCAAAGCCGCAGCAAAGCGGGTGGCTGGTCGCAGCAGCGTTTCGCACGCCGTCGTGACAACCAGGCTGCTCAAGCCTTCGACGCGGCGGCCGAACACGCCCGGCGGATCCTGCTCCCCCATGTCCGTGAGCTCGACCTACTGGGCGTAGGCGGTGATCGTGCTGCTCTGACGCACGTCCTGGCGCATTCTCGGCTCGGGTCACTGGCCGACGTGCAGCAGCGCTGGCTCGATGGCGTCCCTGACCCCAGGCGCGAGGTGCTGATGGCTGTGGTCGAGCGCCTGCGCTCGGTGACGATGGAGATCACCGACCCGTGAGGCCCGCAGCCACTGACTGTCGGTCTGACGTGCCATGATCATGCGACGTCAGCAATGCTCGGTGTAGGAAGGCCTTCGCGATGACGGCAGTAAGAGTTCTGGTGGGCACCCGTAAAGGCGCGTTCACCCTCACCTCGGACGGCACCCGCCGGGAGTGGGACGTAAGCGGTCCCCACTTCGCCGGCTGGGAGATCTACCACGTCGCCGGGTCCCCCGCAGATCCCAACCGCCTCTACGCCTCGCAGACCAGTGGCTGGTTCGGGCAGCTCATCCAACGAAGCGACGACGGGGGCCGGACCTGGGAGCCGGTCGGCAACCGTTTCGAGTACGACGGCGTGCCCGGCACCCACCAGTGGTATGACGGCACGCCTCATCCATGGGAGTTCGCCCGCGTGTGGCATCTCGAACCGTCACTGTCCGATCCCGACACCGTCTACGCAGGGGTCGAGGACGCCGCCTTGTTCTGCTCGACCGACGGTGGCCAACAGTGGCAGGAGCTTCCCGGTCTGCGGGAACACGGCTCCGGTGCCTCGTGGCAGCCGGGAGCCGGCGGTATGTGCCTGCACACGATCGTGCAGGATCCGAGTGACCCCGCACGCATGTATGTGGCCATCTCTGCGGCCGGCGCTTTCCGGACCGACGACTCGGGCGCCACGTGGAAGGCGATCAACAAGGGGCTGCGTTCAGGCGGCATACCGGACGAGGACGCCGAAGTCGGCCACTGCGTGCACCGTATCGCGCTGCATCCCTCGCGCCCCGACGTGTTGTTCATGCAGAAGCACTGGGACGTGATGCGCAGTGACGACGCCGGCGAGTCCTGGCACGAGGTCAGCGGTGACCTTCCTACCGACTTCGGCTTCCCGATCGCCGTTCACGCGCACGAGCCCGACACCGTCTACGTCGTGCCGATCACCAGCGACTCGATTCACGTCCCCCCAGACGGACGCCTGCGTGTCTACCGGAGCCGTACCGGCGGCAACGAGTGGGAGCCACTCACCGCGGGTCTGCCGCAAGAACACTGCTACGTCAACGTGCTGAGGGACGCGATGGCCGTCGACTCGCTCGACTCCTGCGGGATCTACGTCGGTACGACGGGAGGTCAGGTCTACGCCTCAGCCAACAGCGGGAACACCTGGTCGCCGATCGTGCGCGACCTGCCGCCGGTGCTCTCAGTCGAAGTGCAGACGCTCGGGTGATCCGGGTGACGCTACCTGCCCATCTGCGCGCTCTGGCCCAGGTCGACGGTGAGGTCCAGCTCGACGTCGAAGGTAGCGCGACGCTGAGGTCGGTGCTCGACGAGCTCGAGGACCGCTTCCCCGCGCTGAAGGGGACGATCAGAGACCAGTCGAGCAGGCAGCGGCGGGCGTTCGTGCGGTTCTTCGCCTGCGAGCAGGACTTGTCGCACTCCGACCCCGAAGACGCACTTCCCGACCCCGTCGCCAAGGGAGCCGAACCGTTGCTCATCATCGGCGCGATGGCCGGAGGCTGATGCCCCTGACGGCTCAGACGTTGAAGCCAAGCGCCCGCAGCATGTCGCGACCGTCGTCGGTGATCTTGTCGGGGCCCCAGGGCGGCATCCAGACCCAGTTGAGGCGATAGCCGTTGGACACTCCTTCGAGCGCCAGCCGGGTCTGGTCCTCGATCACGTCGGTGAGCGGGCAGGCCGCCGAGGTCAAGGTCATGTCGATGACGGCGGTCCTGTCATCGTCGAGGGAGACGTCGTAGATGAGGCCCAGGTCGACGACGTTGATGCCCAGCTCAGGGTCCACGACATCCTTGAGCGCCTCCATCACGTCGTCTCTGCTGACCTGGGACCCCGCCGGCGTCAGGTCAACGTCAGGCAGGTCGCTGGTGTCATGGCTCATCGTGATACCTCCGGTTCGGCGACCGCTCGTGCAGTCGCATCCTTCCACGCCATCCAGCCCAGCAGCGCGCACTTGATCCGGGCGGGAAACTTGGCCACGCCAACGAAGGCGATGCCGTCCTCCAGCACCCCCTCGTTGGGCTCCATCGATCCGCGGCTCTGCATGAGCTCGACGAACTTCTCGTGGGTCGCCATGGCAGCGGCCACGTCCTTGCCGATCAACAGGTCGGTCAGGACTGAGGTGGAGGCCTGCGAGATCGAACAGCCTTCGGCGTCGTACGACACGTCCTCGACCACCCCGTCGACGACATGGACACGCAACGTCACCTCGTCGCCGCACGTCGGGTTCACGTGGTGCACCTCGGACTCGAATGGCTCCCGCAGCCCGGCGTGGTGGGGGCTTCGGTAGTGGTCGAGGATGATCTCCTGATAGAGGCTCTCGAGGCTCACGGCGCCACCGTGAAGAACCGCTTGGCCTGTTCGATGCCATCTACGAGCGTATCGATTTCGGCAGGCGTGGTGTACACGTAGAACGAGGCGCGGGTCGACGACTGCACGCCGAACCGCTTGTGGGCAGGCTTGGCGCAGTGATGGCCGGCCCGCACCGCGATGCCGAGCGAATCCAGCACCTGGCTGACGTCATGCGGGTGGACGCCGTCGACCTCGAAGCTGATTGCGCCACCTCGGTCCACCATCTCCCGGGGTCCGAGAATGGTCAGCCCGTCGACCTCGCGCATCAGGCCCAGCGCGTATGCCGTGATCGCCTGCTCGTGGGCAGCCACCTGCTCCATGCCGATCGCGTTGAGGTAGTCCACGGCAGCGCCGAGCCCCACCGCCTCGGAGATCGGCGGCGTACCCGCCTCGAACTTGTGCGGGAGAGCGGCGTAGGTGGACCCCGCCATGGTGACCGTCTCGATCATGCTGCCACCGCCGAGGAACGGAGGCAGCGCGTCGAGAACCTCGCTGCGGCCCCACAAGACCCCGATCCCGGTCGGGCCGAGCAGCTTGTGCCCGGTGAACGCCACCAGGTCCGCGCCGAGTGCGGCCACGTCCACCGGCATCTGCGGGACGGCCTGCGAGGCGTCAATGACCACCAGCGCGCCCACGTCATGTGCGCGCCGGATGATCGGCTCGAGCGGGTTCACTGTGCCCAGCATGTTGGAGACCCACACCACCGAGACGACCTTGGTGCGCTCGTCGACGACCTCGTCGAGACGCGACAGGTCGAGCCGCCCCTCGTCGGTCAGGCCGAACCAACGAAGGTCGGCGCCCTTGCGCTCGGCCAGCAGCTGCCAAGGAACGATGTTGGAGTGGTGCTCCATCTCGGAGATCACGATGCCGTCACCCGCACCGACCTCCAGCGGCCCCCGAGCCCACGAAAGGGTGTTCGCCACCAGGTTCGGTGCCTCTGACGCGTTCTTGGTGAAGATGACCTCGTCGCGCGACGGCGCCCCGATGAAAGCAGCCACCTTGTCGCGGGCGCCTTCGTACGCCGCGGTCGCCTCCGCCCCCAGCTGGTGGACTGCCCGGGCGACGTTGGCGTTGTGCAGCGCATAGTGGTCCGACATCGCGTCGATGACCTGCTGCGGCTTCTGCGAGGTGTTGGCGCTGTCCAGGTAGACCAGCAGGCGATCGTCGGCCAACCGGCGTCGCAGCACCGGGAAGTCGGCCCGGACCCGGGTCGTGTCGAGGAGCCCGGTGGGCTCTGCCGTCGTGACCGCCATCAGACCGCGGCTGTCTGGACGTACTTGTCGTAACCCTCTGCCTCGAGCTGCTCGGCGAGCTCCGGTCCGCCCTGCTCGGCGATGCGCCCGGCGACGAAGACGTGCACGAAGTCTGGCGTGATGTAGCGCAGGATGCGGGTGTAGTGGGTGATCAGCAGCACGGCACGGTCACCTTGAGCGCGGAACCTGTTGACGCCCTCGGATACCACCTTGAGCGCGTCGATGTCGAGGCCGGAGTCCGTCTCGTCGAGGATCGCGAACTTCGGGTTGAGCAGCTCCATCTGCATGATCTCGTGGCGCTTCTTCTCGCCGCCAGAGAAACCCTCGTTGACGTTGCGCTGCGCGAACTCGCGGTCCATCGACACCTTGTCCATGGCGTCGTTGACCTCCTTGACCCAAGTACGAAGCTTGGGCGCCTCTCCGTCGAGCGCGGTCTTGGCAGTGCGCAGGAAGTTCGACACCGACACTCCCGGAACCTCTACCGGATACTGCATCGCCAGGAACAGACCCGCCCGGGCGCGCTCGTCGACCGACATCGTGAGCACGTCCACGCCGTCCAGGCTGACCGTTCCGCCGGTGACGGCGTACTTCGGATGACCGGCGATCGAGTAGGCCAAGGTGGACTTGCCCGAGCCGTTGGGACCCATGATCGCGTGAGTCTCACCGGACCTGACCGTGAGGTCGACGCCGCGCAGGATCGGCTTCTGCCCGTCCTCGACGTTGACCGAGACGTGCAGGTCTTTGATCTCCAGGGTGGCCATCAGCGTTGACTTCTCCGAATCAGTTGAGCGGATGAGCCAGGTCGACCAGGACTGTGTCGTCCTCGACCCGGCAGGGATAGACAGGAACCGGCTCGTACGCCGGCAGGTTGGTCGGCTCACCGGTACGCAGGTCGAAGCGGGAACCGTGCAGCCAGCACTCGATCTCGCAGGCGACGGTGTCCACATCGCCTTCGCTCAGCGGGATGGACGCGTGCGAGCACTCGTCGCGGATGGCGAACACCTCCTCGGCTGCACGCACGATCGCCACCTCGATGCCGTCGAGGTCGACCGACAGCACCGTCCCGTCCGGGACGTCACCGAGCGCGCAGGCGCGCTGGTATGGCGGCATCAGACGACCACCAGCTGCGGCGCACCCACGGTCTGCGCGAGCTCGCTCTCGATGGCTGCCATCAGGCGCTGCTCCACCTCGGGGACGCCGAGCTTGCGGATGATGTCGGCGAAGAAACCGTGGACGACGAGCCGGCGTGCCTCGTCCTTGGAGACGCCGCGCGACTGGAGGTAGAACAGCTGCTCGTCGTCGAACCGGCCCGTCGCGGACGCGTGCCCGGCCCCCTTGATCTCACCTGTCTCGATCTCCAGGTTGGGGACGGAGTCGGCTTGACAGCCGTCGGTGAGCACCAGGTTCCGGTTGGTCTCGAAAGTCTCGATCCCCTCAGCAACCTTGCGGATCACGACGTTCCCGACCCAGACAGAGTGCGCGCCCTTGCCTTGGAGACCGCCCTTGTAGACGACCTTGCTCGTGGTGTGGGGCTGGTTGTGGTCGACAAAGAGCCGGTGCTCCACATGCTGCCCGGCATCGACGAAGTACAGGCCGTACATCTCCACAGCGCCGCCGGGTCCGGCGTAGTCGGTGTTCTCGACGATCCGCACGAGGTCGCCGCCGCGGCTGGCCTGAAACGATCGGACATGTGCATCCCGGCCGATCCGGACACCCACCTGCCCCATGTGTACGGCGTCGTCGTCCCACAGCTGTAACGAGACCAGGTCGAGCTGGGCATTGTCCCCCACGACCACGGAGGTGGACGCGCTGTACGTCGCACTGCCGGTGTGCTCGAAGACGAGGGTGGCCCGCGAATGGCGACCGACCCGCACCACGATGTGTCCCCAGACCAGGTCGCCGACGGAGCTTCCCGCCAACCTGATGAGGACCGGGTCCGTCAGCTCGCTATCGGCATCGACCTCGACAAGGACGGCCCCGTCGGCGTTCGCCACCGCGAGCGCCGACGGGCGGTCACCGGGGAGCACCTCGGCGAGCTCCAACGCCCGTTCGAGCGAGATCTCACTGATGGTCACACCTGCAGGCGCTGAGCAGTCCCACGTGAGCCGGTCCTTCGACGGCTCGCCGTCGAGCAGCCCGCGAAGCCGACGGAGCGGCGTGAAGCGCCAGATCTCCTCGCGTCCCGTCGGACGTGGGTGATCGGCAAGGTCGTACGACGGCACCGGATGCAGATGGCTCTGGACCAGATCGACCGTCTGGTCGGCAATCCCCATCAGCCGACGGCGCCTTCCATCTGCAGCTCAATCAGCCGGTTGAGCTCGAGGGCGTACTCCATCGGCAGCTCACGGGCGATCGGCTCGATGAAGCCGCGCACGATCATCGCCATCGCCTCGTCCTCGGCCATCCCGCGGCTCATCAGGTAGAACAGCTGGTCGTCACTGACTTTGGACACCGTCGCCTCGTGCCCCATCGAGACGTCGTCCTCGCGCACGTCGACGTACGGGTAGGTGTCGCTCCTGCTGATCTGGTCGACCAGCAGGGCGTCGCAGCGCACCGTGGAGGCGCTGTGGTGGGCCCCGTCGGCGACCTGTACCAGCCCTCGGTAGGACGTCCGGCCACCCCCTCGCGCGACCGACTTGGAGATGATCGAGCTCGACGTGTGTGGTGCGGCGTGGACCATCTTGGCGCCGGCGTCTTGGTGCTGGCCCTCTCCCGCGAACGCGATCGACAGGGTCTCACCCTTGGAGTGCTCACCGAGGAGGTAGATCGCGGGATACTTCATGGTGACCTTGGAGCCGATGTTGCCGTCGACCCATTCCATGGTGGCTCCGGCGTCGCAGGTCGCGCGCTTGGTGACCAGGTTGTAGACGTTGTTGGACCAGTTCTGGATGGTCGTGTACCTGCAGCGCGCCCCCTTCTTGACGATGATCTCGACTACGGCGGAGTGCAGCGAGTCCGACGAGTAAATCGGCGCGGTGCAGCCCTCGACGTAGTGCACGTAGGCGTCCTCGTCGACGATGATGAGCGTGCGCTCGAACTGCCCCATGTTCTCGGTGTTGATCCGGAAGTAGGCCTGCAGCGGGATGTCGACGTGCACACCCTTGGGCACGTAGATGAACGACCCGCCGGACCACACCGAGGTGTTGAGTGCCGCGAACTTGTTGTCACCCACCGGGATGACCGATCCGAAGTACTCCCGGAAGATGTCCTCGTGCTCACGCAGCGCGGTGTCGGTGTCGAGGAAGAGGACGCCCTGTTCCTCGAGATCTTCCCGGATCTTGTGGTAGACGACCTCGGACTCGTACTGCGCGGCCACGCCGGCAACCAGGCGCTGCTTCTCGGCCTCGGGGATTCCGAGCCTGTCATAGGTGTTCTTGATGTCCTCGGGCAGCTCCTCCCACGACGTCGCCTGCTTCTCGGTGGAGCGCACGAAGTACTTGATGTTGTCGAAGTCGATTGCGCTGAGGTCCGAGCCCCATGTGGGCATGGGTTTGCGCCCGAAGAGCTTCAGCCCTTTGAGCCGGAGGTCAAGCATCCACTGCGGCTCGCTCTTGAGGCTCGAGATGCTGCGGACGACGGACTCGTTGAGCCCGCGCTGCGCGGTCGCTCCGGCGAGGTCGGAGTCGGCCCAGCCGTACTCGTAACGGCCGATGCCCTCTAGCTCGGGGTTGAGCTGCTCGATGGACGTCATGTAGAGGGCCTCCTGTTGTGGCTGAAGCTGCGGATGGATGGAGCAGAGGACGAGTCGTCCGAACCGGCGGGTTCGGCGTCTCCGGCCGTTGGTGCGTGAGGCACGAAGGTTGTGCAGATCCCGTCGCCGTGGGCGATGGTGGCGAGGCGCTGCACATGACGGCCGAGCAATCGCGCGAAACTTTCGGTCTCGGCCTCACAGAGCTGGGGGAACTCCGCTGCGACGTGGGCAACCGGGCAGTGGTGCTGGCACAGCTGGTCGCCCGCCGGCGCGGTGCGCACCGAAGCGGCATAGCCGTCGGCGTCGAGCGCCTGTGCGAGCAGCTCGGGCCGATCCTCGGCCACCGCGCCCTGGAGGCGGTCGCGGTAGCGGTGCTCGAGCTCAGCGGTCCGGCTGCGTGCGAACTCCACGACGGCGTCGTCGCCGCCGGACGCCCGCAAGAAGCGCAGCGCGCCCGCAGCGAGGTCGTCATAGGCCTGCACGAAGGTGTCTCGCCCGGACTCGGTGAGGACGAAGACCTTGGCAGGCCGGCCACGCCCACGCGAGGTCAACAGGCGGGGTTCGCGTGCCTCGACGGCGCCCTGCGCCACCAGATGGTCGAGGTGTCGTCGCACCGCGGCCGACGTGAGGTGCAGACGGTGAGCCAGGGCCGTCGCCGTCGAGGGGCCTGCCTCGAGGATGGACCGGGCCACCCGCTCACGGGTCGGGGCGTCATCCGGTCTGGCGACCACCGAAGGCTCCGACAAACTTTTCACAAAACCATTGTGTCCTAATTGCTCGCGCGCCTCAACCGAGGGGGACGCGAGCAGCGTCACAGCGCAGTGCGAGCGTCGGAGGTTCCGCCGCCACACCTAGACTTCCGGGGTGGACGAGCCCGCGGTCGTCGTACGAGACCTCGTCATGCGCTACGGCGACAAGCGTGCCGTCGACGGCCTGTCGTTGACAGTTCAAGCCGGCTCCATCACCGCGGTGCTCGGGCCGAACGGGGCAGGCAAGACCACGACTCTGGAGACATGCGAGGGCTTCCGCAACCCAGGCGGAGGGCAGGTGCGGGTGTTCGGTCTGGACCCGGTGGCGCGGCACCGGGAGCTGGCGCCCCGGATCGGCGTGATGCTGCAGTCCGGTGGTGCCTGGAACGGGGCGCGTGCCGACGAGATGCTGCAGTATGTCGCTTCGTTGCATTCCCACCCACTGCCCGTCGACGAGCTGATCGATCGGCTCGGTCTGGCCACGTGCGGGCGGACGTCGTACCGGCGCCTCAGCGGAGGCCAGCAGCAGCGGCTTGGACTGGCGATGGCGATCGTGGGCCGCCCCGAGCTGGTTTTCCTCGACGAACCGACGGCCGGGCTCGATCCACAGGCTCGCCGGGCCACCTGGGAGCTCGTGCAGCAGCTGGCCGCTGACGGCGTCACTGTCGTGCTGAGCACCCACTACATGGAGGAGGCCGAGAGACTGGCCAGCTTCGTCTACGTGCTCGACCACGGGAGGGTCGTCACCGCGGGCACCCCGGCCCAGCTGACCTCCTCGACGGCTGCCGGCTGTATCCGTTTCCGGTGCCTGCCCGGTCTGGACACGTCCAGCATGCTTGCCGCCTTCCCCGCCGCGGCCGTGACGGAGCAGCCGGCGGGCAGCTACCGGGTCACCGGCGCCGTCACACCTCAGCTGCTTGCCGCGGTCACCGCCTGGTGTGCGAGCCTCGACATGATGCCGGAGGATCTCGCGGTCGAGCGCAACACATTGGAGGACGTGTTCCTCGAGCTCACCGGGCGCGAGCTGCGTGCATGAGCGTCACCTCGTTCGTCCCCGCCCCCGGCAGCCGGCCGCTGGTCGCGATGGTGCTCGCGCATGCCCGGATGGAGACCCGGCTGCTCCTGCGCAACGGCGAGCAGATGCTGTTGGCTCTCGTGATCCCGCTTCTCCTGCTCGTCGGCGGCGCGGAGGCCGGTGGCGTCGTGGACCTCGGCGCGGGCAGGCGCATCGACGTGCTGACCCCGGGCGTGATGGCGTTGGCGGTGATGTCCTCGTCGTTCACCTCGGTGGCGATCGCCACTGCCTTCGAGCGCCGGTACGGGGTGCTCAAGCGCCTCGGCGCGTCGCACCTGCCGAGGGGTGGCCTGCTGATGGGCAAGGCAGCGTCGGTCCTGGTGGTCGAGCTGGTGCAGCTGGTCGTGATCTCGGGTGCGGCGCTGATGTTGGGGTGGCGACCGCACGGCGGAGTGGTCGCGGTGCTGTGCTCGGGCCTGCTGGTGGTGCTCGGCACCTGGGCGTTCGCGGCACTCGCGCTGCTGATGGCAGGGTCGCTGCGCGCGGAGGCCACCTTGGCGGCGGCCAACCTTGTCTATGTGGTGCTCCTGATGGCCGGTGCTGTCGTCGTACCTGCCTCGTCCTACCCGGACGCGATGCGACCGATCGTCGCCGCGCTGCCGTCGGGTGCGCTGGCAGAGGGCCTTCGCCTCACACTCTCCGGCACGGGTCTCGGGTTCGGGCACGCCGTGGTGCTGGCGATATGGGCGGCGGGCGCTGCCCTTGTCACCGTCAGGACGTTCGCGTGGGAGTGACTGCTGTGTCGACGAGCCGGCTGCTCGTACCCACGCAGACCACGTTGCGGCGGTTGGGGGTGGCCTCCGTGGTGGCGAACGTCGCCATCATCGTCACGGGCGGCGCCGTGCGGCTCAGTGGCTCCGGTCTCGGCTGTCCCACCTGGCCACGTTGCACGAGCTCGTCTTTGGTCGTCCAGGGCGCCGCCGGCACGCACGGCTTCATCGAGTTCGGCAACCGCATGCTCACCTTCGTCCTGGCTGCCGTCGCGCTCGCGACCTGGCTGGCGACCCTGCGTTCGGAGCCTCGCCGGCCATCATTGCGGAGCTTGGCAATGGTGCTGCTGGTCGGCATACCGGCGCAGGCTCTGCTGGGGGGCTTCACCGTGTTGACGGACCTCAACCCCTTCGCAGTGGCTCTGCACCTACTGCTGTCTCTCGCCATGGTGGGCGTAGCGGTGGTGTTTCTGCGTCGCGTCGTGGAGACCGACGCCGTCCCACGCCCCACAGTTGCCGCACCGGTGGCTGTGTTGGCTCGGGCGACCTTCGTAGTGACCTGGGTCGTGCTGTATGCCGGCACGCTCGTCACGGGCGCCGGCCCCCACGCCGGTGACGCCGACGCACCCCGCTCCGGTCTCTCCCCCGCAGCGCTCAGTCAGCTGCACGCTGACCTGGTCTTTCTGCTCGTCGGTCTCACGGTCGGGACGCTGGTGGCGTTCAGGGCCCTCGGGGCGCCGGAGCGGGCGCAGCGGGCGATCTCGTGGCTGCTGGGTGTCGAGCTGGCACAGGGGCTCGTCGGCTTCGTGCAGTACTTCACCGACCTGCCGGTCGTGCTCGTCGGCCTGCATCTGCTCGGCGCCGCGCTGGTCAGTGCTACGGCGACGTGGATGCTGCTCGGGATCCGGGACCGTGGCCTGCAAAGAGAGGCGATGACCAGCCGATGACCTTCTCCATCGTGGCTCGCAACGACGATGGCGACTCCCTCGGGGTGGCCGTTGCCTCCAAGTTCCTGGCCGTCGGGTCAGCGGTGCCTGCGGCGCGCCTCGCCGCTGGTGCGCTGGCCACCCAGTCCTTTTGCAACACGCTCTACAAGCGCGACGGGTTGGCCATGATGGCGACGGGTATGTCGGCGCCCGAGACCCTGAAGGCGCTGCTCTTCGATGACGAGCTGCGGGAGTCTCGCCAGGTCGGCATCGTCGACCTGGCCGGCCAGGCGGCCTCGTTCAGTGGGTCCGGCTGCCTGGACTGGGCCGGAGGGGTGACCGGCGAAGGGTTCGCCATCCAGGGCAACATCCTGGCCGGGCCCCAGGTCGTGGACGCGATGCAGACGGCTTTCCTTGGCTCGGGCGAGGACCCACTTGCCGAGCGCCTGGTTGCCGCGCTGAGATCGGGGGATGCAGCTGGCGGTGACCGCCGGGGACGTCAGAGCGCCTCGCTTCTCGTGGTCTCGCGGACCGGCAGCTACACACCGGGCGACGACGTGGCTGTGGACCTGCGTGTGGACGACCACGCTGATCCCTGTGGCGAGCTTGCCAGGCTGCTGGAGCTCCACCACGTGTACTTCGACCGGCCGGGCGAGGACGACTGGCTGCCCCTGGAGGGCGCGCTCGCCGTCGAGGTCGACGCCCACCTGCAGCAGCTGGGGTTCGAAGACCTCGACACGTGGGCTGGCGTGGAGAACTACGAGCTGCGGGTTGCTCCTGGTCGGATCGACGCGTTCGTGCTGGCCCAACTTCGCGAGCGGACGGCATCCCTCGGAAACGGTCGCGCCGTCAGCGAGTGACAAGGGCGTCGACTGCCACGGCAAAGAACAGCAACGTCAGGTACGCGTTGGAGAAGTGGAACAGCCGCATCGCCTTGAGCACGACGGCGTCCTCCGTCGTCCGGCTCCGACGCCAGAGACCGTGCGCCTCGACCAGCAGGCAGAGGCCGAGAGCTGAGGCCGCGCAGGGGTAGATCCATCCGGTTTTCGCGATCGGCCACAGTGCGAGGGACGTCACGACGGTCAACCAGGCGTAGACCACGATCTGGCGCCCCACCACGTAGGACGGCGCCACGACCGGCAGCATGGGGACGTCGGCTGCGGCGTAGTCGTCGCGGTAGCGCATCGCGAGCGACCAGAAGTGAGGCGGCGTCCAGAAGAACACGACGGCGAAGAGGACGACGGGCGTCCAGGCAAGAGAACCAGTCACCGCCGTCCAGCCGATCAGGGCGGGGAAGCAGCCGGCCGCCCCGCCCCAGACGATGTTCTGCGACGTGCGCCGCTTGAGCACCATGGTGTAACCGAGTACGTAGAAGGCGTTGGCCGCCAAGGCCAGTCCCGCTGAAAGCCAGTTGACGGCAAGTCCGAGCAGGAGGGTCGCCAGGACTCCTAGTAACACCCCGAAGACCAGCGCCGACCTGGCAGACACCTGGTGACGCGGCAACGGCCGACGCCGGGTGCGCTGCATCAGCTCGTCGATGTCACGGTCGGCAACGCAGTTCAGTACGTTCGCGCTGCCGGCAGCCAGAGTGCCTCCGACGACGGTCGACACCACCAGCCAGAAGCCGGGCACGCCTCGGTCGGCCAGGAACATGACAGGCACGGTCGTGAGCAGGAGCAGCTCGATGATGCGGGGTTTGGTGAGAGCGACGTAGGTCGCCGCGACGGAGACGGTTCGGCTGCGTTCGCCGCGTGCGGCCGGGGGCTCCTTGACGGGGAGCGGTGTCGGCGCAAGCACGGGAGCTAGCGGTTCGACAGCAGTCACACACACCTCGAGGTCAGCAGCGCGTTGCTCCGGAGCGCAGGTCGCGCGATGCACCCACCAGAGCTCTGGTTTCGCTTCACAGTCTAGACCGGCCGGATTGCTGTCGCTGCAACGCGGTCACCGCACGGTTGTCCGCCGTAAATCGCGGTGCGGCCTCCGTAGCCGACGTGCCGTGAGATGGTGAACCATGGAGCCGGAGAGGGTCGGTCACCGGCAGATGTTCTCCCACGGCTATACCAACGAGACAACCGCCGTCGGCACGGATCTGGTGACAAAGACTTACGGCGGTACGGATGCGGCAGAGAGGCGCTCAAGCGAGTCGGCGTGTCTCGTGAGCCTGGCGGACCATCTTCCAGTTCCTCACATTGTCGCTGAGGGCCGCGACATTACAACGCTCATGCAGCGACTTCCCGGTCGCCATGGCCAGGAACTCATAGACAATGGTGACGGGTACGCAGTGATGCATGCGGCTGGCGTCCTGCTTCAACGGCTACAAGCCTTACCGCACCGCGTGATACAGCCTCCGTTGTCGGGAGACGGAGAGGTCTTAGTCCATGGCGACTATGGCCCACAGAACATGCTGTTGGACCAACACCACCGGGTGACTGGCCTGCTGGACTGGGAGTTCGCTCATCGCGGCTCCGCGACAGAGGATGTCGCGTGGGCGGAGTGGATCGTGAGGATGCACCACCCAACTCACCTCGCAGTTGTCGACGGGTTCTTTGCCGGATTTGGTTCCCGTCCCCCTTGGCCGGGTCGTCAAGCGTTCATGGTCGAGCGTTGTCAGCAGTTGCGTGACCGATGTCTGGTGCAACGGCAGCCAACTGATGCCGATCTGTGGGAAGAACGGTCACACATCACCGCAGGCTGGCAACAGGCGGTGTAACCGGCTTCCGCGACCGGCATCACCCACTATCCACACCGTCGACGCGCGCCATCGAAATTGTCGGTGGGCTGTCGTAATCTACTCGTATGCATGTT
>JBPCRX010000027.1:0-43873 GCA_050996395.1 Nocardioidaceae bacterium
CATGAGCATCGAGTGGGGAGCAAAGGCAGGTCTGATCGCGCCCGACGAAACGACCTTTGCCTACCTGTGCGGTCGACCGCACGCCCCGCAGGGGGCTGACTGGGATGCCGCTGTTGCGGACTGGCGCATGCTGTCAACCGACGCCGACGCGAGTTTTGACCGGGAGGTAATCATCGACGCTTCGGCAGTCACGCCGTTCGTCACCTGGGGAACCAACCCCGGCCAAGGGGTTGCGCTCAGCTCGAGCGTCCCCGTGCCCGCGGAACTACCCCCCGGTCCAGAGCGGGTGGCCGTGGAGCGAGCGCTCGCCTACATGGGTCTGAAGCCGGGCACTGCTATGCGAGACATTCCCGTCGATACGGTCTTCGTCGGTTCCTGCACCAACGGACGCATCGAGGACCTGCGTGCCGCAGCAGCTGTCGTCGCGGGTCGCCGGGTCGCCGACTCCGTCCGCATGCTGGTCGTGCCGGGCTCATCACGGGTTCGGCTCCAGGCCGAGGACGAGGGCCTCGATATCATCTTCAAAGAGGCCGGTGCTCAGTGGCGCGGAGCAGGCTGCTCGATGTGCCTGGGCATGAACCCCGACCAGCTTGGCCCCGGTGAGCGCAGCGCTTCCACCTCCAACCGCAACTTCGAGGGCCGCCAGGGCAAGGGCGGGCGTACTCACCTGGTCTCTCCCGTGATAGCCGCCGCCACGGCTGTCGTGGGACGTTTCGCCACCGCGGCCGACCTGCCCGACGTGCTCTGAGGAGTCGCGCGATGCACCCGATCAGGAGCCACACAGGTACGGCGCTTCCGCTGCGGCGGGCAAACGTCGACACCGACCAGATCATCCCGGCGGTCTATCTCAAGCGCATCAGCCGTACCGGCTTCGAGGACGGGCTGTTCGCCGCCTGGCGTGCCGACCCCGAGTTCGTGCTCAACCAGCCGCAGCACCGTGCGGCGAGTGTGCTGGTCGCGGGGCCTGACTTCGGTACCGGTTCCTCCCGCGAGCATGCAGTGTGGGCTTTGATGGACTACGGCTTCCGAGTGGTGCTGAGCCCGCGGTTCGGCGACATCTTCCGCTCCAACTGTGGCAAGGCGGGTCTGCTGTCCGCGGTGGCCGACGAGACCACAGTCCAGCGGCTGTGGGATCTGGTCCAGACCGAGCCGGCGACGCCGGTGACCGTCGACCTCGTCGGGCGGCTCGTGCGAGCCGGCGACATCGAGGCGTCGTTCGAGATCGACGACTACACCCGCTGGCGGCTGCTGGAGGGGCTCGACGACGTCGACGTCACCCTCAGCCACGAGTCGGCGATCACCGACTTCGAGGCAGCCAGACCGTCATACCGGCCAGTCACCGTGGGCCGTTGAGGGGAACCGCCCTGCTTTTCGTGGGTGGAGGCTGGGCGCCGACGCACCAATAAGAGCGCAAGGGTGGGTGTGTCGCGTCGGGATGCGGTTCTATGGTGCCTAGCGTTCTTCTGAGTCGAGCAAGGGCTCGACACGAGTTCGTTCACGAAAGGGAAGCCTGTGAACAAGAGCCAGCTAGTCGACGCCCTCGCCGGTCACTTCGAGGGAAACAAACGCAACGCACGCCATGCCCTGGAGTCAGTGGTCGACACCATCACACGCGAGGTGACGCGAGGTGAGAAGGTCGCCATCACCGGTTTCGGCGCCTTTGAGAAGGCAATCCGACCGGCTCGCATGGTACGCAACCCGCAGACCGGTGAGCGCATCCGTGCCAAGAAGAAGGCTGTTCCCAAGTTCAGGCCAGGTGCGGAGCTGCGCGACTATGTTTCCGGCGCCAAGAAGCTGCCGAAAGCCGCCAAAGCGACGACGTCGAGTTCGGCGGGTACGGCGAACAGGACGTCCAGCTCGGGCACGGCGGCCAAGAAGTCTTCCAGCTCCTCGAGCTCGGGTACGGCGGCCGCGGCCAAGAAGTCGTCGGCCGCGAGGAAGTCGTCGAGCTCGGGTACGGCGGCCAAGAAGTCGTCGGCTGCGAAGAAGTCGTCGGCCGCGAAGAGGTCGTCGACGAGCACGCCCGCCGCCGCTGCCAAGAAGTCAACGCGCACCTCGTCGACTGCCACCCGCAAGTCGACGGCGAAGAAGAGCTGACTACTACGAAGCGCCCATCGTCGCGATCGTGATCGAGCCGACTGTCCCGTCGGGTGTCTGCTCCAGCCGCACCCGCTGACCAGGCCTGAGCAACCGCAGACCGCCTGCTGTGAATGCAGCGGGCGAGAAGCTGAGCGCCCGGCCGTTGTCGAGAACGACTGTCCCAGAACCGGTTTCGGGGTCGAACGTCAGCACTGTCGCCTGCATGGTGGTCACGCCAGCCACTCGGCGGGAACGTCGTCGAAAGTGTGCTCCACGAGCACCTGCGACGTATGATCGCCGACTCCGAGCAGCCGTGCGGCGCGCAGGTCGGCCAAGGTGTCGACGTCGCAACGCAGCCGTTCCATGCCCTCGAGCCCCACCTCGACCATGCCGAGTTCGAGGTGCCTGAGCCGTGAGCTCTCGCCGAACGCCGGTTGCCACCGGGCTGCGCCGGCAGCCGCCAACAGCGTCGTGCCACTCCCCTGCCAGTCGGGGACGAACCATCGAGGTGCCGGCGCCAGGGCCAGCACCCGCGTCAGGTCCTCATGGCGCAGGCAGGGCAGATCGGCGCTGAGGGCGGCGACACTGACCGCGGCGTCGCGTCGTACCACTCGGACAGCGTGGCTCAGCGCTGGGTTGAGTCCGGCGTCGGGCTGATCGCCGATCACCTCGGCCCCCACCTCCTCGAACCGCGCTGCGTCCGGGTCGTTGGTCACCACGACGACACGGTCGACGGCCTGCGAGGAGGCGGCGGCCAAGACGGTGTCGAGCGCAAAGGCCCAGGCCAGCCGCTGTCGGGCGGCGGGCGTGAAGCCACGAAGGCGGCTCTTGGCCAGCTGGATGAGCTTGACCGGGACGATCACCGTCCACCCCGGTCCTGGTTGAGTGGTCACTGACCCCATCATCGCCGATAAAGACAGCCCGCTCGACATCGTCCGCACCGGTGAACGACACTGCTGAATGCCAGCCGCTAGGAGAGGAGGCAGGTGTGCACCCACCCCGACGCGGCTGGGCCATGGCGTTCTGCGTCCTGGTGCTCCGTCGACCCTTGCTGCTCCTTACCCGCCGGGACTGGCGAGGTGCGGAGCACATCCCGACTCACGGCGGCTGCGTTCTGGCCGTCAACCATGTCTCGGAGGTCGACCCGGTCCCTTTCGGGCACTTCGTCTACGACAACGGGCGACTGCCGCGTTTTCTCGGCAAAGCCGAGATCTTCAAGCTCCCCGTAGTGGGGTGGATCTTGTCCGGTGCCGGCCAGATCCCGGTCTACCGGATGAGCTCGGACGCCCAGCAGGCGCTGAGCGCCGCCGTCGCCGCCGTGGGGGCCGGGGAGTGCGTCGTCGTCTATCCCGAGGGCACCATCTCCCGCGACCCGGCACTGTGGCCGATGGTGGGCCGTAGTGGCGCCGCCCGCATCGCCTTGGCGACGGGGTGTCCTGTCATCCCCTGCGCCCAATGGGGTCCTCAGGAGATCCTCGCTCCTTATGCCCGCAGGCCTCGGTTGTTTCCGCGCAGGCTGATGCAGGTGCGCGCGGGAGCGCCGGTCGACCTGTCCGACCTCGACGGTATGCCGCTCACGCTCGAGTTGTTGGCCCTCGCCACCGAGCGCATCATGGCGGCCATCACCCGTCTGCTCGCCGACATCCGGGCCGAAGACCCTCCCGTCGAACGGTTCGACGCCCGCAAGGAAGGTGTGGCCGAGATCGGCAACCCGAACAAGCTGCCCAAGAGCCTCAACCGAGGGAACGCAACGAACAATGTCGACCACGGCGGCGCAAACGCCGAACCCACCCGACTCAATGACGACGGGACCCTGACGTGAATAAGGTCGCCGTCTTCGGAGCGGGTTCGTGGGGTACCGCCTTCTCTCTGGTCCTCAGTGACGTTGGCAACGACGTGGTGCTCTGGGCCCGGCGCCCGGAGCTCAGCGACGCCCTGAACCGTGAGCACGAGAACCGCGACTACCTTCCCGGCGTACGGCTGGCTCCGTCGATCAGGGCGACCCACGATCCAGCGGAGGCACTGGCGGGAGCCAGCGTCGTCGTTCTGGCGGTGCCGTCACAGTCCCTGCGGGCCAACCTCGTGCACTGGGCCGACGGCATCCCACCAGACGCGGTTCTGATGAGCCTCATCAAGGGGGTCGAGGTCGGCACGGACAAGCGGATGAGCGAGGTGATCGCAGAGGTCACCGGCATCGGCGACCACCGTGTCGCTGTGCTGTCCGGGCCTAACCTCTCCCACGAGATAGCCGCCCGCCAACCGGCGGCCTCCGTGATCGCATGCACCGACGAGTCCGTGGCAGCCCGGCTGCAGTCGCGGTGCCACAGTGCAACCTTCCGTCCCTACACCAACACCGACGTCGTCGGCTGCGAGCTGGGCGGCGCGACCAAGAACGTGATCGCGCTGGCCGTCGGAGTGGCCATCGGCCTCGACTTCGGCGACAACGCGACCGCCTCGGTCATCACCCGTGGGCTTGCCGAGACGGCCCGCCTCGGTGTGGCTTTCGGCGCCGACCCCTACACGTTCTCCGGGCTCGCGGGGCTGGGCGACCTGGTCGCCACGTGTTCCTCGTCGCTGTCTCGCAACCGCTCCTTCGGAGAGAAGCTCGGTCGAGGGCAGACGGCCGAGCAGATCGGCGCCTCGACCCGCCAGGTGGCCGAGGGTGTTGCGTCGTGCGAGTCGATCTGCGACCTGGCCCGGCGAGCCGGCGTGGAGATGCCGATCGTGGAGCACGTCGCCGCGCTGTTGGGGGGCGAGCTCGCGCCGCAGGAGATGTTGACCCGGCTGATCTCACGGTCGCCCAAGGCCGAACGCGCCTGAGTCGCCGCCTGCTCCGGCTCACTCCTTCGATCGGCCGGTTCGCGGCCGACCTGCGGCGCTCAGTGAGGTAGAGCGTCCAGAGCCTGCGCAAGGTCGGACCAGAGGTCGTCGACGTCCTCGATGCCGACGCTCAGCCGGATCAGGCTCTCCGGGATGGTCGAGGGCTCACTGCGCCAGCGGCGACGACGCTCGAGGGACGACTCCACCCCACCGAGGCTGGTGGCGTGGACCCACAGACCGGTGCTGCGGCATACCCGGTCGGCCGCTTCAGCACCGCCCGCCAGCTCGATGGCGACGATCGCGCCGAACCCCGGATAGCGCACCCGCCGCACTGCGTGGTGCCCCTCGAGCCGTCGTACCAGGGCGGCTGCGTTGTCGCTCGCACGCTCGACCCGTAGGTGCAGGGTCCGCAGCCCGCGCAGCGCCAGCCATGCCTCCAGGGTGCCTGGAAGAGCACCTCTCGTGCGCCGCGCCTCGTCGAGCGCGGCGAAGATCTCGTCGTCTGCGGTGACGACCAGTCCGATCATCGCGTCGGAGTGCCCGGCGATGAACTTCGTGGCCGAGTGGACGACCGCGTCGGCTCCATCCTCGAGCGGCTGTTGGAGCAGGGGGGTGGCGAAGGTGTTGTCGACCACCACTCGGGCTCCCACCTCATGGGCCGCGGCAGCCAAGCCAGCGATGTCGGCGATCTCGAGAGCGGGATTCGTGGGGGATTCCACCCATAGCAACGCCACCTCGTCGTCGAGGGAGGCGATCACCGACTCGGAGTCGTCGATGTCGACAAGCACGACCTTGAGCAGTCCTCGCTGCTCGAGGTTGGCCAGCTGCACAAGAGTGCCCTGGTAGCAGTGCCGCGGCGCGACCACCGTGCTTCCCACGGCCACCAGGTCGAGGACCGCTGCCACCGCCGCCATGCCCGAGGCGAACGACAGGGCGCGTCCGCCTTCGAGCCCGGCGACGGCGACCTCGAACGCCTCCCAGGTTGGGTTGGCGTAACGGCCGTACTCCATCTCACCGCCCGCGACATAGGTCGAGGCCATGACCAGTGGCGGGTTGAACGGTGCGTCGGGCTCTGTCGGCGGCCGGCCGGCCTTCACCGCGATCGTGGAAGGGCGCAGCGGGGCGGACTTCCGCGTGGAGTGCTCGAGTGACGTCATGCCTGCCATTGTCCGGCAGATAGGGTCGGAGCGATGAACGAGCCCTCGAAGCCTCGGGTCGCCGTGGTCTTCGGCGGTAGGTCCAGCGAGCACGCCGTCTCGTGTGCCACCGCAGCGAGCGTCCTGGCGGTTCTCGACACCGACCGCTACGACGTCGTACCGATCGGCATCAGCGCAGACGGCAAGTGGGTGCTCGACTCTGGCGATGCGAAGCGGCTCGCCCTGAGTGCCGACCACGTGCCGCAGGTCGACGCCGCGGCACCTGCTGTCTTGTTGAGCAACGACCCGGCGCGCCGCGACCTCGTGCTCGCCGATCCGGGCCAGCCGCCGCGAGCTCTGGGCGCTGTCGATGTGGTGCTGCCACTGCTGCACGGGCCGTGGGGCGAGGACGGCACGATTCAGGGGCTGCTCGAGCTGGCTGACATCCGCTATGTCGGCTCCGGTGTCCTGGCGTCGGCGGTGGCCATGGACAAGCACTACATGAAGGTGGTGCTCTCGGCTGCCGGACTGCCGGTACTGCCGTACACCGTCGTGACGCCGCACGCCTGGGAGCGCGACCGGGCGGCCTGTCTGGATGCTGCCGCACTGCTGGACCAGCCGGTCTTCGTCAAACCGGCGCGTGGCGGTTCGAGCATGGGCATCTCGAAGGTCCGGCACGGGGAGAGCATCGAGAGCGCCGTCGAGCACGCGCGGAAGTTCGACCCCAAGGTGCTCGTCGAGGCAGGCGCGGTGAACGCGCGGGAGGTCGAGTGCGGTGTGCTGCAGCGCCTCGACGGAGGGGCGGACGCGAGCGTGGTCGCGGAGATCACCGGTTACGGGGCGCACGACTTCTACGATTTCGAGGCCAAGTATCTCGGCGAGGTCGGCGTCACGCTCGAGGTGCCGGCGGACCTGCCGCGTGAGGTCACCGGACAGATCCAGCAGCTGGCGCTGGACGCGTTCTTCACGCTGGGGTGCGAAGGTCTCGCTCGGGTCGACTTCTTCGTCAACAGCGACGGGCGGGTGGCCGTCAACGAGATCAACACGATGCCAGGCTTCACCCCTTCCTCGATGTACCCGCGTATGTGGGCCGAGTCAGGCGTCGGCTACCCAGAGCTGGTCGACCGCCTGATCCAGCTGGCCCTGGCCCGGCCCACCGGTCTGCGCTGACGCCAGAGCGTCACTGGCACGGGGCCACCGTGTCGGTGGCCTTCAGGATCGCCGGCGCCAGGTCGACCAGGACGTCTCCTTGGGGCTGGTAGTCGCGGGGCAC
Source organism: Nocardioidaceae bacterium (assembly GCA_050996395.1). Lineage (GTDB taxonomy): Bacteria > Actinomycetota > Actinomycetes > Propionibacteriales > Nocardioidaceae > JBPCRX01. The sequence goes on from JBPCRX010000027.1 coordinate 7,309, forward strand.
GGTTACCTCGACGTAGGTCGACAGGCCTACCGTGGTGAACGTCAGCTCGCCCGCGACGGGCTGTCCTGGATGCAGCGTGTGCCCGGACTGCGTGACCAACCAGCCCACGTCGTCGACCACGAAGCACGCGGAGGCCCGGTGCAGGGCCGCCGGTTTCGGTACCCCGCAACGCAACACCACCGGCGGGTCACCCCAGGCCGCAGCCGCTGCGTCACGTGGCTCGACGTCGCGCCGCCCGAGGCCGTCGACCTCTTGAGGTAGAGCCGTCAACAGCTGCGCACACTGGTCAACCACTGTCGCGTCAGCAGGCGCTGATGGTACGGCGACCGGCGCGCCGCCGCCGGCGCAGCCCGTACCGGCCAGCATGGCGGCGAGCAGGACGGCAGCCTTCAGGCGGTTGCTCAGATGTGCACGACCGGGCAGGTCAGAGTTCGGGTGATGCCGTCGATGGACTGGACCTGCGCCACCACCAGCTTGCCCAGCTCGTCGACGTTGCGGGCCTCGGCGCGCACGATGACGTCGTAGGGTCCCGTGACGTCCTCGGCCAGCGTGACACCGCTGACATCCGCAATGGCGTGGGCGACCTCTGCGGCCTTGCCGACCTCGGTCTGGATGAGGATGTACGCCTGGACCACCACGATGCAACTCCCTGTCGTGTCGATGTGCCGTGTCGGAGCAGAGCTGTTGACGCTACCGCCTGGTTAGGTTGTCACAGATCGCTGGCGGGTGGAAGCAGAGGAGTGCGGCATGCAGACGGTGGGTTCAGGCACCCTGGCCGAGCTGGGCGAGTTCGGCGTCGTGGCCGCCTTGGCTGCTCGCTTCCCACAGTCGCCAGCCGTGCAGCACGGTCCCGGTGACGACGCGGCCGTGTTGTCGATCGGGGGCGCGCAGGTGGTGGCGTCGGTCGACCTGCTGGTCGAGGACCGCCACTTCCGGAGGGACTGGTCGACGGCGTCCGACATCGGTCACAAGGCGGCCGCAGAGAACCTGTCCGACATCAACGCGATGGGCGGGCGGCCCGTGGCCCTGCTGGTAGGGCTGGCTGCTCCGGCCGATCTCGACGTCGCCTGGGCACTGGAGCTGGCCGACGGCCTCGCCGAGGAATCAGCACTCGTGGGAGCCAGCGTGGTCGGTGGAGACCTGTCGCAGTCGGACAAGCTCACGGTCGCTGTCACCGCGCTCGGGATGTGCGAGTACGGCGTCGTTCTCCGTTCGGGCGCTCGACCAGGGGACCAGGTTGCCCTCGCCGGCCGGCAGGGCTGGGCCGGTGCCGGCTTCGCGGTGCTGACGCGTGGCTTCCGGTCGCCTCGAGCGGTGGTGGACGCCCATCGCAGACCACAGCCGCCGTACGCCGCCGGGCCTGCGGCCGCCGCTGGTGGCGCGACGGCGATGATCGACGTCAGCGACGGGCTGCTGCAGGACGTGGGCCACGTCGCCACCGCGAGCGGGGTCGCCATCGACATCGAGAGCTCCTGTCTCGACGTGCCTGAACCGCTGCAGGCGGTCGGTGCGGCACTCGGGGTGGACCCGACCTCCTTCGTGCTCACCGGTGGTGACGACTACGGGCTCGTCGCCACCTTCGTGGCTGCTGCGAGCCTGCCGGAGCAGTGGCGTCGGATCGGGCGTGTCCTCGCGGCGGGCGAGCCGGGGTCGGTCACGGTGGACGGCCTGCCGTATGGCGCCGCGCCGGGGCATCAGCATTTCCGCTGAACCGTTACAGAGCACCAGCCAGCAGATCCAGGGGAAGCCCCTGTCTGGCGTTGCCGTCCCGGCCGTACATCGTCGTGGAGTGCGTCAAGGAGTTGAGGACCGCCTCCTCGCTCGCGTCGACAACGGCGGTGAAGAGCTCGTCCAGCTCCGCGCCTCCCAGTGCGATGCCGTCGAGCTGGCCCCGGCGCGAGATCGAACGCAGACCGGTGGCGGCGCAGAAGAAGATCTCGCCGCTGCCGTGGGAGGCGGTGGAACCGGTTCTTGCCAGTCCCAGCCCGATCCGACGCGCCAGGCGAGCGCAGGTGGCACCGTCCAGCGGTGCGTCGGTGACGAGGACACCGATGCAGGAGCCAGCGGCAGGAGGTTGGGTGAACGGGTCTGGAGCAAGCATCCGACCCACCGGTATGCCGTCGACCGTCAGCCGCTCGCGTGCTCCGAAGTTGGTGAGCAGCAGAACACCGATGGTGTGGCCAGCAAGGGTGACGCGCGAGGACTCCCCGATCCCGCCCTTGAAGCCCAGACACGACATCCCCGTGCCGGCGCCCACGCTGCCCTGTTCGGCAGGCTCGGCGCGCCCCGCGCGGTCGAAGGCAGTCGACCACGCGACGGCGACGTCATCGCGCTCTAGCTGCATCCGCACGTTGGAGTTGAGGAACGAGTCGTCGCACTCGGCCACCACAGGGATGATGAAGTCCTCGGCGACCTGGGGGTGGGACTCGAGCATCAGCTCGCACGCCGCGTCGTACGCGCGTCCCAGCTGGAGTGTGGAGGTCAGCAGGATTGGTGTCTCCATGAGCCCCCATTCGGCCGCAGACAGCAGACCGGTGCACTCACCAGCACCGTTGAGCACGGCACCGCCAGCCGGCACAGGTCGCTCGAAGGCGTCCTCGGCGACACAGATCACGCTGACACCGGTGCGGGCCACCCCGCGCCCCTGCGGAGGTGGCGCCTCGTCGCGGATCAGCGTGGCGTGGCCGACGCCCACACCGGCGACGTCGGCCAGGGAGTTGGTGGCGCCAGTGGGAAGGAGCCCGATCGTGACTCCGAGGTCGCGGATGCTCGGCATAGCGTGCATCGTGCTCTCCCTGCCGACCCGAGTGTGAGTTGGTCCCCGTCTCGTCGGCCAGGCAGAGTGGCTCTCATGACGACGGTGGTGTGGTCGCCGGTCACCCGGCTCCACGACCCACGCGGCGAGGTCTGGGTCGGGGTCGCCACACCGGGCACGGAGGTCGCCGAGCGCGTCGACCGCATCCTCGACGCTGTCCGGCAGGCCGGACACGAGGTCGTCGAGGCCGACCGGCACGACGACGACGTCCTGCTCGCGGTGCACGAGGAGGCGTTCGTGCGCCACCTCGAGTCGAGCCACGCCGCGTGGATGGAATCAGGAATCCCGGAGCTCGTCGGCCAGGACAGGGTCGTGCCCTACATGTTCGCCACCGCAGCGATGCTCGGCGAGCTCCCAGGTCAGTTGCCGAGCGCGGTCCATGCCCGCGCCGGCTGGTACTGCTACGACACCATGACACTCGTCGGACCGGGGACGTGGAAGGCCGCGCGAGCCGCCGTGGACTGTGCGCTCACGGCCGTGGCCCTTCTGCGATCCGGCCACACCTCGGCCTACGCCCTCTGCCGACCACCAGGGCATCACGTCACCCGCGCGGCATACGGGGGATCCTGCTACCTCAACAACGCGGCCGTGGCGGCTCAGGCGCTGCGTGCTGCAGGGCACGGCCAGGTAGCGATCGTCGACATCGACGCGCACCACGGCAATGGCACGGCGGCGCTGTTCTACGACCGTGCCGACGTCTTCTACGGCTCGGTTCACGTAGACGTCTCAGCGGGATGGTTCCCGCACGTCGTGGGTCACGCCGCCGAAACGGGAACTGGTCAGGGAGCGGGTATGACGTGCAACCTGCCGCTCCCGCCCGAGACAGGCGACGGACCGTGGCTACGTGCCGTGCAGACCCTCGCCGACCGGGTCCGCAGCTGCGGCGCGGGGGCGCTCGTCGTCTCGCTCGGGGTGGATGCCGCTGCTGACGACCCCGAGTCGCCGCTTCGGGTGAGCCTCGAGGGCTACCGGGAGGCCGGCCGGTTGCTGGGGGAGCTCGGACTACCGACCGTGGCCGTGCAGGAGGGTGGCTACCATCTGCCCAGCCTGGGTGGGCTGGTCAGCGCGTTTCTTGACGGGCTCGACGGGCTAGGCGACTGACGCGCGCTGTCAGCGGGTGACCTTGCCGGCCTTGAGGCAGGAAGTGCACACGTTGAGACGCTTGGGGGTGCCTGCCACGACAGCGCGCACGCGCTGGATGTTGGGGTTGAAGCGACGCTTGGTGCGACGGTGGGAGTGCGACACGTTATGCCCGAAGTTTGGTGACTTGGCGCAGATGTCACAGACGGCAGCCACGGCGTACTCCTGAAAGAGTGAAGGAAGGGTCGCCGCACGGTCAGGGCAACCGCCCAAGGATAACGGATCGTCTCGCGTCCGCGCCAATTCGGCCGCACTGCTTGCACGCGGCAGATTTGTCCGGGTGAGGGCGGGGGGCGGTGGCGGGAACGGGTCGGACGAATCGAGGTGAGGTGACGCCGAGCGGGTCGGACGAATCGAGGTGGGGTGGGTTCGCTCCGCGCAGGGCCGGTTCACGAGGGAGACTAGGGTGCTGCGAGCCCGTCACCACTGTGTATGACGACCAGCGCCCTCGGCGTCCGGTCGCCGAAGCGAGGTAACCCCGTGAGCACACCTGCCGAGGTGGCACTGCTGCTGCGCTGGTGTGATCTCGCCCTGTACGGGCTGGGGGAGTCCCGCGAGGAGATCGACGCGCTCAACGTCTACCCGGTTCAGGACAGTGACACGGGGACCAACATGTTCCTCACGTTCGAGGCGGCGCGCACGGCTCTGGTCGAGGTGGAGCCGGCATCGCTGGCCACCGCACTGACCGCTTTCGGCCACGGGGCGCTGCTGGGGGCTCGCGGCAGCTCAGGTGTGATCTTGTCGCAGCTGCTGAGGGCCGGTGCAGACCAGCTGCTGCGGGGTGACGCCACCCTGCCGGCCCGTCTGCTTGCCGACACCCTGCGGTCGGCGGCTGAGGCGGCCTACACCGCGGTGGCCACCCCAGTCGAAGGCACGATGCTGACCGTAGCCATGGCGGCCGCGACGGCGGCCGAACCAGCGGTGGACGCAGCAGCAGAAGCCGCCCCCGAGGACCCACTCGGCCAGATGGCACATGTGGTGACCGCCGCCGCGGCTGCCGCGCGTCTCGCTCTCGCGCGGACGACCGCCCAGCTCGAGGTGCTGAGCCGGGCTGGAGTCGTCGACGCTGGTGGCCTCGGGTTGTGCGTGCTGTTCGACGCCGCCGTGCAGGCGATGACAGGAAGGCGAGCGGGAAGCGAGGTCGACCGCCTCCCGGCTCAGCGGTCGCCGCTTCCAGTGCCTGCCGGTGCGAGATCGCACCTCGGCGCCGCCGCCCATCCAGACGGTCCCGCCTATGAGGTCATGTTCCTGCTCGATGCGGACGACGCCCAGATCACGCCGCTTCGTGAGCGGCTCGGGTCGCTCGGGGACTCGCTGGTCGTGGTGGGTGGGGACGGTCTGTGGAATGTGCACGTGCACGTCGATGACGTCGGCGCGGCGCTTGAGGCGGGTGTCGAGGCTGGGCGTCCTCACCGCGTGAGGGTCACTCACTTCGACCAAGCCGAAGTAGTTCGGCAGAAGGGCTCGACGGGAAACCGAGACGCTGTCGGTCGTGGCCTGGTCGCGCTGGCAGCCGGGCCCGGCCTCGGCGACCTCTTCGAGGCGGCTGGTGCGGTGGTGGTGGCCGTCGGCCCGGGCCGCAGATGCTCCTCCCAACAGCTCCTCGACGCAATCACGTCGACGCATTCCTCCGAAGTCATCGTGCTGCCGAACCGAGCCGGTGCTCAGCAGGTAGCCGAGGCGGCCGCGCGAGCAGCCCGTGATCTCGGAACCAGGACAGCCGTCATACCGACTTGTGCACAGGTGCAATGTCTGGCGGCTCTCGCCGTGCACGACGAGAGCCGGTCCTTCGACGCCGACGTGGTGCAGATGACCGCTGCGGCAGGCCACACCCGCCACGGTGCTGTCACCATCGCCAGCACCGACGCCCTGACGATGGCCGGCCGCTGCTCCGTCGGCGACTGCCTCGGCGTCGTCGAGGGGGACTTCGCACTTGTCGGCAGCGAGATGGCGAGTGTCGCGATCGAGGTCGTCGAACGGCTGGTCGCCGGTGGTGGAGAACTGGTCACGCTGGTGACCGGCTCGGGCGTCGAAGAGTCGCTGGCACAGCGCGTGGCGGCCGCGGTGGAACGGCACCACGCCGGCCTCGACGTGGTGATCTGTTCTGGTGGTCAGGAGCGCTACCCGCTGCTGATCGGCGTCGAGTGATGCTCTCTCTTGACGCCCGGTTGTCAGGGCTGGTCGGTGACAAGACGACCAAGGCGCTGCACACCGCCTTCGGGATGCAGACCGTGGACGATCTGCTGCGGCACTACCCGCGCCGGTTGGACGACCGCGGCGCACTCACCGATCTGGCCGCACTGCGCCTCGGAGAGCACGCGACGGTGTTGGCGAAGACGCTCAGCGTCACCTCGCACCCCTACGTTCCACGGTCCGGCGGCCGCAGAGCCGTGCGTAGCGAGGTGATCGTCACGGACGGCCGAGACCGGCTCCTGCTCACGTTCTTCCGACAGCCCTGGAGGGCCGGCCAGTTGCAGGCGGGCACCGTGGCAATGTTCAGCGGCAAGGTTGGGATGTTCCGCAACCAGCGTCAGCTGACCCAGCCGACCTTCGACGTGCTGGGGCGCAGTACCAGCCTGGGGGAGTTCGAGGACGAGGAGGTGACGCGCTGGTGGCCGATCTATCCGGCCTCCGCGCAGATCTCCTCGAAGAAGATTATGGAGTCAGTCGCCCTGGTGCTCGACCAGCTGGACGGGGTGCCCGACCCTCTTCCAGAGGGGGTGCGCGACGCCAGCGACCTCATCGACCTGAGACGGGCGTTCGAGCAGATCCACCGTCCCGTCGATCCGGAGCAGTGGAAGCAGGCGCGGAACCGGTTGCGTTTCGAGGAGGCGTTCGTCCTGCAAACCGTGCTGGCCCAGCGTCGCCACCTCACCGCCTCGATGCCGGCGACGTCGCGTCCAGCCAGTCCGGTTGGTCTCCGCGACCGCTTCGACGCCGGCCTGCCGTTCGAGCTGACGACAGGACAGCGCACGGTCGGTGCCGAACTCGAGCACGACCTGGCGCGGGCCCACCCGATGCACCGCTTGCTGCAGGGCGAGGTGGGATCGGGCAAGACCGTTGTCGCGCTGCGCGCGATGCTTCAGGTGATCGACGCTGGTGGCCAGTGTGTCCTGCTGGCACCCACCGAGGTGCTGGCGGCCCAGCACCATCGCTCCCTCCTGGCGCTGCTCGGACCTTTGGCGCAGGGCGGCATGCTCGGCGGCGACGACGCCGGTACGCGGGTCGCGCTGCTGACCGGCTCGACCTCGGCAGCGCCGCGTCGACGCGCATTGCTCGAAGCGGCCTCCGGCGACGCCGGCATCGTGATCGGCACCCATGCGCTGCTCGAGGCCGTCGTGGAGTTCGCCGATCTCGGGCTGGTCGTGGTCGACGAGCAGCATCGCTTCGGAGTCGAGCAACGCGCCGCGCTGACGGGCAAGGGCGGCGCCACCCCGCCACACGTGCTCGTGATGACTGCCACCCCCATCCCTCGGACGGTGGCCATGACCGTGTTCGGCGACCTCGACGTCTCGACGCTGCGCGAGCTTCCTGCCGGGCGCCGCCCCACCCAGACCACCGTCGTGCCGACGTCGGAGCACCCTCGATGGCTGGAACGAGCCTGGCAACGGGTCCGAGAGGAGGTCGCGGCAGGCCATCAGGTGTACGTCGTGTGCCCACGGATCGGCGCTGAGCCTGAGTCGGAGATGCAGGAACCCGACGACGGTGACGAGGAGGCCCAGACGCCTAGGAGGCCCCCTGTCTCCGTCGCTGACGTGGCCGCCGAGCTGGCACAGGGCGCACTCGCGGGTCTGCGGCTGCGGGTGGTGCACGGACGGCTGCCAGCCGATGAGAAGGAGGACATCATGCGCAGCTTCGCGGCTGGATCGGTGGACATCCTCGTTGCCACGACGGTCATCGAGGTGGGCGTCGACGTGCCGAATGCCGCCGTCATGGTGGTCATGGACGCCGACCGCTTCGGTGTCTCCCAGCTGCACCAGCTGCGCGGCCGGGTCGGACGCGGCAGCGTCGAGGGGCTCTGCCTGCTCGTCACCGACGCACCGGACGGGGCACCGTCGCGTGACCGGCTCGAGGGAGTCGCGGCAACCAGTGACGGTTTCGCGCTGGCGCGGCTCGATCTGGAGAGCCGTCGCGAGGGAGACGTGCTCGGCGCCAGCCAGTCCGGCCGGCGCTCGGGTCTGCGGCTGCTGTCGGTGCTGCGCGACGAGGATGTCATCGAGGCAGCACGAGAGATGGCGGCGGCCCTGGTGGGCGACGACCCGGACCTCCAGCGGCAACCAGCGCTGGCGGCTGCTGTCGCCCGGCTGCACGACAACGAGCAGGCGGACTACCTGGACAGGTCTTGAGGTGCATCATCGGTCGCGCCGCGTGGGCACCAGCCAGGTCGAGGAGCCGATGGCGCTCTAGCCGGGCGGAGGCGCCGGTAGCAGACTCTCGTCGTGGTCGAGCTCACGTTGCAAGCTGCGCAGACTTGCGTCGGGCAGCTTGCCTGAGTCACGCCAGTCGAGCGGCTCCTCTCGGCGCCGGCGCACGGCGCGAAACGCACGTCGAACAGCCCGTGTCGCGCGCGTTTGCCAGCATGGGGCGAGAAACGTACGGCCTCCATACGCGACTAAGGTGGACGGGTCGTGACGCGCATCATCGCCGGGGTCGCCGGGGGCAGGCGACTGCGGACGCCTACCGGCGGCGCTACCCGGCCGACGACGGACCGCGTCCGCGAGGCGCTGTTCTCAGCCCTCGCGTCCGAGCTCGGGTCGATTGAGGGTTGTCGATTCCTCGACCTGTACGCCGGATCGGGCGCCGTGGGCCTAGAGGCGAGTTCCCGCGGGGCGGCGACTGTCACCCTGGTCGAGAAGGACGCGCGGACAGCCACTCTGATCCGGGAGAACGCGCGCACCCTCGGCTTCGACGGCGTCACCGTCATCGCTGCAGCGGTCGAGCGGCTCACGAACGGTCCGCTGAGAGTGCAGCGGACGTCGACGGCACAGGGCGGCACGCAGACGCCTGGGCAGCCGTTCGACGTCGCGTTCCTCGACCCGCCCTATGCTCTGGCCGCTCCGGGTATCGCCACCGCGCTGGTCGACCTGGTGGCCGCACGCTGGCTGTCAACTGACACCCTCGTCGTGGTGGAGCGTGCCCGCCGCGGCGCGGAGTGGCGCTGGCCGGATGCAGTGGAAGCGCTGCGCCTGCGCAGATACGGCGAGACAATGCTTTGGTACGGTCGCGCCTCTTCGACGTACCGGTGAGCTGCAGCAGAGGAGACGGATGCGACGCGCGGTGTGCCCGGGCTCCTTCGACCCGCTGACGCTCGGTCACGTCGACGTCGTGAGCAGGGCGGCAAGGCTCTTCGACGAAGTGGTCGTGGCGGTGCTCGTCAATCAGTCCAAGCAGGAGCTGTTCTCGGCCGACGAGCGCGTCGAGATGCTCACCGAAGCAGTCGAGCACCTCCCTTCGGTGACCGTCGCGTCGTTCTCGGGGCTTCTCGTGGACTTCTGCCGCGAGCGTGAGGCGGTCGCGGTCGTCAAGGGTCTTCGGGCCTTCAGCGACTTCGACTCCGAGCTCCAGATGGCTCAGATGAACAGGGCTCTGTCCGGCGTGGAGACCGTATTCGTCCCGACCAGCCCAGAGCGCTCGTATCTCGCGTCGAGCCTGGTCAAGGAGGTGGCTCGATTTGGAGGTGATGTCTCCAGGCTCGTACCGTCGAACGTGCTCGACCGTCTGCAGAGCCGGCTCAGCCACAGGGCCGACGCACCGACGGATTGATGCACATGGCCGAGAAGGGGTCTCGCAGCGTGGATGTCAGCCAGCTGGTCGATGAGCTCCGCAGCACTGTCGACGAGGCACGATCCATGCCCATGTCGTCCTCCGTCGTCGTCAACAAGGCCGACGTGCTCGCCCGGATCGACGTATTGCAGGAGGCACTGCCCCAGGCGTTCGCAGAGTCCGAACGGGTCTTTGCTGGGCGCGACACGGTCCTCGCCGACGCGCACAGCCAGGCGGACCGTATCGTTGAGGAGGCGACACAGGAACGGGACCGGCTCATCTCCGACTCAGAGGTGTACCGGGTGGCCAAACGGCAGGCAGAAGCCGAGGAGCAGCGGGTCGAGCGGGAGTGCGAGGCGCTGCGCCGGGAGACCGACGAGTACGTCGACGGGCGGCTGGCCAACCTGGAGATCACGTTGACCAAGACCCTTGAGGCCGTAACTCGGGGTCGCAACCGGCTCCAGGGGCGGTCCGCCCTCGACCACCTCGACGAGGAGGGCTCCGACACCGCTTTCGCCTTCCCGTCTTGAGGCGGGGCCGAGGCCGGCCGATTTGAGGGACCCTGCTGAAAACCGTTAGTCTTGGGGGCTGCCTCCTCCGGGAGGCGAGTTCTGCTGTGCCTGCTATCGGAAGTGGCCCTGATGCGTCTCGACCCGCGTTCGTCGCTCGTGCTCGATACTCACGAGCTCGGGCGTCGACCAGGTTCGATGCGCACGCTCGAGCTAACGGTGCCGGCACCGGCAGATCTCGGTATTGAGCTTCTCGGTGTCCCCGAAGGATCACCAGTCGAGGTGCATCTGCGCCTCGAGTCGGTGATGGAGGGGGTGCTTGCGTCGGGAACCGCTCAGGTGGTGCTCGTGGGCGAGTGCGTGCGCTGCCTGGACCGATTCGACGACGACCTCGAGGTGGCTGTCCAGGAGCTGTACGTCTATCCCGAGAGTGAGGCCGGGCCCGACGAGGCCAGTCGGCTCGACGGTGAGCTGTTCGACCTCGAGCCGGCATTGCGGGACGCCGTGGTGCTTGCACTGCCGTTCCGGCCTGTTTGTGAGCCGGAATGTCCAGGGCTGTGCCTCGAGTGCGGGGCGCACCTGCGAGACGATCCGGACCACACGCACGAGGAGAGCATCGACCCCCGCTGGGCGGCGCTTTCGACCTTGAACACGACAAAGGCTGGCGAACTGCTCAGCCGAGACGAGGAGTAGACCGTGGCTGTTCCCAAGCGGAAGATGTCGCGCAGCAACACGCGCCACCGCCGTTCACAGTGGAAGGCTGCCGCCCCCTCCCTCGTGACCTGCGCCAACCCCGCCTGCCGTTCCAAGCACCTGCAGCATCGCGCCTGCCCCGAGTGCGGGCAGTACGGCGCTCGTGCTGATCGGCGCCAGGTCCTCTGACGTCTGGCGACGCGCAGCCAGCGGCGCTGGTCGTCTCCCGGTCGGAGCTGTGCGTGCAGCTCGGAGTGGTCGACCTCGACCCGGAGCTGCTGACCCGTGCCCTGACGCACCGCTCTTACGCCTACGAGAACGGTGGTCTGCCGACCAACGAGCGGCTGGAGTTTCTCGGTGACTCGGTGCTCGGTGTCGTCGTGACCGAGTCGCTCTACCGCAGCCATCCTGAGTTGTCAGAGGGTCGCCTGGCCAAGCTTCGGGCGGCCGTTGTCAACGCTCGGGCACTCGCCGCCGTCGGCCGCACCCTGGGGTTGGGCGACCACATCCTGCTGGGCCGGGGTGAGGAGGCGACCGGGTGCCGTGACAAGGCCTCGATCCTGTCCGACACGGTCGAGGCCCTTCTCGGCGCCGTCTACATCGACCAGGGCTTCAACGTGGCCAGCGACGTCGTGCATCGGCTCTTCGACCCGATGATGGCCGCCGCTGCGGCCCTCGGCGCCGGCCTGGATTGGAAGACGAGCCTGCAGGAGCTCTCCTCCAGCCTTGCTCTGGGTGCCCCCGAGTACCTCATCGAGGACAGCGGCCCGGATCACGAGAAGACCTTCGTGGCACGGGTGCGAGTCGGAGACGGCATCTACGGCCATGGCACCGGTCGGTCCAAGAAGCAGGCCGAGCAGCAGGCGGCCGAGACGGCGTGGCAGAGTTTGCGCGACATGTGCCCGCCGACGATTGCGTCGTCGTCGTCGACCGGCGGTGAGGCGGTCGCGTTGCCTCCGCAACCCGTCGCCGGACATGACTGACCTCCTGACCCGCAGGGCGGCGGGTGCCTGAGCTGCCTGAGGTCGAGGTCGTGCGACGTGGGCTGCAGGCCCTTGTCGTCGGCCGTCGCTTCAGCCATGTCAAGGTGCTGCACCCCCGCCCGGTCCGTCGCCACCTCGCCGGTGCGGTCGACTTCGAGCACGGGCTGCAGGGCCGGCGAGTCGAGGTGGCGCGGCGGCGAGGAAAATATCTGTGGTTGGAGCTCGACTCCGGAGATGCGGTCCTCGGCCATCTCGGCATGAGCGGGCAACTCCTGGTTCAGCGACGAGATGCTCCTCACGAGCGACATCTGCGGGTGATGATGCAGCTCGACGACGGCCACGATCTCCGCTTCGTCGATCAGCGCATGTTCGGGGGGTTGCTGTTGTCGCGCGACGGGGCGCAGCTTCCACCGGAGATCGCGCACATCGCCCGGGACCCGCTGGACGCCGACTTCGACGAGAAGGGGTTCGGTGAGTCGGTGCGCCGACGGCGAACCGGGATCAAGCGCGCCCTGCTCGACCAGACGTTGATCTCAGGGGTGGGCAACATTTACGCCGACGAGGCGCTGTGGGGAGCTCGGCTGCACTTCGCCCGGCCCACCGAGACGCTCCGCCGCAGCGACGTTCAGCGGTTGCTGCATGAGGTACGTGAGGTGTTGGGGCGCGCTCTCGCCGAAGGTGGCACGTCCTTCGACGCCCTCTACGTCAACGTCAACGGCGAGTCGGGGTACTTCGTCCGCTCCTTGTCAGCGTACGGACAGGCGGGTCAGCCGTGTCCGCGCTGTGGTACTCCCATCCGGCGCGACGCCTTCATGAACCGCTCCTCCTTCACGTGTCCCCGCTGCCAACCGCGACCCCGCCGCGCCCGCTGGTAGGCGAACGCCAGGCCACTGCGGCCCGGAAGTCAGCCCGGGTTGACCCGTGTGGCGAGCGGTGTCACCCTGGAACGAGCAGCGCGGAGAAGTTCGACCGCAGCCACTGGTGTGACCGAGCGCGGGGACGGTCGGCTCCGCAGGTTCGCATCGGCTGCCCACAGCGTCCTTCGGAGGAACACCATGGCCAAGGCTCTCCTCGGACATGTCGGAGGCGACCCCCGTCTCCTCGACGACAACCGGCGCCTGCGGCGTCGCGTGGCCGAGCTCGATGCGCTCGTGCTGCGACTGCAGGCGGAGAACGATGCCCTGGCCATTCAGGTCCATGACGGTGACCTGTTGCGCGTCCCCGACACCATGCGCGTGCCCGACGCCATGACCGAGCGCGCCGGAGCCCGCGCCTGAGGCTCCCACCAGTGCGGCGTGGTTGCAGCAGTCTGAGGTGTTCCGGCCGATAGTCTCAGGCGGACCACGGGAATCAGACTCGGGCGCTGTGCGCCTCAAGGAGCGACCTGCGTGCATCTGCGGACTCTGACGCTGCGCGGATTCAAGTCGTTCGCCTCGTCGACGACGCTGCAGCTCGAACCCGGCATCACCTGTGTCGTCGGACCGAACGGGTCAGGAAAGTCCAACGTGGTCGACGCGCTCGCCTGGGTGATGGGCGAGCAGGGTGCCAAGACGTTGCGCGGCGGCAAGATGGAGGACGTCATCTTCGCCGGTACCTCAGCTCGGCCGCCGCTCGGGCGTGCCGAGGTCGTGCTCACGATCGACAACACCGATGGCGCCCTGCCGATCGACTACGCCGAGGTGAGCATCTCACGCACGATGTTTCGCAACGGCGGGTCCGAGTACGCCATCAACGGTCAGGTATGCCGGCTGCTCGACGTGCAGGAGCTGCTCAGCGACTCCGGCATCGGTCGCGAGATGCACGTCATCGTCGGCCAGGGACAGCTCGACGCCATCTTGCATGCGAGCCCGCAGGAGCGGCGAGGTTTCATCGAGGAGGCGGCAGGGGTACTCAAGTACCGCCGCCGCAAGGAGAAGGCGATCCGCAAGCTCGATGCCACCGATGGCAATCTCACTCGGCTGAATGACCTGCTCGTCGAAATCCGCCGTCAGCTCAAACCGCTTGGGCGGCAGGCGGAGGTGGCCCGTCGAGCCTCGGTCGTGCAGAGCGAGGCGCGCGACGCGCGCGCACGGCTGCTGGCCGACGACGCGGTCAGCTTGCGTGAGTCGATGCAGCGAGAGCTTGGCGACGAGCAAGCCCTGGCATCTCGCAGGGCTGCAGTGGAGGCATCGCTTGTCGTCGCCCGCTCGGAGGAGACCCAGCACGAGCAAGGTCTCTCGCGTGACGCTCCCAGCTTGTCGTCCGCGCAGGAGATGTGGTTCGCGCTGGCAGGGCTTCGGGAACGGATCTCCGGAACCACCCGGCTGGCCTCGGAGCGCTGTCGCAACAGCATGGAGGAGGTGTCCGACGTCTGGTCGGGCCGAGACCCCGACCAGATCGAAGTCGAGGCGGACCGGCTGCTCGACGAGGAGGCAGGCGCCTCTCGAGCCGTCCATGAACGAACGCTTGGGCTCCAGCAGGTGGTCAGGGAGCGAGAGCTGGCCGAAGCGGCGTCCATCGAGGAGGACCGGCGGGTGGCGGAACTGTTTCGGGCTGCGGGGGATCGACGAGAGGGGGTGGCGCAGCTGAGCGGTCAGGTTGACAGCGTCCGGAGCCGCGCTGCGGCTGCTCAGGACGAGATCGACCGCCTCGAGGCCGCCCGCGATGCGGCTCTTGGCAGAGCTCGGCGCGCCCAGCTCGACTTCACCTCGCTCGAGACCAGCATCGCGGGCCTGGACGTGGGGGAGCAGGGACTCGACGCCGAGCATGAAGGCGCCAGCTCCTTGCTCGCTGACATCGAGTCGCGGCTTGCGAAGCTGCAACACCAGAGCCAGGTCGCCGACCGCGAACGGGCCGCGTTGAGCGCCCGCAAGGGCGCCCTCGAGCTTGGCCTTGCCCGCAAGGACGGAGCGGGAGCTCTGCTCGAGGCAGGAGAGGTGGTCTCTGGTCTGATGGGTTCCGTGGCGGCGCTGTTGTCGGTGCGACCCGGATTCGAGACTGCGGTAGCGGCCGCCCTCGGTAACGCCGCTGACGCTGTCGCCGTCGAGGGCCCCCTCGACGCGGTCGGCGCAATCCACCACCTCAAGGACGCCGACCTCGTTCGGGCGGAATTCGTGGTGGGGGGAGCCGCCGACGAGGGTGCGGCCTGGCCGGTGCTCGGACCGGGTGAGATCTATGCCCCCGACGTCGTCGAGGCGCCCCTTTCGCTGAGGCCGGCTCTCGGCAGGCTGCTGGACAAGACGGCCGTCGTCGACGACGTCGACTCGGCTCGCTGCCTCGTCCAGCGGCATCCTGACGTCGTGGCGGTCAGCCGCGACGGTGACGTCGTCGGCGTTCATTTCGCCGCCGGCGGCTCCGGGACGGCACCGAGCTTGCTCGAGGTGCAGGCAGCCGTAGACGAGGTGACCATCGCATTGACCCAGGCGACCGCCGGCTGCGAGAGACTCAGGTTCGAGCTCACCGCGCTCGAGACGGAGCGCTCACAAGCACAAGGCCGGGTCAACGTCGCACTCGCGCAGCTGCATGAGTCCGACGCGACCCTGGCGGCTGTCGCCGAGGAGCTCGGCCACCTCGGGTCACTCGTACGCGCAGCGAAGAGTGAGGCGCAGCGTCTGACACTCGCCATCGCATCGGCTCGGGAGGCCCGTGACGGCGACATGTCCGGTGCGGCCGACCTCGAAGAGCGTCTGGTTGTCGCGCGGTCTTCCCCGGACAGCGAACCTGACACGATCCGACGAGACGAGCTGATCGAGTCGGCGCGCAGAGCCCGTCAAGCCGAGACAGACGCACGGCTCGCCTTGCGCACCGTCGAAGAAAGAGCGCAGGCGTTGCACGGACGCGCCGAGGAGCTTCGTCGTGCGGCCGCCGACGAGCGAGCCGCCCAGGTGCGTTTCGTGGCGCGCCAGGACAGACGGCGCCGGGAGGGCCAGACAGCGCAGGCCGTCGGTGCAGGCGCCCGGATGCTGCTCGCCAGGGTGGAGGTCGCTGTGGCAGAGGCGCTGCAGCGGCGTACGGCGGTCGAAGCCGCGAAAGCAGCCCGGGAACTCTCGTTGACGCAGGCACGACACATGGTGCGAGACCTCGAGGTCGAGCTGTCCGCCCTCACCGACACCGTGCATCGCGACCAGATGCTGCGCACGGAGCAACGCCTGCGCGTGGAGCAGCTCGAGCAGCATGCGCTGGAGGCGCTGGGGCTGGACCTCGAGTCGCTCGTCGCCGACTACGGGCCACACCATCTCGTGCCTTCCATCGGGGCTGCTCCGCTCATACCGTCGGACGAGGAAGACGCCACCGATGATGGCGGCGGGGTGGTGTACGTGCGAGAGGAACAGGAGCGACGCCTGCGTTCAGCGGAGCGCGCACTGGCTCAGCTGGGGCGCATCAACCCATTGGCGCTCGAGGAGTTCTCCGCCCTCGAGGAGCGTCACAAGTTCCTGACCGAGCAGCTCGAGGACCTACGCAAGACGCGACGCGACCTGCTCGACATCGTCAAAGAGGTCGACGAGCGGGTCGAACAGGTGTTCACCGCGGCGTTCGCCGATGTGGCGTCGGCCTTCGGGCACACCTTTGCGCGGCTGTTCCCCGGTGGTGAGGGTCGGCTGGTGCTGACAGCGCCGGACGACCTCCTCGAGACGGGCATCGACGTCGAGGCTCGTCCGGCGGGCAAGAAGGTGAAGCGGCTGTCGCTGCTCTCCGGCGGCGAGCGGTCACTCGTGGCGGTAGCGTTCCTCGTCGCTCTGTTCAAAGCCCGGCCGTCACCGTTCTACATCCTTGACGAGGTTGAAGCAGCGCTGGACGACACCAATCTTGGCCGTCTGCTCACCATCTACGAGGAGCTGCGCGAGACCTCCCAGCTGGTGGTCATCACCCACCAGAAGCGGACGATGGAGGTCGCCGATGCTCTCTACGGCGTCACCATGCGGGGAGACGGCGTCTCGGCCGTGATCAGCCAACGGTTGCGAGAGACTCAGACCGCCTGAGCGCTCGAGAGCCGTGGGTGGCCTCGGGTGTCTGTCAGGATGGCGCACTGTGACTCTCACCTTCCTCCTCATCGTCCTGGCCCTCTTCGTCGTGGCCGGGCTGGCCGCCGTGATCGGCTTCGTCACGTCGACACGACGACGTACGACGGTGGACACCGAGCTGCGGACTCCCCCTAGCCCAGCACCCGGTACCGCGGACGACGCCGTTTCCGTGCGCGAGGGTCCTACGCGTGGCGGTGATGACGCACTAGTCGGCTCGGACGTCGACGTGGTCGAGCTCGGACCGATACCGACGGTCGAGAGGCCGGACCCGGTCTCCGGCCGGCTGCAGCGGTTGCGTGCCCGCCTCTCGCGATCGCAGTCCACGTTGGGTCGCGGCCTGATGGCCCTGCTGGCGCGTGACCGTCTCGACGACCAGACCTGGGAGGAGATCGAGGACACCCTGCTCGCCGCCGACGTCGGCGTCGCCCCTTCACGGGAGCTGGTGGACCGGCTCCGGACACGGGTGCGGGTCGAGCAGGCGGGACCCCGACAGGCGCAGGATCTGCTGCGTGAGGAGCTGGTGACGCTGGTGGACCCAGCTCTCGACCGCACCCTCAACGTCGACCGGGCCGAGGGTCTTCCCGGTGTGGTGATGGTCGTCGGCGTCAATGGAGTGGGCAAGACCACGACGGTGGGCAAGATCGCCAGGGTGCTGGTGGCTCAGGACAAGGACGTACTGCTCGCGGCGGCCGACACGTTCCGGGCTGCGGCCGCCGACCAGCTGCAGACCTGGGGCGAACGGGTTGGCGTACCCACTGTGCGCGGCCCGGAGGGAGCAGACCCGGCGAGCGTGGCGTTCGAGGCGGTTCGAGCCGGCATCGAGCAGGAGGTTGACACGGTCCTGATCGACACGGCCGGCCGTCTCCACACCAAGACCGGGCTGATGGACGAGCTCGGCAAGATGAAGCGAGTCGTCGAGAAGCAGGCGCCGATCGACGAGGTGCTGCTCGTCATCGACGCCACCACCGGCCAGAACGGGCTCACCCAGGCGCGGATCTTCGCCGAGGTGGTCGACGTGACAGGCATCGTGCTGACGAAGCTCGACGGCACCGCCAAGGGAGGAATTGTCATCGCCGTGCAGCGCGAGCTCCACGTGCCTGTGAAGCTCATCGGCCTCGGAGAAGGTGCCGACGACCTCGCGCCGTTCGAGGCGGAAACCTTCGTCGACGCGCTGCTCGACACGTGACCTGACCAGTCAGGAGGCGACCGGCGGCTCAGCCGCAGGGGGTGTCATCGCCCATCGAATGGTCCGGGTAAGTGCAAGTCCGGATGCACGGACCGCCACCGCCTCGGTGACCGGCAGCCACGGCAGCCGCAGCGGCCAGCGCGCCCACCTGGGCAGCAGCCCCACTGCGGCCGCCCCCAGCACTCCGTAGGCGGGCCTGATCAGCACCGGTAGTGGCGGGTTGAGCAGCATGAAGCGCGCCGCCTGTCGGGCTTCCGTCGTCCCTTGCAGCTCGGGGCGATAGGCGCCGAGCTGTTGACCCAGCTCGGCGACGGTAAGCGGGGCGTCGACCACGCCCAGTGCCTCGGCGACGCGGGCCGTGTCGCTCACATAACCGTCTTGTCCGGCCGCATCGAGCGGCTCGGCGCCGTAGCGTTGATGAGCCAGCAAGAAGCTGTCGACCTCGGCCAGATGCACCCACTTCAGCAGGTGCGGGTCCGTGGCGGAGTAGGGCCGTCCGTCGACGGCCGTGCCGTTGACCCGCGTGTGGATGTCGCGGATCTTGGCGATCATCGCCTCGGCGTCCTCGGCTGACCCGAACGAGGTGACCGCCAGGAAGTGGCTGGTGCGCTGGAGCCGGCCCCAGGGGTCCCCTCGATAGCCGGAATGACCGGCGACGCCGGCCATCGCCAGTGGGTGCAGTGACTGCAGAAGCAGGGCACGCAGCCCGCCGACGAACATCGAGGCGTCGCCGTGCACACGCTGGATCGGCCGGTCGGGGGAGAACCAGCGAGGACCTTCGGCGGTGGCGATGCGGTCGCGTCGGCTTGGGCCGTCGGGTCCCGCCACCCGCTCGAAGAGCTGCTGGCCGATGCGCTCTCGTAGTTTCTGTGCCGCTGACGTCATTGCCCGAGTATCCCCGGGCGGACAAGGACCTGCAGAAAGCCCCAGTCCACCGAGTCGAAACACGATGGGCCGATCTGTCACACCGGCGCAACACGGGGCGACCCTCGGCGAAACGTCGGTGTCCCACGCTGAGGGCATCACCCGCCCGATGCGCTCGGTCTGAAAGGTTTCTCAGCCGCTACGACGACAGGATGACCGATCATGCACATCAACACCGGCGACACCGCCTGGGTGCTCATGAGCGCCGCGCTCGTGCTGCTCATGACCCCTGGCCTGGCCTTCTCCTACGGCGGCATGGTTCGCTCGAAGTCGGTCCTGAACATGCTCATGATGAGCGTGGTCACGATCGCGGTCGTGACGCCGCTGTGGGTGGTGTACGGCTACTCGCTCACCTTTGGCACCTCGGACGCCTCCAGGTTCTTGGGCGACCTCAGCGAGCTGGGGCTGAGCGACGCCTTCACCAAGACAACAGTCAACGGTGGGAGCTACCCCATCCCGCTCCTCGCCTTCGTCGCGTTCCAGCTGATGTTCGCGGTGATCACGCCGGCGCTCGTCAGTGGAGCAGTCGCCAACCGCGCCAAGTTTGGGGCGTGGGCCGTCTTCGTGGCCCTGTGGGTCAGCCTCGTCTACTTCCCGGTTGCGCACTGGGTCTTTGCCTTTGGTGATTCGGTGGGGGCGGGAGCCCGGGTGGTTGGCGAAGTGGGGTGTCATCGACTTCGCCGGTGGTACGGCGGTCCACGTCAACGCGGGTGCAGCCGGTCTTGCGCTCGCCTTGGTTCTCGGCCGGCGCAGCGGGTGGAAACGAGACCCGATGCGGCCGCACAGCCTGCCGTTCGTGATGCTTGGCGCCGGCTTGCTGTGGTTCGGCTGGTTCGGCTTCAACGCCGGCTCCGCACTGGGGGCCAACGGAGGTGCAGCGCTGGCCTTCATGAACACCCAGGCGGCTACCGCCACCGCGGTGCTCGGCTGGCTGCTGGTCGAGAAGCTGCGCGACGGTCATGCGACGACGCTGGGGACTGCTTCGGGTGCCGTCGCGGGCCTTGTCGCCATCACTCCTGCCTGCGCCGCTCTCACCCCCTTAGGGTCGCTGGCACTCGGGCTGGTGGCGGGCGCAAGCTGTGCGTACGCCGTGGGGCTGAAGTACCGATTCGGCTTCGACGACTCCCTTGACGTTGTCGGTGTCCACCTCGTGGGCGGGGCTGTCGGCTCGATCGCGATCGGGCTGCTCGCCGCCCCCTCCTCGGCGGTGGGACTCAAGGGAGTGCTGTACGGCGGTGGGACCGACGGCTTTCAGCTGCTGGGCAAGCAGGCCGTCGCCGTGGGAGCCGTCGGGGTGTTCTCCTTTGTGATGGCCTACGCCATCGGCACGGCGATCGACAAGGTGATGGGGTTCCGTATCGACGAGGAGTCCGAGGCCGTCGGCATCGACCAGGTGGAGCACGCGGAGACGGCGTACGACCTGCATCAGGCAGGCGTCGGCGGTGGTCGGGCTGCGTCGACGGGGGCTCTCGTGACACAGGTGGACCCGTCGGAGCCGTTGCACGAAGCCGATGCTGCGCCAAGAGAGAGCGTGAACGCGTGAAGCTGATCACGGCAGTTCTCAAGCCGCACAAGCTCGAGGATGTCAGGGCGGCGCTCGAAAGCTTCGGCGTGACGGGCATGACCATCACGGAGGCGAGTGGCTACGGTCGCCAGAAGGGCCATACCGAGGTCTACCGCGGCGCCGAATACGACGTCTCGCTGATTCCCAAGGTGCGCCTCGACGTCGTAGTGGAGGACGACGAGGCGAACGACGTCACCGAAGTGATCGTCACGACCGCTCAGACCGGTGTGATCGGAGACGGCAAGGTGTGGGTCACCTCCGTCGAGACGGTCGTCCGGGTCCGCACGGGTGAACGCGATGCAGACGCCGTCTGAGTCCGGTGCGCGCCCAACCCCGTAATGGGCGACGCCTCAGGATGACCGCTAGGCAGATCAGCGGGTCTGGGTAGTCTTGCCAGGACGCCCAGACGTCGTACCACCGACCGCCCCGCAAACCCGGGAGGACCGAGCTACTCGTGTTCACCACGCTCCAGGACCGTCTCAACGCGACGTTCAAGAACCTGCGCGGCAAGGGCCGGCTCTCAGAGGCCGACATCGAGGCGACGTGTCGTGACATCCGGGTGGCGCTGCTCGAGGCCGACGTCGCCCTGCCCGTCGTCCGTGCGTTCATCCGGAGGGTGCGTGAGCGAGCCAACGGTGCCGAGGTCAGTGCTGCGCTCAACCCGGTTCAGCAGATCGTCAAGATCGTCAACGACGAGCTCGTCGCGATCCTCGGCGGTGAGACGCGACGGCTGCGCTTTGCCAAGACCGCTCCGACGGTGATCATGCTCGCTGGCCTCCAGGGTGCCGGCAAGACGACGCTCGCGGGCAAGCTCGGTCGCTGGCTCAAGGACCAGGGCCGCACTCCGCTGCTCGTGGCCGCCGACCTGCAACGCCCGAACGCGGTCACCCAGCTGGAGATAGTCGGCAGACAGGCCGGAGTCAGCGTCTTCGCTCCGGAGTCCGGCAGCGGTGTGGGTGACCCGGTCGCCGTCGCCCGTGACGCGATCGCCGAGGCTCGACGCAAGCTGTATGACGTCGTGGTGGTCGACACGGCCGGTCGGCTGGGTATGGACGTCGAGCTGATGCAGCAGGCTGTCGACATCCGCGATGCGGTGCAGCCTGACGAGATCTTGTTCGTCGTCGACGCCATGATCGGTCAGGACGCGGTCACCACCGCCCAGGCGTTCCTCGACGGCGTGGGCTTCACCGGGGTGGTGCTGTCGAAGCTCGACGGGGATGCGCGCGGAGGAGCCGCTCTGTCGGTCGCCCAGGTCACCGGACGGCAGGTGATGTTCGCGTCCAACGGCGAGAAGCTGACCGACTTCGACGTCTTCCACCCGGACCGGATGGCCTCGCGCATCCTCGGTATGGGCGACATGCTCACACTGATCGAGCAGGCGGAGAAGGCCTTCGACGCCGACCAGACCGCCGCCGCAGCGGCGAAGCTCCAGGGCAAGGGCGGCGACTTCACTCTCGAGGACTTCTTGCAGCAGATGCAAGCCGTCCGCAAGATGGGTTCACTGAGCAAGATCATGGGGATGATCCCGGGCATGGCGCAGTTCCGCGACCAGCTTGAGAACTTCGACGACAAGGAGATCGACCGGATCCAGGCGTTGATCTTGTCGATGACACCGGCTGAGCGCGCCAACCCCAAGATGATCGACGGCTCCCGGCGCGCCCGCATCGCCAAGGGGTCCGGTCGCTCGGTGAGTGACGTGAACCAGCTGGTTGACCGGTTCTTCGAGGCCCGCAAGATGATGATGTCGATGGCCGGTGGCGGCGCGATGCCCGGCATGCCGGGGATGGGTGGCATGGGCGGCAAGCGTGCGAAGGCCCGCCAGCAGGGTCCGGTCAAGCGCACCAAGCGCAGCTCCGGCAACCCAGCCAAGCGTGCGGCGCTCGAGCGTTCTGCCACCGCGGAGCAGCCTGAGCCGGTCGATGCCGGCGCGGCCGCCTTCGGCTTCGCGGGCGTCGCGGGCAGCGGCGGCGGTGGCGGCGACAGAGCCACCAATGACAGACCTGCGCCGGGGCTGCCGGAGGACTTCGAGATCCCGCACGAGCTGCGCGACCTGTTCTGAGCTAGCGTCGAAACGATGCCGGACGCTTCCTCGCCTGCCCTCAAGGTCAGCGGCACAGTGCTTCCGTCGGGGCAGCGCACCGATCTCTACGTCGTCGACGGGCACGTCACCTACGAGCCGGTGGCCGACGCCCAGCTGGTCGCCGAGGGCTGGATCCTGCCGGGGCTGGTCGACGCCCATTGTCACATCGGCCTCGACGCGCACGGGCCGGTCAGTGATGAGGAAAGTGAGCAGCAGGCGTGCGCAGACCGAGACGCTGGAGCGCTGCTCGTGCGCGACGCAGGATCGGCCGCCGATACCCGCTGGATGGACGAGCGCGACGACCTGCCGCGTATCATCCGGGCCGGGCGACATCTGGCCCGGCCGAGGCGCTACATCCGCGGCTATGCGCACGAGATCGAGCCGGAGGAGCTGACTGCCTACGTCGTGCAAGAGGCACGTCGTGGCGACGGCTGGGTGAAGCTCGTCGGTGACTGGATTGACCGCGACGCGGGCGACCTGGTGCCGCTCTGGCCGGGCGACGTGCTTCTCGCCGCCATCGGAGCCGCCCACGACCTCGGTGCGAGGGTGACCGCCCACGTGTTCGGCGAGGCCGCACTGCCCGACCTGTTCGACGCCGGTATCGACTGCATCGAGCACGGCACCGGCCTCTCGACAGATCTGATCGACCAGATGGCGGCCCGAAACGTGGCTCTGGTGCCGACGCTCAAGCAGCTGGCCAAATTCCCGGAGTACGCGGCATCCGGCGAGGCGAAGTTTCCGACATACGCCGCCCACATGCGTGACCTCTTCGCCCATCGCCACGAGACCGTCATGGCCGCTCACAGCGCCGGAGTTCCCATCTACGCGGGTACCGACGCGGGTGGCGTCCTACCGCATGGGCTGGTTGCGGGGGAGGCACTCGAGATGGCGTCCTACGGCATGCCGGTCGACGACGTGCTGGCCGCCGCGTCGTGGGGAGCGCGCACGTGGCTGGGCCGACCCTGCCTTGCCGAGGGGAACCCCGCCGACCTCGTCGTCTACGACGCTGATCCTCGCCGCGAGCTGGGCGTGCTTGCGCATCCCCGACGCATCGTGCTGCGTGGCCGTGTGATCGCCTGACCATCCCTGGGCGGACGGACGTGCCGCGGTGGCGCAGTCCACTGACCCGCCGGTTGGAGTATGACGTGCCACGTCTGGCACAATGAGGGCCGACTTCGAGTCGAGCGGGCCCTCTCACCCAGCTCGGCGCGATTCCCCGTGTCCCACGTCCCTGACCCCGCCTGGGCCGTCGGCACGACCACACCAGACATCGAGGAGACACCACACACGTGGCCGTCAAGATCAGGCTCAAGCGCATGGGCAAGATCCGTGCACCGTATTACCGCATCGTCGTCGCAGACTCGCGCACAAAACGCGACGGCCGGGTCATCGAGGAGATCGGCAAGTACCACCCCAAGGAGGACCCGAGCTTCATCGAGGTCAACTCCGAGCGGGCGCAGTACTGGCTGGGAGTCGGCGCTCAGCCGAGCGAACCCGTCGCCGCCATCCTCAAGATCACCGGTGACTGGCAGCAGTTCAAGGGCGAGGCGGCGCCGGCGCCGATGAAGGTCGCCGAACCCAAGCGCGACAAGAGCGAGATCTTCAACGAGGCGCTCAAGGACTCCGCCGGCGAGCGGGAGACAGATGCCGTCACGGCCAAGCGGACGGCCTCGAGGTCGGCGGCCAAAGCTGCCCCAGTCGTCGACGACTCACCGGTGGTCGAGGCCGCTGTCGCCGAGGTCGCCAGCGGCGAGCTGCCAGTCGATGAAGCGTCTCCGATAGCGACGTCTGACGCCGCGGATGACGCCTTGACGACCGACTCCGGTGTCGATGAGGACGCCGCCGACGAAGCGGTCGGTGACCAGGAAGTGGCCGCTGACGACGTAGTTGCCGCAGCGGCCACTGACGACGCGGCCGAGGCCGACTCGCCCACAGACGACGTCGCGGGCTGACGGTGCTCCTGGACGCGCTGGACCATCTGGTCCGCGGCATCGTCGACAACCCCGACGACGTGGAGGTGCGGACCCGCCCGCAACGGGGCCGCAACCCCCGCTACGGCGGCGGTGGTGAGACGCTCGAGGTGCGTGTCAACCCCGAGGACCTCGGTCGCGTCATCGGGCGGGGAGGCCGCACCGCGACAGCGCTTCGCACGGTGCTCAAAGCGTTGAGCAGCGGGGGCAAGGACAACATCCGGATCGACTTCGTCGACGTCGACCGCAGGCCGTAGTCGCCGCACGTCTGCGAGCTGGCGCGTGGCCGAAGAGCAGGTGGAACACGTCGAGCTGCTCGTGGGCAAGGTGGGACGCGCCCACGGCCTGCGCGGGGACATGCTGATCGACGTACGCACCGACGACCCCGACAAGCGGTTCGCCGCCGGCACTTCTTTCAGCACGTCGCGAGGTCGGTTGCAGGTGGAGCGCTGCGCCTGGCACGGACAGCGCCTCGTCGTCGGTTTCTCGGGGGTCGAGGACCGTACGACGGCTGAGGCGCTACGCGGTACCGAGCTCCACATCCAGGTGAGAAGCGACGACCGCCCCGACGACCCTGAAGAGTTCTACGACCACCAGCTGGTCGGACTGCTAGCTCTGGGCGACGACGGACGGGTGCTGGGGAACGTGACCGAGGTACTGCACCTTCCGGGACAGGACCTCCTGGTCGTCGGCCGGGTCGGCGGCCCAGACGCGCTGGTCCCTTTCGTCACTGAGCTGGTCCCCACGGTCGACCTGTCCGCTCGACAGGTTGTGGTACGGCTGCAACCCGGCCTGCTGGAAGAGGAGGCGGAGCGCTCCGTCGACGCTCCCCGCGTCCCCACGTCGGATGAAGACCCCTGATGCGCATCGACGTCATCTCCATCTTTCCGGCCTACCTGCAGCCGCTCGAGCTGTCGCTGCTCGGCAAAGCCCGCGAAGCCGGTCTTGTGGATCTCCACACCCATGACCTGCGCAGCTGGACCAGGGACCGGCACCACACCGTCGACGACGCGCCTTTCGGTGGCGGCCCCGGCATGGTGATGAAACCCGAACCATGGGGCGAGGCGGTGGACGCCGTCCGAGCGGCCGATCGCCACCGTACGTCCAGGCTGATGGTGCCCACCCCCGCGGGCGAGGTGTTCACCCAGGCGATGGCCGAGCGCCTGGCAGCGGAGCCATGGTTGATCTTCGCCTGCGGCCGCTATGAAGGGATTGACCAGCGCGTGGTCGACCACTACCGCGACCGGATGCCGGTCAGCGAGGTGAGTGTCGGCGACTACGTGCTCAACGGTGGCGAGGCCGCCGCCATGGTGGTGATCGAGGCGGTGACGAGGCTGCTGCCCGGGTTCGTTGGCAACCCGGAGTCGGTGGCGGAGGAGTCCCACTCGGCTGGTGAGGCCGGCATCCTCCTGGAACACCCGGTCTACACTCGGCCGGCCAGCTGGCGGGGCCATCAGGTGCCGGACGTGCTGCTTTCGGGCGACCACGGCACCGTCGCGCTGTGGCGCCACGAACAGGCGGTTCGCCGTACGGCGCTGCGGCGGCCAGACCTGGCGCATCTCAGTGCGGGGCTGCACCGCGAGCAGCTCGGCCGGCTGGTGCAGGGGGAGGTGCCCGACGCGGGCCAAGCTGGTCCCTCGGTGAGCCTCGAGCTCGCCACCGGCGGTGACGTCGCAGAGCTGTTCGTGCTGCAGCGGTGCTGCTGGGTCACCGAGGCGCAGCAGAACAACGCCCTGAACATCCCGCCGCTGATGGAGACGCTCCGAGACGCCAGGGCGGCCCTTGATCAGTGGCACACCTACGTCGTACGAGCAGACGGCCGGCTGGTCGCGTCCGTCAGAGGGCGACGAGACGACGACCGCTGGCTCATCGGCCGGTTGATGGTGGCTCCGGACCTCCAGGGCCGCGGCATCGGTCGGTGGCTACTCGAATATGTCGAGTCCGTAGCTCCCCCCGAGACGACCAGCTTCGAGCTCTTCACCGGGTCGGCAAGTCTGGACAACCAGCGCTTGTACCGTCGGGCCGGCTACCGCCGCGATGCGCGGCGAGACGACTCACAGGGCGTGGTCGTGATGATCAAGCCGCGCGGTGGACTCCCTCGGTCGATTTAGGGGAAGCACCGGCTCTGTGGCAGACTTGCCTGTTGGTGTCGCACCTCCCGAGACCCTCGGTCTCAACGCTGGTTCTGCCGCAGGGGAGCCGGGCGTGGAGGGCAACGCACCCCCGACGACAACACCACACAGCGCGTAGGTGACCTGCGGCATCGACGAGGGAAGCGACCGACATGACCAACACCATCGACGCCCTGGCAGCAGGCATCCTTCGCGACGACGTGCCGGCGTTCCGTGCCGGCGACACGCTCAAGGTTCACGTCAAGGTGGTCGAGGGCAACCGGTCACGTGTGCAGCTCTTCCAGGGCGTCTGCATCCGGGTCCAGGGCTCCGGGGTGGGCCGCACGTTCACGGTGCGCAAGGTGAGCTTCGGCGTCGGTGTCGAGCGCACCTTCCCTCTGCACACTCCGATCATCGACCGGATCGAGGTCGTCACACGCGGTGATGTGCGCCGCGCGAAGCTGTACTACCTGCGCAACCTCCGCGGCAAGGCCGCCAAGATCAAGGAGAAGCGCGAAGCTCCAGCGGGTCGCTGACCGGACGCAGGCTAGGCTCCCTCTGTGGCGTCGGTCTCTGGTGATCGGTCGGCCACGACGGAGCGGTCCGCGGAATCCACCGAACCCGCACCCCGCCCGATCTGGTGGGAGACGGTCGTCCTGGTGGGCACCGCGCTGGTGCTCGCACTGGTCATCAAGACCTTCTTCGTACAGGCCTTCTACATCCCTTCGGGCTCCATGCGCGAGACTTTGCAGGTCGACGACCGCATCCTGGTCGAAAAGATGTCGTACTGGTTCGGTGACGTCCAACGAGGCGACATCGTGGTCTTCGACGACCCAGCCGACTGGCTCGGCGACGAGGACGCCCACGCCGCCGGCAACGCTTTGACCAAGGCGGTGTCGCTGGTGGGCCTTTACCCGTCCGGCGGGCACCTGGTCAAACGCGTCATCGGGGTTGCAGGCGATGCCGTCTCGTGTGCGCACGGGACGGTCGCTGTCAACGGAGTCGCACTCGAAGAGTCTGCCTACGTGACGCTCGCCCACGATGCCTGCACCGGCCACTGGGCGGTAGACGTCCCTGACGACCGGCTCTGGGTGCTCGGCGACAACCGCGAGCACTCCGCGGACTCCCGTGTCCACACCGGTGACCCCGGTGGCGGGTTCATCCCCGTCGAGGACGTGGTGGGCAAGGTGCTCGTCGTGGTCTGGCCCACCGACCGTTGGCAGTTCCTCCACCGTCCGGGCACCTTCGCCGACCGCAGGCTGGACAACGCCGCGTCGCTCGTCTCGGACACCGCTCCGGTCGGGTTAGCATCAGTCGCCGCACTGCCGCTCTACCGTCGTTGGAAGAACAGGAAACGCTGTCCATGACTGACCAGCCGACGGGAGCTGCTGACAGCGACGGTCCGGCCATGCAGGGTGAGTTCGGGTCAGCACCGGACGTCCCGGCATCGAGCGACTCCGGCATCTCGGCGACCGAGACGTCGACGTCAACCTCAGCGGCGGACGAGCCAGGCGTCTCGGCGACTCGGGTTTCGACGTCGAGCTCAACGGCGACTGCCGTGCCCCGTGGGTCGGCGCTCGGCTCGTTGGGCCGTTTCGTCCGCGAGATTGTGATCATCGTCGCGGTTGCGCTGGTCGCCTCCGCGCTCATGCGTGCCTTCGTGGTTCAAGCCTTCTTTGTGCCGTCAGGCTCGATGCTGCCCGAGATACAGCTGCACGACCGCATTGTCGTGAGTCGAATCGGTGACGTCGAACGCGGGGAGGTAGTGGTCTTCGAGGATCCGGGCAACTGGATCGGCGCAGCAGAGCGGGCCGAACCTCCCAGTGGTCTGCGCAAGGCGATGGAATGGGTCGGTCTGCTGCCGGCGTCCGGACACGGTCATCTCGTGAAGAGGGTGGTCGGCCTCCCGGGCGACCACGTGGTGTGTTGCCGGCATGGTGAGCTTGCCATCAACGGACAGTCGGTGGACGAGTCCGACTTCGTGCATCAAGGCGCCAAGGTGGCTGACGACACGTCATACGACGTCGTGGTGCCAGCCGACCACATCTTCGTGCTGGGAGACAACCGCTACAACTCAGGTGACTCCTCGTTCCACCTCGCCGAGGGTGAC
Source organism: Nocardioidaceae bacterium (assembly GCA_050996395.1). Classification (GTDB taxonomy): domain Bacteria; phylum Actinomycetota; class Actinomycetes; order Propionibacteriales; family Nocardioidaceae; genus JBPCRX01. Next base: position 36,157 of record JBPCRX010000027.1, read on the forward strand.
GCGACGGGACCATTCGTACCGATGGATCTCGTCACCGGACGGGCCTTCGCCGTCATCTGGCCCGCGGGAGACGCCCACATCATGCACGTACCGAGTGCCTACGACGATGTGCCGGACGGTCGGCAGCCTCCCGCCGAGGGCGTCATCAACCCCGTCCGCCCGGGTGGCTGAATTCCGATGACGACCCTTCCGGCCGGTAGCACCATCCGGCGCGACGCCGGTCTCTACGGCTATGAGCGTGCACTTCGTCGTGCCGGACTGCAGCGGGTCGCCGGCGTCGACGAGGCCGGACGCGGAGCATGCGCCGGGCCGCTGGTTGCTGCGGCCGCCGTCCTAGGCGAGGGAGAGGCAGGTGTCATCCCGGGTCTGGCTGACTCCAAGCTCCTCACCCCTGCCGCTCGCGACCGCTGCTACGAACAGGTCGTGCGCAAGGCAGTCGCTTGGTCCGTGGTGGTGGTGGAAGCTGCTGAGTGTGACGCCCTCGGCATGCACGTGGCCAACGTGGCCGCCCTGCGTCGGGCGTTAGCCCGCCTGGAGACGCGCCCGGATTACGTGCTGACCGACGGGTTCTGCGTCGATGGGCTGGAGGTGCCGGGGCTGGCCATGTGGAAGGGCGACCGGGTGGCCGGGTGCATCTCTGCCGCGTCCGTCATCGCCAAGGTGACCCGCGACCGGTTGATGCTCGCGCTCGACGAGGTCTATCCGGCCTACGACTTCGCTCTCCACAAGGGCTACGTCACCCCGCAGCACCAGGAGACCCTCGAGCGACACGGCCCATGCCCGCAGCATCGGCGACGCTTCGTCAACGTGCGGCGGTCGGCCGGAATCAACGGGAGCCACGAGACGTTTCTCCGCGACACCAGCGAGCGCAGAACCGGGGGACGGCCATGAGCGCTGAGGATCTCGAGAAGTACGAGACTGAGATGGAGCTGCATCTCTACCGTGAGTACCGAGACGTGGTCAGCATCTTCAAGTACGTCGTGGAGAACGACCGACGTTTCTACCTCTGCAACACTGTCGACCTCAAGGTGCGCACGGAGGCCGGCGACGCCTATTTCGAGGTGACGATGTCAGACGCCTGGGTGTGGGACATGTACCGGCCGGCACGCTTCGCCAAGAACGTCAAGGTCGTCACGTTCAAGGACGTCAACATCGAAGAGCTTTCGAAGTCGGACCTCGAGCCTCCCAAGTGGGCGACTTAGCCGCCCCCTGACAGAGCGCAGGTCGGTGGGTTCCTTCCACAAGTTCGCATCTGAAGCCGGTTGTCCACAGGCCTCGCCACCTCGCCGCGTCGACAAGCCCTTTGCCGCCACGCTGTGAGTGGAGGTGACGTATGACGGCGACGCACGCCCAGCGCAAGGCCCTCGGTGACTTCGGTGAACGGCTCGCCGAGCGGCACCTCGTCGAAGCCGGGCTGGTGGTGCTCGACCGCAACTGGCGCTGCGCCGCCGGTGAGATCGACATCGTGGCGCGGGACGGCGACGTGCTGGTCGTCTGCGAGGTGAAAACCCGAAGCAGCGACCGCTTCGGTACGCCGCTCGAAGCCATCACCGCGCTGAAGGGCGCCCGACTGCACCGGCTGGCATGGGCGTGGGTCTTCGCCCACGGGCTGCGCTGCCGCGCGGTCAGGGTCGATGTGATCTGTGTGCTGCAGCGCAGGAGTGAAGCGGCGAGGGTGGAACACGTCCGAGGAGTTGCCTGACATGGCGACCGGAATGACCTACTGCGTCGCGCTCGACGGCGTCTCCGGCCAGGTGGTGACGGTGGAGTCAGACATCCAGAACGGCGTTCCCGGCTGGTCCTTGAGTGGTCTGCCGGACACCTGCGTCGCGGAGGCTCGGGACCGGTGTCGCGCTGCGATGGTCAACAGCGGCGAGTCCTGGCCGGACCGGCGGGTGACCGTGGCGATGTATCCCGCTGACGTGCGCAAGGTCGGCTCTCACTACGACCTGGCCATCGCCTTGTCGCTGCTCGTCGCCAAGGGGTCGGTGCCCGCCGCCGGCTTGGCATCGTGTGCCGTTTTCGGTGAGCTGGCACTCGATGGCCGGCTCCGCGCGGTGCCGGGCATCCTGCCGGCTGCGCTGGCGGCGGTCGAGGCCGGGATGGAGCGTGTGGTGGTTCCGACGGCCAACGTTGCGGAGGCCCAGCTGGTGAGCGGCCTGCAGGTGATGGGAGTCCGCTCCCTGCGCGAGTGCATCGCAGTCCTGTCCGGCAAGCCGCCACCGACCGAGCCCGAGCTGCCGGCTCATCACGGCGACATGGCCGCGGGCCCACGGTCCGTGGCCAGGCTCGACGACGCAGACCTCACAGACGTCCGCGGTCAGACCGAGGCACGCTGGTGCGTAGAGGTCGCTGCCGCCGGCGGACACCACCTGTTCCTCGAGGGCCCGCCCGGAGCGGGCAAGACCATGCTGGCCGAACGGTTCGGCGCGCTGCTGCCCGATCTCGACCTGGAGCAATCGATCGAGGCCAGCAAGATTCACTCGGTCGCGGGCTTGCTGTCGCGCGACGAGCCTCGGGTGATCCGACCTCCGTTCCTCGCGCCCAACCACACCGACACGGTCGCCTCGGTGATCGGCGGTGGCGCCAAGTTCATTCGGCCGGGAGCCATCAGCCTCGCCCATCGAGGGGTGTTGTTCCTGGACGAGGCTCCAGAGTTCCGGCCGACCGTGCATGACGCGCTCAGGCAACCTCTTGAGAGTGGCGAGATCTCCATCCGTCGAGCTGAAGGCTCCGCGCGGTTTCCTGCCAGCTTCCAGCTCATCTTGGCCGCCAACCCCTGTCCTTGCGGTTTCGGGTTCGGCAAGGGCCGCTACTGTTCCTGCACGCCCACCAGGCTGCGGGCGTACCGCGCCCGCATCAGCGGCCCGGTACGCGACCGCATCGACATCACCCACACCGTGATGCCCTTGTCGCGAGCCGAGATGCGCCAGGTGGTCGGCCCAGAAGGCTCCAGCGCAGCGGTCTCCGCACGAGTGGAAGACGCCCGGCTGCGACAACGCGCCCGCTACGACGGTCTTCCCTGGCGCATCAACGCAGAGGTGCCCGGCTTCGAGTTCCGGCGTCGATGCGCGTTGGACCTCGACTGCGCGCTCCCGATCGAGGACGCCGTCGCCGAGGGGAGACTCACCCAGCGTGGCGCCGACCGGGTTGCTCGCCTCGCGTGGACCCTCGCGGACCTCGAAGGTTCCGGGCGACCAGTCGTGGAACACACCCGACAGGCACTTCGGCTGCGCAGCGATGGCGCATCGGGCTCGGGTGTGCGTGCCGACGACTCGGGGATGTCGATAGCGGCCCTTCGATGAGGTCAGTCGATGATGCCGAACGACGGGCCCGAGCGATTCTGAGCGGTGTCTGCGAACCAGGTGATCTCGATGCCGCCCAGCTGGTGCGCGACCACTCCGCAACGGAGCTGGTGGCCCGACTTGCCGGATGGTCGTCGGGGAAGCTCTTCGCGTCCCGGTTCTCTTCGTCTTCCTCCTCCTCGTCGTCCAAGGTCTCGGTGTGGGCCGAGCGTTTGGCGTCGCTTGACGAGATTGCTCACACACGTCGTATCGAGGCGGTCAGGGCCCGCTACCTCTGTCCCGGTGATGAACACTGGCCGCAGTCGCTCGACGATCTTCGTCGGCTCACCGATGGTTCCGCAGACCGCAGGAGCGACGCGCCGTTCGGCCTCTGGACCCGAGGCGAGGGCAGCGACGCCCTCCTGACCGGTGGCGCTGTCGCCATCGTCGGCTCTCGGTCGTCGACGGCGTACGGCGACCATGTGGCGGGCGAGCTGGCCTTCGGCTGCGGCGCGAAAGGCTTCGTTCCCATTTCGGGCGGGGCCTATGGCATCGACGCGGCGGCGCACCGCGGGGCGCTTGCTCGAGAAGGACCGACGGTGGCCGTCCTCGCGGGAGGCGTCGACCGCCTCTATCCGACGGGCAACTCAGCACTGCTCAGCCAGGTCTGTCGGAACGGCCTCGTCGTGAGTGAGGCCGCACCTGGCTGCACTCCCACCAAGTACCGCTTCCTCGTCCGCAACCGGTTGATCGCGGCGCTTTCTGCCGGAACCGTGGTGGTCGAAGCCGCCGTGCGCAGCGGCTCCCTCAACACCGCGCGCTGGGCGCGGGACCTCGGTCGGGGGGTGATGGGTGTTCCTGGTCCGGTGACGTCGATGCGGTCCGCCGGTGTCCACGAGCTGCTTCGACAACCCGAGACGCTCCTCGTCACAGACGCCCAGGAGGTCGTCGAGCACATCTCCCCGGTCGGCCGAGGGCTCGCGCCTCGCAGGCAGGAGCCCGCCACCTGGCGTGACGGCCTGACGAGGAGCACACAGGCGGTGCTGGATGCGGTTCCGGTGATGGCCGCGGCACCGGCCGTCTCGATCGCCCGGGTCGCCGGCGAACCGCACGATGTCGTCGTCGAGGCGCTGAGCCTACTCACGACGCTCGGCGCAATCATCGACGATGGGCATCGGTGGCGGCTGGCGCGGCCGAGCTGAGCCACTGACGGTCGACACGGCATCGCGGCTCGCCGGCGCTCAGGTGCAACCATGAAGCGTGCCGTCGGATGCTTCGCTACTGAGGGAGCCGTTTGCTCGTGTTCTGCGCGACTACGAACGGCACCTGGTTCACCGCCGTGACTTGAGCGACCACAGCGTGCGCGCCTACCTCGGGGACATCGCCGCGCTCCTGGAACATCTGGCCAAGGTCGGTGGCCACGACCTCGCCGCCTTGGACCTGCGGACGCTGCGCAGCTGGCTCGCCAACCAGCAGGTCCGCGGAAGGGCTCGGACAACGCTCGCCAGACGAGCGGCCTCGGCGCGTGTCTTCACCGCCTGGGCGCATTCGGTGGGTGAGCTCCGCACCGATGTGGGCGCTCTCCTGGCAAGCCCGTCGCCTCACCGCGTGCTGCCGTTGGTCCTGTCAGGCGAGGAGTCTCGCGAGCTGCTTCGAGTGGTCGCCGACCGGGTGGACGAGGCGGGGCCGGTTGGCGCCCGAGATCTAGCCATTGTGGAGTTGCTGTACGCCACCGGCATCCGGGTGGGGGAGCTGTGCGGGCTCGACCTGGACTCCGTCGACCTCGGCAGGCGCGTCATTCGAGTGCTGGGCAAGGGCGACAAGGAGCGTTCGGTGCCTTTCGGCCAACCTGCTGAGGGGGCGCTGGTCTCGTGGACGGACGGTGCCCGACCGAGTCTTGCGACTGCCGACAGCGGCAGAGCACTCTTCATCGGCGCACGAGGAGGACGCATCGACCAGCGCGCCGTGCGCAAGCTGGTGCATGCACGACTCGCCGAGGTGCCCGGAGCGCCGAATGTGGGGCCACATGGTCTCCGCCACAGTGCGGCTACCCACCTTCTCGAAGGGGGCGCCGACCTGCGGGCCGTCCAGGAGATCCTGGGTCACGCCTCCCTGGCCACCACCCAGATCTACACCCATGTGACGACCGAGCGACTGCGGGCTGCCTTCGAGCAGGCTCATCCAAGGGCCTGACGCACCTCGCCCACCCTCCAGCCCAACGCGCCGACGAACAGGCTCGCCACACCCACAGCCACACCCAGACCGACGCCGACTCCCGAGGGGTTCCGCTTCGGCGATGCGGAACCCCTCGCCGAGGAGGCCTCGGAGGCATCCCCCGTCTGGTCGGGGTCGGACGACGTGTCGTTGTGGTTGCCGAATTCGCCGGTCATCGGCTTGAGCCGCACCTCGCGCGGCCCGAGCAGGCTCAGCGGGTCGAGGTACCTATCGCCTCGGCGGAGCCCGAGATGCAGGCAAGTGCGAGGCGGGCAGTGAGACTGCACCGACTGCAGGAGCCCGACAGCGTCCCCGGCCGACACGGTGTCGCCGGGGTGAACAGAAGCGGTGACGGGTTCGTATGTCGAGCGAAGCGGTCCGTGGTCGACGACCACGACGCCTCGACCTGCGATAGCGCCGGCGAAGACGACGGTGCCCGCCCCGATGGAATGGACCGGCTGCCGTGGGGTGCCGAGGAGGTCAACTCCTCGATGGCCGGGCTCCCAGTCATGCTCGGGCGGTTCGAAGGCCCGCATAACCACTGGCGGCGGGTCGAGCGGCCAGACCCAGAACGCCTCGCCGGCGGCCGTGGCGTGCAGGGCGGAGGTGGCCGGCGGCGGCCCGGTCGAGCTTCGGGCGGCAGCAGGCGTGGCAACAGTCACAGCGCCCAGACAGATCAGCACAGCCCAACGGCCGAGTCGCAGCAGTCCCATGGCGTCAGTGTTCTACCTTATTGCGAAGCAGTGGCCGACACGGGTTAGGGGCTGTGCACAAGCCGGTCGGCCGATCCTCCTGTGGACCACTCAGTCGTACCTCATGACCGTTTCGCCGCCGTGTGCCTCTCCACTACACTGGGATCAGCGATCCGTTCCTTGGGTCGACTTCGCACGCCCACTCACCGCAGCCTTGCTGCGGGTGTGTGCCTCGGTCTCCACCTTCGAGGCTCTTCGGAGCCGCCGGAAGAAGAGCGGTGCACACGTGAGCGTCAGGGTCTCGGCCAGGTCGAGACAGTCAACCGCAATCGCGGCGCTGAGAGGTGTCGCGCACACCGGCGCCTCGCGGCGTCAGAGGAGGCACACATGGCCGTCGTGACCATGCGCCAGCTGCTAGAGAGCGGTGTCCACTTCGGTCACCAGACCAGGCGCTGGAACCCAAAGATGAAGCGCTTCATCATGACCGAGCGCAACGGCATCTACATCATCGACCTGCAACAGTCGCTCGCCTACATCGACCGGGGCTACTCGTTCATCCGGGGCGCGGTGGCGGCCGGCGGGAACGTGCTCTTCGTGGGCACCAAGAAGCAGGCGCAGGAGGCCATCTCCGAGCAGGCCAAGCGGGTCGGCATGCCCTTCGTCAACCAGCGCTGGCTCGGCGGCATGCTCACCAACTTCCAGACGGTGCACCAGCGCCTCCAGCGGCTCAAGGAGCTTGAGGAGATCGACTTCGACGACGTCAGCGCGTCGGGACGCACCAAGAAGGAACTGCTGCAGATGAAGCGTGAACGCGACAAGCTCGAGCGCACGCTCGGTGGCATCAGAGACATGGGACGTGTGCCTGCTGCAGTCTGGATCGTGGACACCAACAAGGAACACTTGGCCGTCGACGAAGCGCGCAAGCTCGGCATCCCGATCGTGGCGATCCTTGACAGCAACTGCGACCCGGACATGGTCGACTACCCCATCCCGGGCAACGATGACGCCATCCGTTCCGTTCACCTACTCACCCGCGTGGTCGCCGACGCTGTGGCCGACGGACTGATGGCGAGGGCCGGGGTCAAGAGCGGCGACGAGGCCACCGGGGAAGAGCTGGGTGCCGAGGAGCCGCTTGCCCAGTGGGAGCGTGAGCTGCTCGGTGGCGACTCCTCGACCCCTGAGGACCAGCCGACGGGCGACGCGCCAGCCGTAGAGCAGCTCAGCGCGATCGAGGCAGCACCAGACCAGATTTCTCCGGCGGCGGCGACGGCAGTTGTCGAAAGTACTCCGGTCGGCGACGCGACACCCAGCTCTCCAGAAAGCGTGGAGGATGCGACACCCAGCTCTCCCGACGACGTGGAGGAGCCGGTCACTGCGGGCGGCGAGCCCGTGCCCGGCAACGATGACACGATCCAGCCGGGCTCTGACGCCGTGACCGCCGGCGGCAAGCCGGTCACACCTGACGATTCGGGCCGGGTCTGAGGGCAGGAGGTCGTCATTCCTGCCGTGACGCGACACGACACAGCC
>JBPCRX010000080.1:0-7260 GCA_050996395.1 Nocardioidaceae bacterium
CCGCTACCAGCCCAGCGGCCAACCCCGAGGCGGCAACCGTCAACGCCGACATGCCGCGCCCGACATAGTGTCAACCATGTCCTGACACACAGTGTCAGCAATGTCCCGTCACATCACACTGGCCATAGCCAGCCGAGAGTCTGACAAGACGTCCGGAGCACCGAGACCAGGTCACCGCCTCCAGATCACTTGTCAGAACGACGGCTGGCCCAAGCCAGCCGAGAGTCTGACAAGTCGGGGGAGGCTGAGGGCCAATTCGAGGGAGGCTGAGGGCTGGCGGTTATCGTGACTGCGTCCGCCACGCCGCTGATCGCCCGGGCATCGTGGACCCGGACCCGCGTGGCCAAGGAGCCTTGATGAAGTACGTGAAGCTCGGATCGACGGGCCTCGACGTGTCTCGGATCGCCCTCGGGTGCATGTCCTACGGCGATCCGGACCGGGGCTCGCATCCCTGGACGCTCAGCGAGGACGAGAGCCGCCTCCACATCAAGAAGGCTCTCGGGCTCGGCGTCAACTTCTTCGACACCGCCAACATGTACTCCGACGGCACGAGCGAGGAAATCGTCGGTCGTGCGCTGAGCGACTTTGCAGACCGCGACGAGGTGGTCCTCGCCACCAAAGTGTTCTTCCCGATGCGGCCGGGGCCAAACGGCGGTGGCCTCTCGCGCAAGTCGATCATGACCGAGATCGACCACAGCCTGCGCCGGCTCGGCACCGACTACGTGGACCTCTACCAGATTCACCGATGGGACCCCACAGTGGCGATCGAGGAGACGCTGGAGGCGCTGCACGACGTGGTCAAGGCCGGCAAGGCCCGCCACATCGGCGCGTCGTCGATGCCTGCGTGGCAGTTCTCCAAGGCGCTCTATACGGCGAAGCTGCACGGCTGGACACCGTTCGCCACGATGCAGAACCACTACAACCTGCTGAACCGCGAGGAAGAGCGCGAGATGCTGCCGCTGTGCGCTGACCAGGGCGTCGGCGTCATCCCTTGGAGTCCGTTGGCGCGCGGCCGCCTCACCCGGGACTGGGACGAGACCAGCGATCGCAGCGGCACGGACAGGGTCCTCGAGTCGCTTTATACCGGCATGGTCGAGGCCGACAGGTCCGTGGTCGAGGCGGTGCGAGAGGTCGCGGAGCAGCGCGGCATCCCGCGTGCGCAGGTCGCGCTTGCCTGGGTGGCCAGCCGACCAGAGGTGACCGCGCCGATCGTCGGAGCCACCAAGCCGCATCACCTCGATGACGCCGTCGCTGCGCTCGAGGTCGAGCTGACCAGCGCTGAGCTGTCCATGCTCGATGCTCCGTACGTCCCGCATCCCGCTGAAGGCTACTGACGCTCACCGCCTACGGCCCTTAACCTTGGCCCCCTCAGCTCCCTCCACCTGACCGTCCAGAGAGAAGATTCTGATGGCTTCGACCGACACCGACCAGCACACGACAGAGGGGTCGTACGTCGACTCGGGCAAGGAGTTCACCCGCGACACCAACTACATAACGACACGGATCACCGAAGACGCGCAGGACGGGTACGGCGTCGAGTCCGGCAGGTACCGGCTGGTCGTCGCACGTGCCTGTCCCTGGGCGAACCGGGCGATCATCGTGCGTCGCCTGCTCGGCCTCGAAGATGCCATCTCCATGGGCATCTGCGGGCCGACCCACGACAAGCACAGCTGGACCTTCGATCTCGACCCCGGCGGTGTCGATCCGGTGCTCGGCATCGAACGCATCCAGGACGCCTACCTCAAGCGCTTTCCCGACTACGAGCGCGCCATCACGGTGCCCGCCCTCGTGGACACGACCAGCGGCGAGGTGGTCACCAACGACTTCGCGCAAATCACCCTGGACCTCTCGACCCAGTGGCGGCCCCACCACCGCGAAGGCGCTCCCGACCTCTACCCCGAGGAGGAACGCGACGAGATCGACGAGGTCAACAAGCTGGTCTTCCGCGACGTCAACAACGGTGTCTACCGCTGCGGCTTCGCCGGTTCGCAGGAGTCGTACGAACGAGCCTACGACCGACTCTTCGAGCGTCTCGACTGGCTGAGCGACCGGCTGACGGGTCAGCGCTACCTCGTCGGAGACACGATCACCGAAGCCGACGTGCGGCTCTTCACCACCTTGGCCCGCTTCGACGCTGTCTATCACGGCCACTTCAAGTGCAACCGCCAGAAGCTGAGCGAGATGCCCGTGTTGTGGGCCTACGCCCGCGACCTCTTCCAGACCCCCGGCTTCGGTGACACCACCGACTTCGACCACATCAAGCGTCACTACTACGTTGTCCACACCGACATCAACCCGACGCAGATCGTCCCGAAGGGGCCGGAGACTAACTGGCTCGACCCGCACGGTCGCGAGGAACTAGGCGGCTGGCCCTTCGGCAACGGCACGGCCCCCATACCGACAGCACCCGAGGAGGCTGTGCCGGCGGACCACACGCCGCTTGTGACCAACCGGGGGTGACCAGCACGGGCGCGTTAGCTCGTTAGGTCGTGCCGCTCATGGGCACTGGCGCGGGCAACCGGCCACTCACCGGACCGCCACCCTCCTCGAGGAGCCTCCCGTGCCCGACGCGCCCCAGTCCGACCAGTCCGCTCCCGCCGTCGTAGGGCCCTCCGGAGCACCGCCGGTCGAGGGGGCCTCGCCCGGCTGGCGAGCGCAGCAGGGCCAGCGGCTCACCTCTGCACAGGGAGTTCGGCTGCCGGACAGCGACCACTCGCTCAAGGCCGGCTCACGCGGCCCGACGTTGCTGGAGGACTTCCACTTCCGCGAGAAGATCACCCACTTCGACCATGAGCGCATCCCGGAGAGAGTTGTGCATGCCAGGGGTGCCGGCGCCCACGGCGTTTTTCGCTCGTACGGCAACGCAAGTCAGTGGACACGGGCCGCCTTCCTCTCCGAAGCCGACGCCGAGACGCCGGTCTTCGTGAGATTCTCCACGGTGCTGGGGTCGCGGGGCTCGGCGGACACCGTGCGAGACGTGCGCGGCTTCGCCGTGAAGTTCTACACCGACGAGGGCAACTTCGACCTGGTCGGCAACAACATGCCGGTCTTCTTCATTCAGGACGCGATCAAGTTCCCGGATCTCATCCACGCAGGCAAGCCGCATCCCGATCGTGAGATCCCCCAGGCGCAGTCCGCCCATGACACCTTCTGGGATTTCGTGTCGTTGCACACCGAGGCGACCCACATGCTCATGTGGCTCATGTCCGACCGCGCCATCCCGCGTTCGTTCCGGTCGATGGAGGGCTTCGGCATCCATACCTTCCGGCTCGTCAACGCTGGCGGCGACACCGTTCTCGTCAAGTTCCACTGGAAGCCAGTGGCTGGAGTGCACTCCCTGATGTGGGAGGAGGCTCAGCTGGCCGCGGGGTTTGATCCTGACTATCACCGACGCGACCTTTACGACGGCATCGGGGCCGGCGCCTTCCCCGAGTGGGAGCTCGGGCTGCAGGTGATGCCGGACAGCGACGACCAGATGTTCGACGGCATCGACCTGCTCGACCCGACCAAGATCGTCCCCGAGGAGCTCGCCCCGGTGCAACCGGTGGGACGGCTCACGCTCAACGCCAACCCGACGAACTTCTTCGCCGAGGTCGAGCAGGTCGCCTTCCACACCGGCCACCTCGTCCCCGGCGTCGAGGTCACTGACGACCCGCTGATGCAGGGGCGCATGTTCTCCTACCTCGACACACAACTCACCCGCCTCGGTGGTCCGAACTTCAGCCAGCTGCCCGTCAACCGACCGCGAGTCGCGGTCAACGACATGCTGCGGGACGGGTTCCACCAGAGCGCCGTGCACACCGGAGTGGCGCCATACCTGCCGAACTCCTTGGCCGGAGGTGAGCCGAAGGTCTCTGACGCGTCGGCGGGAGGCTACGTCCCAAGTCCTCGGCAGGTGACTGGCCACGTGGTCCGCGAAGCACCGGTCTCCTTCGAGGACCACTACAGCCAGGCGACCTTGTTCTGGAACAGCATGGGTGAGGTCGAGAAGCTGCACATCGTGGAGGCTTTCACCTTCGAGCTCGCCAAGTGCTACGAGCAGTCAGTGCGGAACCGCATGGTGGAGAACCTGGCCAAGGTCGACCCGACTCTGTGCACCAAGGTCGCAACGGGCCTGGGTATGCCGGTGCCCGCGGGAGCGAAGGTGCCCGACTCGCCGGTCCCGCTCGAGATCGGCATCAACGCCTCACCGACGTTGTCACAGCTTCCTGCGAAGCCTGGGCCGATCGCCGGACGTGTCGTCGGAGTGCTGGTCGACGACGGCGGCGACCTGGCTGGGGTCGGTAAGCTGCGTGATGTTCTCGAGTCGCAGAGGGCAGTGCTGCACGTGATCGCCTCTCACGGGGGGGTGGTGAAGAAGGGCTCTCGCACCGAGGTTGTCGAACGCACCTTGCTCACGACCCGGTCGATCGAGTTCGACGCCCTGGTAGTCGCCGACGGTTCCGCCCGGCTGACCGACCGCCGGGTGCTGACCCTGCTCGCGGAGACGTTCCGCCACTGCAAGGCGATCGCGGCCTGGGGCGACGGAGCCGAGGTGCTGGCAGCTGCGGACATCGCGGCCGATGCTCCGGGCGTGCTCGTCAGCGACAAGGCCAACGCGGCTCAGCGTAAGGCGCTCGTACGGGCGATGGGCATGCATCGTGACTGGACAAGGTTGCCGGATCTGATGGAGGACCTGGTAGCCATTCCCTGACCCGTGCCCGATCAGTCCGACGGGTCGGCGCTCATGCCACCGGAAGCAGGAGCGCCAGCATCTCCGGCAGGTCGAAGAACCGAGCAACGTCGACGGCAGACTGCGGACCCAGCAGAGGGTCGGCTCCATATCGGAGCAGCCTTTCGACCACTTCGCGGGTCTGCCGGAACACGGCTGCCGCCAGCGCTGTCTGACCGCGGTCGTTGACCCTGCTGTGGTCGGCGTCCCGTTCGAGCAGCGCTGTCGCCAACGGGGGGTGCTGGTGGTAGGCCGCCAGGATCAGAAGGGTGTCGCCGACACCGTTGGTGAGGTTGACCGGAAGCCCCTGGTCGACGTAGCCCGCCAACGCGAGATCGCCGCCGCGGGCCAGGTCGAACATCGAGGCGAGGAACTCGTGCTCGTCGGCGGAGAGGTCGACCACGTCCCTAGACTCTCAGGCGGAGCGGCACGGCGCTGCAGAGGCGGGCATGGTGGACGAGCAGGTCGAACGCGAGGACAAGTATGACGTTGGCCCTGGTTTCGTCCTGCCGGAGCTGACGTCGGGAGGCGACAGCCTCTCAGCCGTGACGACCACACACCAACTCGAGGCTGTCTACTACGACACCGCCGGGCGTGACCTGATGCGGCACCGGTTGACCTTGCGCAGACGCACAGGTGGCACGGACGCCGGCTGGCACCTCAAAGTGCCAGGGAGGGACGGTAGGACGGAGATCCGCGTCGAGTCCCGTGCCGCCGGCGTTCCACGCGAGCTGTCTCAGCTGCTACGAGGAGTCACTCGTGGCCAGCGACTCACGCCGGCGGCCCGGTTGACGACCGAACGGGTCAGCACGGTACTGACCGACGCTGCCGGCAATGTGCTCGCCGATGTGGCCCTCGACCACGTCCACTCCGCGACGATGGGCGACCACGCCGTTCTGGACGAGTGGCACGAGCTGGAGGTGGAGCTGGGCCCCGCCGGTGACACCGAGCTGTTGCGGCTCGGTGCGGTGGTGAGCGGGGCAGGCGCGGTGCCGTCGGCGTCTGCGTCGAAGGCGGCGCGTGCTCTCGGCCCGCTGACTCAGCCACCGGACCGGCGTCGGCTCAGCGGCCTGGTCGATGACTACCTCCGCGCGCAGGTCGAGGCAATCGTCGCCGGCGACCTCGGCCTGCGTCGAGAGCTCGACGTCATACACCCGACTCGAGTCGCCGCCCGACGGCTGCGTAGCACGCTGCGCACGATGCACGAGTTGTTCGAGCCCAGCGCCGCCAGCGTGCTCGAGGTGGAGCTGCGGTGGTATGCCGGTGTGCTGGGAGCGGTGCGCGACCTCGACATCTTGCGGCCGCGTCTGGTGAAACGGTTGTCAGCGTTGCCGCCGGAGCTGCGGGTGGGGCCGGTCGAGGCCACTCTGGTCTCGAAGCTGGCGGCCGACCGAGGCGTCGCCTGGCGAACGCTGCTGCGCACCCTCAACGGCAGGCGCTACCGGGCGCTTCTGAACCTGTTGGAGCAGTGGCGCGTCGACCCGCCGTACACGGCGGTGGGCGATGACCCGCGCAAGTCGGCCGTAGGGTACGTCGACAGGGCCGAGCGGCTGCTGCGCAAACGGCTCCGCAAGGCCGCTGATCCAGAAGCGGCAGACGATCTGGTGCACCGTGCCCGCAAAGCGGGCAAGCGGTTCCGGTACGCCGTGGAGCTGGCCGAGCCGGTACTGGGCAACTCCGCGGCCGAGACGATCCAGTTCGCCAAGGACCTGCAGGACCAGCTGGGCGACTACCAGGACAGCGTCGTCAGTGCGGAGCTGCTGCACCGCCTTGGCGCCACCAGCGGCGCAGCGAAGGGCCACAACGGTTTCACGTATGGCGTGCTCATGGCGCAAGAGCAGGCGCGAGCCCGCCAGATCCGCGGCGAGATCGCGCCGCCTTCGGTTAGAGGCGCCGATGCTGCGTCGCGGTAGGTTGCGCGAATGCGCGTCGCCACGTGGAACGTCAACTCGATTCGAGCTCGTCTCGACCGGGCCGTCGCCTGGCTAGCCCGCAGTGATGTCGACGTGCTGGCGATCCAGGAGACCAAGTGCCGCGACGACCAGTTCCCTTCTGAGGCGTTTGAAGCGCTCGGGTACGAGGTGGCCCACCTCGGCAGCTCAGCCTGGAACGGGGTCGCTCTCGTGTCGCGCGTCGGCCTGACCGACGTCCAGACGCATTTCCCCGGCCAGCCCGGATGGGGCGCGGCTGCCGACGTGGAGGCCCGCGCGCTCAGCGCGACCTGCGCCGGCATACGCGTGTGGAGTCTGTACGTGCCGAACGGACGAACGCTGGGTGACCCTCACTACGTCTACAAGCTCGACTGGTTGGCCCGGCTGCGCGCAGCGGGCGAGAGCTGGCTGGCTGCCGACGCCGACGCGCAGATCATCCTGACCGGCGACTGGAACATCGCACCCCAGGACGACGACGTGTGGGACATGCGGGTCTTCGCCCACTCGACCCACGTCTCGGACCCTGAGCGGGAGGCCTTTGCTGCGATCGTCGAGCTTGGCTATGCCGACGTCGTCCGGCCGTTCACTCCCGGGCCGGGGGTCTACACCTACTGGGAC
>JBPCRX010000117.1:0-8738 GCA_050996395.1 Nocardioidaceae bacterium
GGTCTGCAAGGCGACGCAGGCAGCTACCAAGACCGTGGTGGACAACGCGATCACGATCAGGTCCTTGGACGTGATCAGGATCGGGCCCAGCTCGTAGGGCGTGGGGCTGGAGAACTGCGTGTAGTTCTTGCTGTCGCCGCCCATGAAGTACTGATAGACGTTCCGTAAAAAGATCGACAGGCCGATACTGACGATCATCATCGCGATGAGGCCGGTACCGCGCTTGCGCAACGGTCCCCAGAGCACCCGGTCCTGCAGCCAGCCGAACAGACCGGAGACCACGAACGCGGCAACGACTCCTACCGCGACGGTGACGTTGGTTCCACCGACCCGGATTTCGCCCGGCAGTCGGTCCAATGTGAAGGCGACGAGTGCTCCGAACGTGACGAGCTCACCATGAGCGAAGTTGGTGAGCCCGGTGGTTCCGAAGATCATCGACAGGCCGAGTGAAGCCATGGCGAGCAGGAGGGAGAACACGATCCCACCAACCAGGAGTTGAAGGGCTTGGGTGGCCTGGCCGGTCTCGCCCGCCACCTGTCCGATGGGGAACGTGATGGAGATGTCAGCTTCGAGGTTGGTGCTCGCCGCAAGCTCCAGCTGGTCGGGGTTCCTCAGAGCGCGGCCCTCGGGCAGGGTGTCCTTGTCGATCTTGACCACGTACTGCTTCCCCAAGACGTCGAGGGTGTCGCCGAGTGCGATGTCGAACCGCCCGTCGGCATCACTCCTGGACTTGCCGACCGGGTTGCCCTGCTCATCCTCGACCGTGACCGCGACGCCTTCCACCGGGATGGGAGGGTTCTCGCTGGTGTCGGCCATGCAGCCCACGATGTGGATGGTGCTGTCCGCGTGCGGCTTCGGCTGGCCGCACGGCGACGCTTGAGCCGTCTCGAACAGTGCAGAGGACGCCTGCGCCGGAGCAGCCACCGCCAGCATCGAGATGACGGCTACGAACAGCAGGGCGACGATGCCACTCAAGCGCACTCGCACGAATCACTCCAGTCGCAGCTCGGTAGGCCAACCCCCCCGCCGGTATGGACGTCGAGGAGCCGCCTGGTCAGGGCTTGGGCGGAGCATAGCGGGTTGCGACTGTGACGTGGGCCACCCGACGTGTCATGCGACGCGCAGGCCGACGGTCACCGAAGCGCCACCACCAGCTGCGTCAGCAGGGGCGCCACGATCAACGCAGGCAGCAGGTCACCTACCGGCACCTGTTTGATGCGGAGCAGCCGCAGGGCCACTCCCACGAGGAGCAGACCTCCGGTGGCAGTGAGGGCCACCAGATGAGGCTCGGGCAGGAGCCCCCCGAGGAGCCCGCCGACGAGAGTGAGAGACCCCTGCACCACTGCGATCACCAGGGCCGACGCGGCGACTCCCCAGCCGAGCGACGATGCGAACGCGATCGACGCGAACCCGTCCAGAGTCGCCTTGAGGACCAGCTGGTCCGAGCCGTTGCCCAGGCCGTCGGACAACGAGCCCAAGATGGTGAGCGGTCCCACGCAGAAGAGGAGGGATGCGGCGACGAAGCCCTCGATAAAGCGGCGTCGCTCGTCGCTCGTCGCGCGTTGAGCCAGCCGACGCTGGATCGAGCCACCGAGTCCCTCCAGTCGCTCCTCCACGCGCAGCAGCGACCCAGCGATGCCTCCAATCAGCAACGAGCCCAGCACGACCAGCACCGGTGCGGAGTCGCCGACAGCGTCGGTGAGCACCCGGTCTGTGACCTTCAGCGCCGCAAGACTCGCGACCAGGAGGGTGACCAGCCCCAAGGCGTCGGTCACCAAGTCACGGGTGCGTTGCGGCAGGCGATGGCCCAGGACGACGCCGAGACCCGATCCGACGAGCACCGTGGCGACATTCACGACGGTGCCGAAACCTCGAAACACGTCGTCTCGCTCCTGTCGTCGGGCCACAGCTTGGGGCGGTCGGGCACGCCCTGTGAAAGCGTCGTACTGTGGGCATCGAGCTTGACCGGTCTGGAGCCTAACGATCGCGCCAGGCCGAGTGTGCACCTGGAGCCGGGGGGCGAACCACGAACTGGAGGACGCATGACCCGAGGCTCGGTGATCATCCGCGACGCCGTACCCGACGACGCTGAAGCGCTGCTGTCCATCTGGAAGGACTTCGCGAACCCGTCGACTCGCTCTGTCCCCGCAGTCGCGTCGGCCGAGCAGGTCGTCAGCGCGGTGCTGCGGCTCGAGGCTGACGCCTCCGAGCGGCTCCTTGTTGCGGTCGTCGATGACGCGGTCGTCGGTGTCGTGCACCTACGCCGTGCTCCGGTGTCTCCGATCCACGATGAGGACGCGGTGCACCTGGGCTACCTCCATGTGCTCAGCAGCCATCGACGTCGAGGCGTCGGCAGGCAGTTTCTCGAGGCGGCCGCTGACTGGGCGGACGAGAAGGGCTCCGCCATCGTGATGGCGTCGGTTGCGGCGTCGGCTCGCGACTCCAACCGGTTCCTGGCGCGTCTCGGTCTGACGCAGGTCGCGGTGCTGCGTGCCTGCTCCGTCGTGCAGCTGCGCACTCGGCTCAGCTCGGCGATGACCAAGTCGACCAGGACCAACGTCGTGGCCACGCGTCGCCTCATGCGGCGCGCCCGCAACGCCTGAGCGGCGCCCGTCGTCATGGCCTGGGGATGAGCTGACAGGTGATCCGGGCCGTGCAGATCCGTCGGTCCTGCTCGTCGGTGATCACGATCTCGTAGCAGGCGACGCTGCGTCCCAGGTGCAGTGCGGTCGCAAGGCCCGTCACGACCCCAGTCGAGACCGCGCGATGGTGGGTGGCGTTGATGTCCACGCCGACGGCGACCCGGTCTGGTTGTGCGTGCAGATTGGCGCCGATCGAGCCGAGGCTCTCGGCCAGCACGCACGAGGCACCGCCGTGCAGCAGGCCGAACGGTTGCCGGTTGCCCTCGACGGCCATGGTGCCGCAGACGCGCGTGGGAGACGCATCGACGATCGCGATACCCATCCGGTCATGGATCTCCGCAGACATGTTCGGCCCGTCGTCGGCCATCCACTCGGTGCTGGTCTCCATCGCGCCTCCTGAAGCCTCCACACGGCCGTCTGCTGTCGCTGGTCCAGACTAGAGTTCTGGTGTGGTCGTCGCCCCCCCAGAAGCCTCAGAAGCCGGCCGTCCACGCCTGCTGCTGCTCGACGGCCACTCGCTTGCCTACCGAGCCTTCTTCGCGCTCCCGGTCGAGAACTTCTCGACGACCACCGGTCAACCCACCAACGCCGTCTACGGCTTCACCTCGATGCTCATCAACGTGTTGCGTGACGAACAGCCGACCCACCTCGCGGTCGCCTTCGACGTATCCCGCGACACGTTCCGCGCCGCCGAGTACGCCGAGTACAAGGCCAACCGCTCAGCGAGCCCGTCGGAGTTCAGGGGCCAGGTTTCGTTGGTCCAGGAGGTTCTCACGGCGCTGCGCGTGGTCATGGTCGAGAAGGAGGGGTTCGAGGCCGACGATGTGATCGCCACCCTCTCGACGCAGGCCGCCGCGGCCGGCTTCGAGGTGCTCATCTGCAGCGGTGACCGAGACGCACTGCAGCTGGTCGGCGACCACGTCACGCTGCTCTACCCCCGCAAGGGTGTCTCCGACATGGCGCGGATGACGCCGGCTGCGGTGGTCGAGAAGTACGGCGTCACCCCGGGCCACTACCCCGACCTCGCCGCCATGGTGGGGGAGTCGAGCGACAACCTGCCTGGCGTGCCGGGCGTCGGGCCCAAGACGGCGGCGAAGTGGGTCAACCAGTTCGGCTCCCTCGACGAGGTGGTGGCGAGGGTCGACGAGATCACCGGCAAGGCCGGGGAGTCGCTGCAAGCCCACCTTGCAGACGTCATCCGCAACCGCCGCATCAACGAGCTGGTGCGCGACCTCGACCTCCCGGTCGGCGTCGACGACCTGCTCTCCCAGCCCTGGGACCGCGACGAGGTGCACCGCATCTTCGACGGCATGGAGTTTCGAGTGCTACGGGACCGGTTGTTCGCCACCTTGACGGTGGAGGAAACGCAGATCGACAGCGGCGGGGTTGAGCTCGACGCCTGCCGCTTGGGACCGGGTGAGGCGTCCGAGTGGCTGGCCAAGCACGCGGGGCCTGGCGTCCTCACCGGCGTGCAGCTGCACGGCAGCTGGGGCAGTGGCACGGGTCGGGTCGACCGGGTCGCCCTTGCCGTCGCGACAGGAGCCGCCGCCTGGGTCGACACAGCTGACATCGAGCCGGTCGACGAGGCGGCAGTGGTCGCCTGGCTCTTCGATCAGCGGTCGCCGAAGGCGATGCACGACGCCAAGGGACCTCTGCTGGCCCTCGATGCTCAGGGCTGGCCGCTCGAGGGCCTCGTCACCGACACGGCCCTGTCGGCATACCTCTCCCATCCCGACCAGCGGTCCTACGACCTCGCCGACCTGACCCTGCGCTACCTGCACCGCGAGCTCAAAGGCGCCGAGGGCAGCGCCGACCAGCTCAGCTTCGACC
Source organism: Nocardioidaceae bacterium (assembly GCA_050996395.1). Taxonomy (GTDB): domain Bacteria; phylum Actinomycetota; class Actinomycetes; order Propionibacteriales; family Nocardioidaceae; genus JBPCRX01. The sequence goes on from JBPCRX010000117.1 coordinate 4,473, forward strand.
TCGATGGCGACTCCGCTCAGTCCCACGAGGCCATGCTCAAGGCGCACTCCGTCGTCGAGCTCGCTGCGGCGCTGGAGGGCGAGCTCGAGACGCGTGGGGGCTCACAGCTCCTCGCGGAGGTCGAGCTTCCTCTCGTGCACGTTCTCGCCCGCATGGAGCGAGCGGGGATTGCCGTCGACGTCGACCACCTGTCGACACTCGAGGAGCAGTTTGCCGACCGGGTCAAGCGGGCTGCCGAGGACTGCTACGACGTGATCGGCAAGCAGATCAACCTCGGGTCACCCAAGCAGTTGCAGGTGGTGCTCTTCGACGAGCTCGGCATGCCCAAGACCAAACGCACCAAGACCGGCTACACCACCGACGCCGAGGCGCTCGTAGCCCTCTTCGACAAGACCGAGCACCCGTTCCTGCAGCACCTGCTCGTGCACAGGGACGCAACGAGGCTCCGCCAGACCGTCGAGGGCCTGCTCAAGACAGTGCGTGACGACGGGCGCATCCACACGACGTTCAACCAGCTGATCGCCGCCACCGGGCGGCTCTCGTCGACGGACCCCAACCTGCAGAACATCCCCATCCGCACCGAGGAGGGGCGGCGGATCCGCGAGGCGTTCGTCGTGGGGGAGGGCATGGAGTCTCTGCTCACGGCCGACTACAGCCAGATCGAAATGCGCATCATGGCCCATGTCTCCGACGACGCCGGACTGATCGAGGCGTTCAAGTCCGGAGAGGACTTCCACTCGGTGACTGCCGCCCGGGTGTTCGAGGTCGATGCCGACACGGTGACGGGAGCACAGCGGTCCAAGATCAAGGCGATGAACTACGGGCTGGCCTACGGGTTGTCGGCCTTCGGGCTGAGTCAGCAGCTCAAGATCGAGCCGTCAGAGGCGCGGGTGCTCATGGATGAGTACTTCGGACGCTTCGGCGGCGTCCGTGACTATCTACGCGGAGTCGTGGACGAGGCGCGACGCACCGGATTCACCGAGACGCTCCTCGGTCGACGGCGCTATCTGCCCGACCTCACCAGCGACAACCGCCAGCGACGGGAGATGGCCGAGCGGATGGCGCTCAACGCCCCGATCCAAGGCTCGGCCGCCGACATCATCAAGGTCGCGATGCTGCGAGTCGACGAGGCGCTCACGGAGGAGCACCTCAAGTCCCGGGTGCTGCTCCAGGTGCACGACGAGCTGGTGTTCGAGGTCGCCGACGGCGAGAGGTCGAAGCTCGAGGCGCTGGTCCGTCGCGAGATGGCGGCCGCAGCCGACCTCGCAGTGCCCCTCGACGTCTCTGTCGGCGTGGGCTGCTCATGGCACGAGGCTGGTCACTAGCCTCTTTGTTGAAGGCTCGTGGGCTGTTCGGTTCTGCGGGTCACGAAGATGGCGGTCCCTGGCATCAGCGCACCGCGCACCGGTCCCCAACCTCCCCAGGTCCGCGAGTGCCCTGTTGGCCACGGCGGCTCGACCAGTTCCTCGAGGACCAGGCCGGCACTCCGCAGGGCCGACACCCAGTCGCCGAGGGTGTGGTGCGGCTCGACGTACGACACGCTGCCGGCGTCATCGGTCTCGACATAGGGCGTCCGGTCGAAGTACGAGCGGGTCACCGCCATGCCCGCGTCGGTGGGGTCGTCGGCGAACATCCGCCGGACCGGGTGCACGACGGAGAAGACGAACCTGCCCCCGGGCCGTAGGACGCGACTCACCTCACGGAGCGCTTGAGTGATGTCGAGTACGAACGGCAGCGCCCCAAAGGCCGAGAAGGCCAGGCCGAAAACCCTGTCGGCGAAGGGAATCGCGTCTACGGTCGCACAGACGACCGGGACGCTGACCCCGGTCTCGGCATCGATGCGTTGAGCGTGCTGAAGCTGGCGGTAGGACAGGTCGATGCCCAGCACCTCGGCACCGCGAGTGGTGACCCAGCGGGCGCACTGGGCGGCGCCGCACCCGACCTCGAGCATGCGTTCGCCCGCCACCTCTCCGAGCAGTCCCGCTTTCTCCTCGTCGACACCTTCGGGAGACCAGATGAACCCGACGTCGCGCAGGAAATCCCCGTGCTGGGCCTGGTAGTCGTCGGCCTCACGGTCCCAGTCCAGGCGGTTCGCACGCTGCACCTCCACGTCGGAGAGCGAATGGCGGCTGGCACCGGCCGGTGAAAGAGCGCTCATGCGGGCAGCGCGCCGACGGCGCTCGCGAGCGTGGGTCCCGCCGGGGCGTCGATCTTGAGGGACAACAGGTGGTCCGCCCGCGTGCGCCCGAGGTTGAGGCAAGCGACAGGCCTGCCGAGTCGGCTGGCCGCGACGGCGTACCGGAATCCCGAGTGCACCATCAGCGAGGACCCGACGACGAGCATCGCGTCAGAGGTGGCGAGCGCTGCGGTGGCTTGGGTATGCCGCCACGGGGGCACGTTCTCGCCAAAGAACACGACGTCGGGCTTGACGACGCCTTGGCAGTGCGGACAGCCGGGAACCACGAAGCCACCGAAGTCCTGGCCGTCGAGATCGGCGTCCCCATCCGGGGCGACGGCAGCGTCGAGAACTGCCCACGAGGGGTTCGACACGCCGAGCTGCCTTTGCCAGTCGTCTCGAGCCAACCGGTGGCGGCACGTCATGCAGACCACGCGGTCGAGTCGGCCGTGCAAGTCGATGACGTTGCGGCTGCCGGCGCCCTGATGGAGACCGTCGACGTTCTGGGTGACTAGCAGCCCGATCTGGCCCGACGCCTCCAGCCGAGCGAGCGCATGATGGCTGGAGCTGGATGACGCCGCGCCGAAGCTCCGCCAGCCCACCATGCTGCGAGCCCAGTAACGCGCCCGGGCATCGGCGTCTCTCATGAAGGCGCGGAACTGAATGGGCCTTCCGCGCTTCCACGACCCGTCGGCGTCGCGGTAGTCCGGGATACCGGAGTCGGTGCTGCACCCCGCGCCGGTCAGCACGAAGAGGCGTCGGTGCTGTCGGAGAAAGCCGGCCAACGCCTCTGCTGCTTCCGGCACAGTCCGGTCGTCCGGAACTGGGGTGGTGTCCGAAACCGCAGCCCCGGGAACAGGAGCTGCGCCGGCGACGCGGCTGGCGGCAGGGGAAGTTCTACCGGCGACGGGGCTGATGCTCATGACCAGCTCCAGAGTACCGTTGCGCACCTGACAGTCTGTCCTCGTGACCAGCCATGCCAATGACTACTGGGACGACCAGGCTGGTGACTTCGACAGCGAACCCGACCACGGGCTCGGCGACGTGGCGGTTCGCGCGGCCTGGCGAGAGCTGCTCGTACCGCTCCTACCACCTCCTCCTGCGAGTGTGGCGGACCTCGGTTGCGGCACCGGATCCCTCACGTTGCTGCTGGCCGATCAGGGCTATGACGTATGCGGGTTCGACCTGTCCGCCCGTATGCTCGACGCTGCCAGGAACAAGCTGAGCGACGCCAACCTGGGAGCGCGGTTCATTCGTAGTGACGTGTCGCGACCCCCGCGGCGGCGTCGAAGCGCCGACGTCGTGCTCGAGCGGCACGTCTTGTGGGCCGTCGACGACCCCGGCGATGCGGTAGCGCGGTGGTGTGAGCTGCTCCGGCCGGGAGGCACTTTGCTGCTGATCGAGGGCAGGTGGTCGACCGGTGGTGGCATCACCGCGCCCGACGCGGAGTCATTGGTTCGCCGCTGCGGACGGATCAGCGAGGTGATCGAGCTGCCCGACGCTCGGCTCTGGGGACGCCGGATCAACGACGTCCGATACGCACTCGTCAGTCGCGGATAGGCGGCTGCCTCGTCTTCCAGGCCCTCGGTAAGCATGACGGCGTTCGTCAGAGGGTCGGGCCGCCCCCTCGCAAAGGGTGGGCGCATCACGCCGATGACGTTCGGTCTACCGCCGGACGGGCATCCCATCGCCACTTCTTGCGGCGTGTGCGCCCGCTAACGCTCTCTCGACCGGTCGCCCAAAGCAGGGTCTGCCAAGGGTCGTTCTTCTCATCCAACTCAGGAAACAAGCGAAAGAGAACACGCCTACACAGATACTCGGGCGGAAACCAGTCCAGATCCAAAGCCTGCGTGACGTCGTTCAGGTGAACCACCGTCTCGACGATGCCCATCGCCGCGAAGCCCTCGGGGTCACTCAGCCCGTACGGGTGGAAGGCGCGGGCGTCGGCGGGCGCTTGACGAACCATCGCCACCAACAGGGCTCCGCATCCGCTGAACACAGGGATCAGGTCAGAGTTGTTCGAGGCTTCGGCAAATACCGTTGACGCCGGACCGCCCTTGCGCTGCGGGCGCACCACGACCTTGACGTAT
>JBPCRX010000057.1:0-7979 GCA_050996395.1 Nocardioidaceae bacterium
TCGCCCTCGGCCTCGGTCTTGCGGCGGACATAACCTACGTAGACCTCGAGTGAGTTCGCGGTCGTGGGGAAGTCGTAGCCCCACACCTCCTCGAGGATGAAAGCGCGTTCGAGCACCCGCTTGGGCCGGCGCATGAACAGCTCCAGCAGGTCCCATTCGGTGCGCGTCAAGGTGATCTGGCGACCGCCGCGCTCGACCTCCCGCGTGACCGGGTTCATGCTCAGGTCGGCGAACGCCAGCGGGCCCTCGTCCTCAGCCTCCATCGTCCCGAGGGTACGGCGTCTGAGCATCGCGCGGACCCGGGCGAGCAGCTCTTCAAGCGCGAAGGGCTTGGCGAGGTAGTCGTCGGCACCGGCGTCGAGGCCGTCGACGCGGTCGCCGACGGAGTCGCGAGCAGTCAGCACCAAGATGGGCAGGTCGTTGCCGGCAGCTCGGAGCGCACGGGTGGTCTCGATGCCGTCGAGCCGCGGCATCATCACGTCGACGATGAGGGCGTCGGGGGAGATACCGTTGATGCGTGCCAGCGCCTCGACGCCGTCGTTGGCGAGCGCAACCTCGTAGCCGTTGAACTCCAGCGACCTGCGCAGCGAGTCGCGGACAGCGCGGTCGTCATCCACGACGAGTATGCGCATGCACCGAGAGTGCCACGTCGAACTGAGACGCCGCTGAGAGCTGGGCGTGGACCGGCAGGGTCAGGTCATCAAGCCGGTGAGCTGTCGCAGCAGCTCATCGGTCGTGCGTTCGACCATGTCCAGAACGTCCTCGAAGCCTTGGTCACCGCCGTACCAGGGATCGGGCACGTCGAGGTCGGCGCCGGCCAACGGGTCGAACGCGCGGAACATGCGGACCCGGTCGCGCTCGGCCCCGTCGAGCAGGAGAGCGCACACGTCGCCGTAGTTCATCGAGTCCATGGTCAAGATGAGGTCGTGCCGGTCGAACCAGGTCGCGTCGAAGTGCTCAGCACGATGGGTACTCGGGTCGTAGCCCGACGCGGCCAACGTCGACGCGGCGCGCCGGTCCATGCCTTGGCCAACGTGCCAGTCGCCGGTCCCGGAGCTGGTGACGACGACTGCGCCGTCGAGCCGCTCGCGCGCCAGCTTCGACCGCAAGACGACGTCGGCCATCGGCGAGCGGCAGATGTTGCCCAGGCAGACTATGGCGACGCGGTACGCCGCTGCGGGCCTCCGAGGCGACGGCAGCGCATGCAGGTTCGGAGCGTGGTCGCCCCCAGCCGCTCCACCGCTCATCACCGGCTCACTCGTCGTCGGGCAGCACCAGCCCGATGCCCCAGCTGACGAGCGAGATCACGATGGCTCCCCAGATCGCCGTCCAGAAGCCCCGCACGTGAAACCCCACACCAAGCTGCCTGGCCAGCCAGCTGGTCAGCATCAGCAGCAAGGTGTTGACCACGAAGAAGAACAGACCCAGCGGCAAGAGGTAGAGCGGCAGCGACAAGATGGCCACGACCGGACGCACGAGAGCGTTGACCAGACCGAACACGAGTGCCACGGCCAACAAGGTGAGAAGTCGGTCGCCGTCGCTCGCGCCGGTGACCCGGATGCCGTGGAACAGCCCCGCCGCCGCCGCCAGGGCCAAGGCGTTGGTGACGATGCGTAGGAGCCAGCTCACACGTCGATCGTGTCACGTCACTGCGACAGGGTGGTCGACCCTGGCGCGGACCCGAGCTGTCTGCGCCAGCGCAATGCCGAGCAGCACCAGGACCACGCCCACGATCTGAGCAGCCACGAGGTGCTCTCGGTACCAGAGCCAGCCCAGCAGGGTCGCCCCTACCGGCTCGAGCATCCCGATGAGGGTCACCTCGGTGGCGGACAGGTGCTGCAGGGCGCTCAGCTCGGCCAGGAAAGGCGCGACCGTGCCGAGCACGACCATCCAGACGAAAAGAGTCCATAGTGGGGCGTGCAGGGCCGAAAGCGTCCCGCCCAGTGACTGGTCGGCGCTGAGGTCGGTGTTCCACAGATTGGTGACCGGACGAACGACGTTCCAGAACACCGCTGCCACGATGAACGCCTCGGCGAGCACGTGCAGCGGCGACTCGTCGCTGACGCTGTGTTCTCCGAGCAGGAAGTACGTCGCCAGCGACAGCGCCGCCCCGAGACCGGCTGCCACCCCGATCGTGTCGAGCTCGAGGCCGTCCCACACCCGCGCCACCAGTGCCAGCCCGCCGAGGGAGCAGGCCAGGCCGAGCCACATCCGCCGGCGCACCTGCTCGGCGTAGACGAACCGCGCGTACAGCGCCACCAGCACCGGTGCGGTGAACTCGAGCAGCAAGGCGATGCCGACCGGCAGGCGGTCGATGGCGATGAAGTACAGGTACTGCACCAGGGCCACACCTGTGATCCCAAACCCCACGACGACTGCCACCTCACGCCAGCCGCGGGGCAGCCCGAGCCGCTCGCCGCGGGCCAGCACCACGGCCATGAGCACGAGCGCCGTGCCCGTGCAGCGTGCCGTCGTCAACGTCATCGAGTCCACGCCCGCCGACTGGATGGCACGAGAGACCCCGGCGTTGACCACGAAGAGGACCGCCCCGAAGGCGACCAGTCCGTAGCCTCGTCGGACGTTGCGTGCTACGGCCATGAGCCGAACTGTATGGCGCCACCACCCTCGCAAGACGCAGCGCCCGCTGCGATCGGCAGCGGGGCGTCCGAGGGAGCCGGCGCCACGCCACCCGGCGCTGACTAAGGTCGCGGGATGACGTCTCCGCGCCCCCGGGCGGCCCTCGACTCGATCCCCGCCTACAAGGCTGGTCGGCCGCCTACGCCGGGTGGCGGCCAAGCGTCCTACAAGCTCTCGAGCAACGAGAACCCTTATCCGCCGCTGCCCAGCGTGGTGGCGAAGGTGGCCGAGTCGGCCGAAGCGCTCAACCGGTACCCAGACATGGGAGCAGCCGCGCTGCACGAGGCGATCGCCGTCAAGCTCGGTGTCGACGCCGCGCAGGTGGCCTCGGGAACGGGGTCGGTCGCGGTCCTCTACCACCTGCTCCAGGCCACGTGTGAGAACGGCGACGAGGTGGTCTAAGCGTGGAGGTCGTTCGAGGCCTACCCGATCGCGGTCGGTCTGACCGGTGCCCGCGGCGTCCAGGTGTCTCTCGCTGCCGACGCCCGGCACGACCTCGCGGCGATGCGAGGGTCTGTCACGGAGGCGACCAAGGTCCTCATCGTGTGCACGCCGAACAATCCCACCGGTCCAGTCGCGCACCGCTCCGAGCTGACCCAGCTCATCGAGTCGGTACCCGACGACGTGGTGGTGGTTCTCGACGAGGCGTATGGCGAGTTCGTGACCGATCCCGACAGCGTCGACGGTTTGGAGCTGGCGCGCGGGCGAGGCAATGTCGTGGTGCTGAGAACCTTCTCCAAGGCCTATGGCCTTGCCGGACTGCGCATCGGGTATGCCGTCGCACCGCCACCGCTGGCTGAGGCCATCCGCAAGTGCGCGCTGCCCTTCTGCGTCTCACAGCTCGCGCAGGCGGCGGCGATCGCATCGCTGGAGGCCGAGGCGGAGCTGCTCGACCGGGTCGCGGCAATCGTGGCCGAGCGGGAGCGGATCGTCGAGGCGCTGAGGGAGATGGTCGACTGGCGCGTCCCCTCGGCGCAGGGAAACTTCGTCTGGCTGCCGCTGGGAGACGAGGCGGCATCGTTCGGCCAGGCTTGCGACGCCGCCGGGGTGAGTGTGCGGCCGTTCGCCGGGGACGGTGTGCGTGTCACGGTCGGTGAGCCCGAGGCAAACGATCGGTTCCTCGAGGTCGTTGCCGAGCGGGCCGGCCCGACGCACTGAGGAGGCTCCCGTCGACGCTGACCCGGCGGCTAAGCGTTGGAAACTGTCCTAGGCAGACACTAGAGTGGAGGTCACCGCCACACACTCTCGTCGCCGCACTGCGGCGGCTTCCACCTGCGGGTCGCTGGTCGTCGACCGCTGCCACCGACCGCTCCGCCAGGTGAGTCCACAGCGTCTCGGCGCAGGAGGCAGACACCGGCTGATGAGTCTCCAGACGCCACCGCTGCAAGCCTCTGCGCCGCCCCGGCAAGGCGGCGTTCGCTCGCTGTGGCGGTTGCGACGGTACCTTACCCCCTACCGTTGGTCGTTGGCTCTGATGGCGGCCACCGCGGTCACCGGCGTCTTCGTCAGCCTCGCCATCCCGCTCGTCACCAGGGCCATCATCGACGGCCCGATCGCCGATCACGAGTCCGGGCCGATCCTGCCGCTGGGTCTGCTCGCACTGGCCCTGGGCGTCGCTGAGGCGGCCCTGATCCTCGTCCGCCGCTGGGTGCAGGCGCGCGCCGTGCTCGGGTTCGAGACCGCGGTCCGCGGCGACCTCTACCGCCACATGCAGGCACTCCCCATGGAGTTTCACGGCCGCTGGCAGAGTGGCCAGCTGCTCTCCAGAGTCACCGGAGATCTCAGCGCGCTTCGCCGCTTCATGGGCTTCGGTCTGCTGTTCCTCATCATCAACATCTTGCAGCTGACTGTCGTCACGGTCGTGCTTCTGAACATGTACTGGCCGCTCGGGCTGGTGGTGGCCGTCTCCGCGATCCCGATCATCGCTCTCAGCAAGCGGTTCGAGACGCGCTACGTCGTCGTGTCGCGCCACGTGCAGGACCAGCAGGGCGACGTCGCCACCTCCGTGGAGGAGGCAGCGCTCGGCTATCGCACCATCAAGTCCTTCGGCCGCAGCGACTACTCCAATGAGAGCTTCCAGCGCCGTACCCAGGGCCTCTACGAGAGCGCCGTCGAGAAGGTTCGGCTGTCCGCCCGATTCTGGACCTTTCTGGAGATCATCCCCAACCTCAGCCTGGTGGTAGTCCTGCTGCTGGGCGCGCTTGCTGTGGGACAGGAGTCGATCACGCCTGGCACGCTTGTCGCGTTCATCACCCTCATGCTGCAGCTCATCTGGCCGATCGAGGCTCTCGGCGTCATCTTGGCGATGGCTCAGGAGGCGATGACGGCCGCCGACCGAGTCATGGACGTATTCGACACCCAGTCCACCATCACGGGCGGCCAACGGGTCCTCGACCAGCCTCAGGGGCACCTGACGCTGGAGCACGTCGACTTCCACTTCCCGGACTCCGACGAGCTGGTGCTCCGCGACGTCAACCTCGACGTGCGCCCCGGCGAGACGGTGGCGATCGTCGGTGCTACCGGATCCGGCAAGACAGCGCTTACCGGCCTGGTGCCCAGGCTGTATGACGTGACAGGCGGCCGGGTCGCCATCGACGGAGTCGATGTGCGCGAGCTGACGCTGCCATGCCTGCGCTCGGTCGTGGCGACCGCCTTCGAGGAGCCGACTCTGTTCTCCATGAGCGCACGCGAGAACGTCGCGCTGGGCCGCCCTGACGCGAGTGACGAGGACGTCACCGCCGCCGTGCAGACCGCACAGGCCGGCTTCGTCACCGATCTGCCCTGGGGTCTCGCCACGCGCATCGGCGAGCAAGGCATGTCGCTGTCAGGCGGTCAGCGTCAGCGGCTGGCCCTGGCTCGGGCGGTGCTGGCGCGTCCTCGCATCCTCGTGCTCGACGACACCTTGTCCGCGCTCGACGTGCACACCGAGGCCCTGGTCGAGCAGGCGCTGCGCCGCGTGCTGGCGCAGGCCACCGGCATCGTGGTGGCGCATCGGGCGTCGACGGTCATGCTCGCCGACAAGGTTGCCCTGCTGCAGGACGGCACCATCAGTCACGTCGGCAGCCACCAGGAGCTCTTGGCGAGCGTGCCGGCATACCGCGATCTGCTGGGTGGCGAGGCCGCCGACGTGAGCGCCCCCGGGGTCGACGGCGCCGACGTCACCGACGACGCCGACGTCACGGACGTCGCCGGGGAGGTGGTGACCCGGTGACCACGACGGATACGAACGCACCGGAGGAGAAGCATCGGGGCTGGCGCGGTGTCGCGGCAGAGGACCGCGACGAGATCCCCGACAAGGTGTCCCTGGTGCTGCGGGATCGGTCCCGGCGGCTCATGGGTCAGTTGTTGCGCCCCCACAAGCGCATCATCGGCGTCGCGTTGGCCGCCGTCCTGGTCGAGAACGCGGCCCGGCTGGCCGTGCCCTACCTCGTCAAGGAGGGCATCGACAGCGGGATCCCACCCATTCTGGCCGGGGCCGGCAAGCACACGTTGTGGGTGATCGTCGGTTGGCTGCTGGTGGCGGTCGTCGTCCAGGCGGTGACCCGTCAGCTGTTCCTGCAGCTTGCTGGTGTCGCAGGTGAGCGCGTCCTCGTCGGCCTGCGGCGCAGGATGTTCGCCCACTTCCACACCTTGTCGCCGGCCTTCCACGAGAGCTATACGGCGGGTCGGGTCATCTCGCGCCAGACCTCCGACATGGACGCCATCAACGAGATGCTCGAGGGCGGCTTCGACGGTCTGATCACCGCGTTGCTGACATTGGTGGGCACCGCTGTGCTGCTGCTCGTTCTCGACGTCAAGCTGGGGCTGGTGGCGCTGCTGTGCCTGCCCTTCCTGTGGCTGCTCACCCGGTGGTTCCGGCGGGCGTCCGCCAAGGCCTACCGCCGGACCCGCGAGACGGTGGCGCTCGTCATCGTGCACTTCGTCGAGACCATCAACGGCATGCGGGCGGTGCAGGCATTTCGCCGCGAGGACCGCAACCAGGAGATCTTCGACGCGGTCAACGACGACTACCGCGCGGCCAACGAGCGCGCGTTCCGGTTGGTCGGCACCTTCATGCCGGGCATCAAGCTGCTGGGCAACGTGACGGTCGCCGTCGTCTTGATCTACGGCGCGCACCTCGCGTTCGACGGCGAGGTGACGGTCGGTGTGCTCGCCGCCTTCTTGCTCTACCTGCGGCAGTTCTTCGAACCCATGCAGGAGATCTCGCAGTTCTACAACACGTTCCAGTCCGCGTCGGCCGCGCTCGAGAAGCTGTCCGGAGTGCTCGAGGAGAGGGCGTCCGTCCCCGAGCCGGAGCATCCGACCCGGCTTCGCGAGCCACACGGTGCCGTTGCCTTCTCCGACGTGGCGTTCGAGTACGTCGAAGGGCGCAGCGTCATACCCGCCCTCGACCTGGAGATCCCGGCTGGTCAGACCGTGGCCCTGGTCGGCACCACGGGAGCAGGCAAGACCACCCTGGCCAAGCTGGTGTCGCGTTTCTACGACCCCACGCGAGGCGACGTGACACTCGACGGCGTCGATCTGCGCCGGCTGAGCGAGGCGGACCTGCGTCGGGCGGTTGTGATGGTGACCCAGGAGAACTACCTGTTCAACGGCTCGGTGGCCGACAACATCGCCTTCGGCAAGCCCAACGCTTCCATCGAGGAGATCACCGCCGCCGCCAAGGCGATCGGCGCCCACGAGTTCATCGCCCACCTCCCTGAGGGATACGACACCGACGTAGCCAACCGCGGTGGACGGCTGTCAGCGGGCCAGCGTCAGCTCGTGGCCTTCGTGCGGGCCTTCTTGGCCGACCCTGCCGTGCTGATCCTCGACGAGGCGACCTCCAGCCTCGACGTGCCGTCTGAACGCCTGGTGCAACGCGCGCTGCGCACGATCCTCGCGGAGCGGACGGCGATCATCATCGCCCACCGACTGTCCACCGTCGAGATCGCCGACCGCGTGCTGGTCATGGAGCACGGCAGGCTGGTCGAGGACGGCACGCCCGCTGAGCTGATCGCTGCCGACGGCGGGCGCTACTCAGACCTGCATACCGCCTGGGTGGCCTCGCTCGCCTGACGCCGGCACTGGACGCCATTCCTCCCGCGACACGTTCATTCCTCCGCGACTTGTCAGAGCCTCCGCTGGCTATGAGCAGCCGAGAGTCTGACACGTTCATGCCTCCCGCGACACGTTCATGCCTCCCGCGACTTGTCAGAACCTCCGCTGGGTATGAGCCAGTGTGATGTGACGGGACATTGCTGACACTGTGTGTCAGGACATGGTTGACACTATGTCGGGCGCGGCATGTCGGCGTTGACGGTTGCCGCCTCGGGGTTGGCCGCTGGGCTGGTAGCGGCGGC
>JBPCRX010000005.1:0-33820 GCA_050996395.1 Nocardioidaceae bacterium
TCATCACGCTGGTCGTCTCCATGGAGACGGTGACGCTGCCAGTCTTCGCCTTGATCGGGCTGCGGCGGCGCGACCGGCTCGGCGCCGAGGCGGCGGTCAAGTTCTTCGTCGCCTCCGTCGTGGCGACCGCCTTCACGCTGCTCGGCATCTCGATGGTCTACGGGGCGACCGGGTCGGTGCTCGCCGGCCCGGTGGCCACGGCTGCCGCGACGGGTGCAGCCATCACGCCGGTGGTCGGTGTCGGCATGGTGCTGACCGTCGTTGGGCTCTGCTTCAAGGTGGCGGTGGTGCCGTTCCAGATGTGGGTGCCCGACACCTATGTCGGTGCCCCGGTCGGTGTCGCGGCGTACCTCTCGGTGGTGAGCAAGGTGGCCGGGCTGGCCGGGCTGGCGGTCGTGCTGGGCCGCTTCTTCCCGTCGTACGACGGCACCTGGTCACCCCTTCTGGCCGTGGCGGCGGCGGTCACCATGACGCTGGGCAACCTGGCCGCGCTGCGCCAGCGCAACCTGGTGCGGCTGCTGGCCTGGTCGTCGGTCGCGCAGGCCGGCTACCTGCTCGTGCCGCTGGCCGCGGAAGGTGCGGATGGGTTGCCGGCCATGCAGGCCTACGCGCTGATGTATGCGGTGGTGAATCTCGGCGCGTTCGCGGTGGTCACAGCCATGGCTTTGTCGGCGACGGCCCCTCCGCAGGCGGATGTCGCGCCGTCGGCGAGATCGTCGTCGCTTGGCGGGTTGTCGTCGGGATCGTCGTCTCGAGGCGTCCTCGTCGAGGACGCGGCCGGGCTCGTCAGGAGGTCGCCGCTGCTCGGTGCAGCGTTGGCGTTCGCGTTGCTCTGCCTCGCAGGGTTGCCTCCCGGCGTGGTCGGCCTGCTCGCCAAGGTGGTGATCTTCCAGAGCGCGGTCGACGGGCGCCTTACCTGGCTCGCAATCGTGATGGCCATCAACGTCGCGATCGGGCTGGTCTACTACCTGCGAGTGCTCGTCGTCGTGTTGAGGCCTGGGCCGACTGCCGAGGGGGGCGAGCCACGGGCGTTCGTGCCGTGGCCGGTTCTGGTGGGCGCCGGCGGATGTCTGGCAGCCGCTGTAGCGCTCTCCGTCGTACCGGCGCCTCTCTTCTCGGCTCTCCCCTAGCCACCGCCGCCCCGTCCCCCAATTCTTCGACTTGTCAGACCCTCAAGCGGCTATAGCCAGCTGAGGGTCTGACAAGTCGCAAGGAGTGCTGGGTCAGCGGTAATTGGTGAACTGGACTGCGAAGTCGAGCTCTTGGCCTTTGACGAGCGCGATGACCTCCTGGAGGTCGTCTCGCTTCTTGCTCGACACCCGAAGCTCCTCGCCCTGCACCTGCACCTTGACGCCCTTGGGGCCTTCGTCGCGGATGAGCTTCGACACCTTCTTGGCCTGTTCCTGGGTGATGCCCTCCTTGAGGTCGATGTCGATCTTGACCTCCTTGCCGGAGGTTCGTGGCTCCCCGGCGTCCAGGATCTTGAGCGACTGCCCTCGCTTGATCAACTTCTCCTGGAGGACGTCGAGTACCGCCAGCGCGCGCTCCTCGGCGTTGGCGGTCACGTCGATTCCCGCCTCACCGCGCCGCGAGATCGACGCACCGGTGTTCTTGAAGTCGAACCGCTGAGAGATCTCCTTGGCTGTCTGGTTGACGGCGTTGTCAACCTCCTGGTGGTCGATCTTGCTCACGATGTCGAAGGACGAGTCGGCGGCCATGGGCAGCTCCTTGTGGTCTTGACGGTTTACTTGGCGGCCCCTGAAGGCCCGAGTCCAGCCTCCACGGTATTGTGATCGCTCGCCGCGCGCCTGCAGGTGCGGCCAGCATCATCCCTGGCAGGTTGCCCGAGTGGCCAAAGGGAGCAGACTGTAAATCTGCCGGCTCAGCCTACGTTGGTTCGAACCCAACACCTGCCACCATCAGCCCGGTCTCTGCGACCGGGCTGCTTGGGCTGTATGCCGCTGAGTCCCGACCTTTCTGCCAGTGCCGCGGCGGCCGGTCGGGTTTCAGGCTTGGTTCTTGTCGTCGCGCCAGGCGAGCCAGTCCTTCAGACGGCCGAAGTCATAGTCGGGGCCACCGGTGCCGACGGTGAACATTCGAGTGCCGGCTTCATACATCGCGTCGCCGCCATCGCTGGGATCGCCGTCGGGGGAGCCGGCCGAGCGCTCGATCTCTCCTGGGTCCCGACCGGTCTTCGCGCACCACTCGTCGAGGACGGCGTGCTTGTGCCGGATCGTCTCGACGTCACCGAAACCGTGCCAGATGTCGGCATGGCGAGCGACGAGGCGAAGCGTCTTCTTCTCTCCACCGCCTCCGATCAGCACCGGGATGTGGCGGGTGGGAGGCGGGTTCAGCTTGTCCAGCCTGGCCTCGATCCTCGGCAGCGCCTCAGCGAGGGAGTCCAGCCTTCCCCCTGCGGTCCCGAACTCGTAGCCGTACTCGTCGAAGTCCTTCTCGAACCACCCCGACCCGATCCCGAGGATCAGCCGCCCGTCGCTGATGTGGTCGACGGTGCGAGCCATGTCGGCGAGCAGCTCAGGGTTGCGGTAAGCGTTGCAGGTCACCAGCGCGCCGATCTCGATCTGCTGCGTCGCCTCGGCCCAGGCGCCCAGCATCGTCCAACACTCGAAGTGTTTGCCGTCCGGGTCGCCATACAGGGGAAAGAAGTGGTCCCAGTTGAACAGGACATCGGCGCCCATCTCCTCCACCCGAGCGGCGGCACGGCGGATGGCGGCGTAGTCGGCATGCTGCGGCTGCAGCTGCACACCGATGCGAACGGGCTGGTCTGCGTACGAGCGAGCTGTGTCACCGGTCTCGGTCTCGGTCATGCAGCGACCCTAGAGGGGCGGAATGCCTCTCGCCATCGACGCCTTCTCGATTACCGTTACAGAGATGTCGCTGTGTATCCTCATACGTCGCTTGCCCCTTTAGCTCAGTCGGCAGAGCGTCTCCATGGTAAGGAGAAGGTCTACGGTTCGATTCCGTAAAGGGGCTCTGGAATCGGCTCTCCTGGTGCATCGGCACCGTGGGGTGGCCGGGTCCGGCGGCGGGGTAGCTCAGGTGGTCAGAGCACACGGCTCATAATCGTGGTGTCGCGGGTTCAAGTCCCGCCCCCGCTACTCCGCTGAACCGAGCGCAGCACCGCCCCGCACGACCCAGCAGCACCGCCCCAGCACGATCCAGCAGCACCACCCTGCAACGTCGAAGAAGAGGCAACCGTGGCCAGCAAGAGCACCGACATCCGCCCCAAGATCACCTTGGCGTGCACCGAGTGCAAAGAGCGCAACTACATCACCCGCAAGAACCGGCGCAACGACCCCGACCGGCTCGAGCTGAAGAAGTTCTGTCCGCGCTGCCGCATTCACCAGGCCCACCGCGAGACCCGCTGACTGTTGGACGCTAGCGTCCCTGGTATGCCGCTCGACCCCGCACTGGCTGGACGCGCCTTCGCGCCCACGGCGCCATACACGGTCGGGCGGGAGAAGCTCGCCGAGTTCCGTGAGTCGATCGGCGCCGCCGCCACTGACGACGACGAGACCGCACCGCTGACCTTTCCCATCGTCGTCGCGTTCCGTGCCATGACGCAGCTGATGACGGATCCTGATGTCGGAATCGAGCTGCGCAACATCGTGCACCGCGACCAGCGGTTCGAGCAGGTGCGTCCCATCAGAGCCGGTGACGAGCTGGTGGCAACGCTCACCGTGGAGACATTGCGTGCTGCGGCGGGGATGGACGTGCTCGGGACCCGGACCGAGATCGCCACCATCGGCGGTGAGCCGGTTGCGACAGCATTCGCCACCCTGGTCCATCGAGGGCCGGGCACGTGAGCTGGGAAGCCGGCCAGCAGCTCGAGAAGCAGGAATTCGTCGTGCGACGTGCCGACCTGGTGCGTTACGCCGGGGCCGCCGGTGACTTCAACCCCATTCACTGGAACGACCGCATCGCGCACGAGGTCGGGCTGCCGGGGGTGGTGGCCCACGGCATGTACACCCTGGCGCTGGCGGGCAGAGCCTTGATGTCGTGGGTGCCTGACCCCGCCGCGGTGCAGACCTTCGGCGCGCGCTTCACCCGTCCCGTGGTGGTGCCGGATGACGAGGATGGTGCGCGGGTGGAGGTGAGCGGCTCCGTCACATCTCTCGACGAGGAGACCGGCTTCGCCACGCTGGAGCTGGCAGTCACCCATAATGGCCAGAAGGTGCTCGGCATGTGCAGGGCCGTGGTGCGGTGCTGACGACGGCGGGATCCCTGTCGGAGTGGACGACGCTGCGGTTGGGGGGGCCCGCCCGGCGCTGGCTCACGGCGCAGTCGCGGCTGGAGCTGTACGACGCCGTCGCCGCCGCCGATCGCGACGGTGAGCAGGTCCTGGTGCTCGGCGGCGGCAGCAACCTCGTGGTCTCCGATGCGGGTTTCGACGGTCTGGTCGTCCGGGTGCAGAGCTGCGGCAGGACGAGCGACACGTCGGCGTGCGCCGGAGTCGAGCTGACTGTCGAGGCGGGTGAGGACTGGGACACTCTCGTCGCGGCGTCGTTGGAGCTGGAGTGCATCGGGCTCGAGGCGCTTTCGGGTATTCCCGGCACTATCGGCGCAGCGCCGATCCAGAACGTGGGCGCCTATGGTCAGGAGATCGCCGACAGCGTCGCCCGGGTGCACGTCTTCGACCGGCTCGAGCGGCGTACGCGCACCATGTTCGCGAGTGAGTGCCAGTTCGGCTATCGGACGAGCCTGTTCAAGCAGAACCCTGGACGCTTCGTGGTCGGGGCGGTGACCTTCCAGCTCCGACAGGGTTCCCTGGGCGAGCCGGTGCGGTATGGCGAGCTGGCCCGCGCACTGGAGGTGCAGGCGGGTGAGAGGGCGCCCGCTGCGCAGGTGAGGTCGGCGGTCCTCAGGCTGCGTAGCAGCAAGGGGATGGTGCTCGACGAGTCGGACCGGGACACCTGGAGCGCGGGGTCGTTCTTCACCAATCCGTTCGTCCAGGCTGACCAGCTGCCCGACGATGCTCCGGCATACCCGCAGCCGGACGGGACCGTCAAGACGAGCGCCGCCTGGTTGATCGAGCACGCTGGTTTCTCCCGCGGGTACGGCCACGAGGGGGTCCAGGTGTCCGGCAAGCACACGTTGGCCCTCACCAACCGCGGAGCGGGCACGACTGACGATCTGATCTCACTCGCCCGTGAGGTGCGCGACGGTGTTGAGCAGCGTTTCGGCATCCGGCTGGAGCCCGAACCCGTCCTCGTCGGCTGTTCCCTCTGATCGGGTCGAGCAGTCCCTCGCGTCGAGAGTCCAGCTTTCCCGCGTCGAGAGGCCAGGTTTCGCGCGTTGAGAGGCCAGGTTTCGCGCGCTGGACTCTCAACAGGCAGAACCTGGCCTCTCAACGGGTGGAGGGGGTGGGGGAGAAGCGAGCCAGGTGTCGATGTCGGCCAGGAGTCTCGTGCGGATGTCACCGGAGGCGGTCGACCCCCGCACCGACATGCGGGCCACCTCTGCCAGCTCGGCGTCCGAGAAGCCGTAGACGTCCCGAGCCGCGGCGTACTGGTCGAGCAGCCGGCTGCCGAACAGCAGCGGGTCGTCTGCGCCGAGAGCCAGCGGCACTCCCGCCTCGAACAACACGCGTACCGGCACCGATGCCAGGTCGGGAAAGATCCCGAGCGCGACGTTGGACCCGGGGCAGACCTCCAGCGTCACGCCGGCGTCGGCCAGCCGAGCCACGAGCCGGGGGTCGTCGGTGCAGCGGACGCCGTGGCCGATCCGGGTGGCCCGCAGCACGTCCAGGCACATCCGGACACTGTCCGCGCCGCACAGCTCACCTCCATGCGGAGTCAGTGTCAGGCCGGCGCTCTCAGCGATCCCGAAAGCCTTTTCGAAGTCGGCCGTCTGCCCTCGTCGCTCGTCGTTCGACAATCCGAAGCCCACGACGCCTCGACCGGCGTACTGCGCGGCGAGCCGAGCCAGGCTTCGGGCATCCAGGGGATGCCGCGTGCGGTTGGCCGCGATGACGACGCTGACCGAGACACCGGTCGCCTCGCTGGACGAACGCGCGGCGTCGACCACCAGGTCGGTGAAGGCGGTGATCCCGCCGAAGACCGGGGCGTACCCGCTCGGGTCGACCTGGATCTCCAGCCATCTCGACCCCTCGGCCGCATCGTCCTCGGCGGCCTCCCGCACCAGCCGGCGTACGTCGGCTTCCGTACGAACCACCGCCCGCGCAATGTCGTAGAGCCGCTGGAACCGGAACCAGCCTCGTTCGTCGGCCGCCGAGAGCTCTGGTGGCCAGTCCGCCATGAGGGCGTCGGGCAGGTGTACGCCGTGCTCGACCGCCAGCTCGACGACGGTTCGGTGCCGCATCGACCCGGTGAAGTGCAGGTGCAGGTGGGCCTTCGGCAGCGACGCGAGCGTTCGGTGCTGCCCGGTGGGGGACGCGCTGCCCGTCACCCCAGCAGCTTCTGGATGCGGGTGACCCCCTCGGCCAGGTCGTCGTCTCCGAGGGCGTAGGAGAGCCGCAGGTAGCCCGGAGTGCCGAACGCCTCTCCGGGGACCACCGCCACCTCAACCTCGTCGAGAATGATCTCGGCAAGCTCGGCCGAGGTTCCAGCCGTGCGCCCCGCGATGTTGCGCCCCAGCGCACCCTTGACCGAGGGGTAGGCGTAGAACGCGCCACGGGGCTCCGGGCACTCGAACCCCTCGACCTCGTTGAGCATGCGCACGATCGTGACCCGCCGCCGGTCGAACGCCTCGCGCATCATGTCGACGGCCGACAGGTCCCCCGTGACGGCGGCGAGGGCCGCCCGCTGCGCCACGTTGGAGACGTTCGAGGTGAGGTGGGACTGCAGGTTGGCCGCCGCCTTGACGACGTCAACGGGCCCGATCATCCATCCGACCCGCCACCCGGTCATCGCATAGGTCTTCGCCACCCCGTTGACGACGACGCACGTGTCGACCAGGGCAGGCACCTCGACGGGCATCGAGCTAGCCGTTGCACCCGCGTAGGTTAGGTGCTCGTAGATCTCGTCGGTGACGACCCACACCGCGTTGTCGCGCGCCCACTCACCGATGTCGCGGACCTGCTGCGGCGCATAGACCGAACCGGTCGGGTTGGAGGGCGAGCAGAACAACAGCAGCTTGGTGCGGTCGGTGCGAGCCGCCTCGAGCTGCTCGACGTTGACGAGGTAGTCCTGGGTCTCGTCGGCGAGCACCTCGACAGCTGCGCCCCCGGCCAACCGGATCGCCTCGGGGTACGTCGTCCAGTACGGCGTCGGCAGGAGCACCTCGTCGCCAGGGTCAAGCAGAGCGGCGAACGCCTCGTAGATCGCCTGCTTGCCGCCGTTGGTGACGAGCACCTGCTCGGGCATGACGTCATACCCGGAGTCGCGAGCGGTCTTGTTCGCGATCGCCTGCTTCAGCTCCGGCAGCCCACCAGCGGGGGTGTAGCGGTGGTTGCGCGGGTCCCGGGCGGCCTCGACGGCAGCCTCGACGATGTAGTCAGGGGTGGCGAAGTCCGGCTCCCCGGCGCCGAACCCTATGACGGGGCGCCCCGACGCCTTGAGCGCCTTGGCCTTGGCGTCGACAGCGAGGGTCGCGGACTCTGCGATATCGCCGACGCGGCGGGAGATTCGAGCGTGGGGTCGTGGGGGGCCGGCAGCTGGAGGCGGCGTCGAGGCGCTCATGGCGCCCATCCTCGCACCGCGTGCGGTGCCGGCTGCGCCAGCGGGTCCGCCGGCGCCTCGACCGAGTCCGGCGTCGGCTGCGGGTGCCATGATGAGCGCGTGCTCCACCTCTCCTCACTGCGCGAGAGGCCTGAGTGGCAGCTTGCCCGCAGTCTGCCTCGGGCCGGCGGCGGACTGTCGTCCTTGTGGTGGGCGGCTGTCGTAGCGAGGGGAGTTCTGCCGGCGCTCTTTGCGGTCGCCACCGGGGCGTTGGTCGGAGCCGTCCAGGACCGCAGCTCTCTCACGCTTCCTCTCTTCGCCATGGGGGTGACGTTCGTACTGCTGCAGGTGGTCGCTCCCTTCCACGAGGTGCTGAGCGCCGCGCTGGGCGCCCGCCTCGCCTCCTGGCTCAACGACGAGCTCGCCACCACCTGTGTCGCACCCCCAGGCATCGGCCATCTCGAGGACCCCGAGCTGGCCAACGACTTGACCACTGCCCGCGAGTTCGACCTCGGCATGACCGGGCCACCCATGTACCTCAGCATGGGATTTCTGGCCGGCGGTCTCGTCGAGCTGACCAGTGGGGCGGCAGCAGCCGCGGTGCTGTTCGGCTACTCGTGGTGGGCACCGCTGCTGCTCGTGGGTGCCTGGGGCAGCACCCACTGGCTGCTGCGGGAGAGCTCGATCTGGAAGGACCGCAACACCGACGAGGTCAGGTCGGCTCAACGTCATGCCGACTATGCTTACCGGCTGGCCGTCGACCCGCCCGCGGCCAAGGAGCTGAGGCTCTTCGGTCTCCAGGGGTGGGCCACGGATCGCTTCCGCGCTCGCAGGAAGCGGCTGTTCGAGCTGCAGTACGAAGCGACGCGACTGCGCCAGAGGTCCGTGGGTGTGTGTCTCGCCGTTGTCGCCCTTGCCAACGGAGTCGTGTTCTGGGCGCTCGGCTCCGACGCCGTCAACGGCGACCTGTCGCTCGGGCAGCTCGTGGTCTACGCCCAGGTGGCCGTCGGCGTCAGTGCCGTCGCCTTCGGCGGTCTCAACTGGGTGATCGACGGCACCTCGGCCCCGGTGGTGGCGGTCCTGCGGCTCCGGACGGCGATGGCCTCGCGAGGAGCCCTGTCGTTGGGGGGGCAGCGCGTCGAGGCGCGCGCGCCGCGCTCGCAGCTGCGCTTGCGAGACCTGCGGTTCAGCTATCCCCACACCGACCGTCCCATCTACGACGGACTCGACCTGACCGTCCAGGCCGGCTCGTCTCTCGCGATCGTCGGGCAGAACGGAGCTGGCAAGACCACCCTGGCGAAGCTGCTGTGCCGGTTGTACGACCCGGACTCCGGAACGATCGAGGTCGACGGGGTGGATCTACGCGAGCTGGACATCGAAACTTGGCGCGCTCAGGTGACGGTCGTCTTCCAGGACTTCGTCCGGCTCGACCTCCCCTTGCGTGACAACGTGTCTCCCGAGGGCGCTCCCGACACCGACATCCTCGCCGCCTTGAAAGACGCGGGCGCCGAGGACATTGCCGACCTGGACACACCACTGGCGAAGGGCTACGACCAGGGCACCGACCTGTCGGGCGGGCAGTGGCAGCGGGTAGCCCTCGCCCGGGCGCTGTGCGCCGTACGACGTGGTGCCGGTCTGGTGCTACTCGACGAGCCGACGGCACAGCTCGACGTGCGCGGCGAGGCGGCGATCTTCGACCGCATCCTCGAAGCGACCCGCGACGTCACCACCATCTTGATCTCCCACCGGTTCTCCACGGTGCGCCACGCAGACCGGATCGCCGTGCTTGAGCACGGACGCGTCATCGAGCTCGGCAGCCACGACGAGCTGATGGCGCTACGCGGTCGCTACCGGACGATGTTCGATCTCCAGGCCAGCCGGTTCGAGGCGGTCGCCGATGACGAGGGGGTGGACTATGACGTCCTCGCCTGACGACACGCCCCCTGCTCTTGCCTCAATGTGGCGGCTGTGCCGGCTCGGCTACTCTCACGAGCCCGGGCTGCTCATCTTCGCGCTGGTGACGTCCTTGCTGTCGGCGGTCCCAGACGCGCTGATCGCGTTGCTACTGAAGCTGCTGGCGGACGGCGCGATCGCCGGTGACCGGCGGCGGGTCCTGTTCGCGGTGTTGGGCATGGGCGCCGCGGTGACGCTCACCTGGTTGCTACGGGTGGTGGCTTCGAGGGTCACCCGGCGCTTCCGCGACAAGGTCACGATCGTGCTGGAGTCGCACGTCGCGGCGCTACAGGCGTCGATCTCGACCATCGAGCACCACGAGCGACGTGACTTCCTCGACCGCCTCGCCGTGCTGCGGACCCAGATCTTCGTGCTCGACCACATGTACATGTCCCTGTTCTCCACCTGCGGCTGGATCGTTCGCCTCGGGTTGACCGCGGCGCTGCTGATGTCGATCCACCCCGCGTTGGCGTTGTTGCTGGTGTTCGCTGCGCCCACCGTGGGCACCGCGTCTTGGCGTCCCGGTGTCGAACGTGCCGTCGAGGAGCGCGCCGCCTCGCACAACCGTCTCGCCGCCCATCTCTTCGCCACAGCCACGGCAGCGGCTCCCGGCAAGGAGGTACGGGTCACGGGCATCGGGCCCCAGCTAGTCCAGCGCCGGCGCCAGGAGTGGGAGCGGTGGTACGCCGCTGTCTCTTCTACCAGGTGGACCAGTGCTGTCTGGCACGCCGCCGCCTGGACAGTCTTCGGGCTTGGCTTCGTTGGAGCGGTGGTCTTCGTCGCCTCGGGCATCCACGGCTCTGCCGGTGACGTGCTGCTGGTGCTCGCCGCTGGGGGGCGCCTCTCGGCCTACGTCGCCGCGACGATGGCGGAGATCGGCTTTCTGCGCGGCATCTGGCTCGACGGGTCTCGGCGACTTGCTTGGCTCGAGGATTATGCCGCCGGGCTGACCGAGCACGCCGACGAGAAGCCACCGGATGCCCTCCAGGTCGGCATCGCGTTCGAGCAAGTCTCGTTCGCCTATCCCGGCTCCGACGCGCTCGTGCTCGATGAGGTCGACCTCGACCTGCCGGCGGGAGCCGTGGTTGCGGTCGTCGGTGAGAACGGTGCAGGCAAGTCCACGCTGGTCAAGCTGCTGTGCAAGATGTACGAGCCCACCCGTGGGCGGCTCCTCGTCGACGGCCGGCCGCTCTCGGCGATCGCGTCGGATGCTTGGCGCAGGAGGGTGTCCGGCGCGTTCCAAGACTTCTTCCGCTTCGAGCTGGCTGCCCGCACCAGCGTGGGCGTCGGGGACCTGCCGGCTGTGGACGACGACGAGGCGGTCCAGGGCGCGGTGTCGAGAGCAGGAGCGGGCGACGTGGTCCAGCGCCTCGAGTCCGGCCTGGACACCCAGCTCGGCCCGACCTGGCCGGGCGGTGTCGATGTGAGCTTCGGTCAGTGGCAGAAGCTGGCCCTGGCGCGAGGCTTCATGCGGCGGGACCCGCTGCTGCTCGTTCTCGACGAACCGACTGCGGCGCTCGATGCAGAGACCGAGCACGAGCTGTTCGCTCACTATGCTCAAGCGGCTCGCTCGGGAGTAGTGGGTGGCATCACCATCTTGGTCTCGCACCGGTTCAGCACGGTCCGGATGGCGGACCTGATCGTCGTCATGCAGGGCGCGCGGATCGCTCAGGTCGGCAGTCATGAGGAGCTGATGGCCCGCGGCGGCGCCTACGCCGACCTCTACTCGATTCAGGCGGCGGCCTACCACTGACTCTCGGCCGCCGACGGGGCCGAACCAACCTCATGCCGGCGAGATCGCAGGACCGCCCCGACGAGGGCCTGCGACGCCCGCTGGGTTCGACCTCGAGGGCGCCCACGACGTACACTCGGGATCTTGGTGGATCCTGCACCCCTGTCCGGTGTGCCCTGACCATGGTCGAGGAGCGGCGAGCGGGGCGCACACCACCGGAGGGCAGTGGCTCAACTGGCAGAGCACCGGTCTCCAAAACCGGCGGTTGGGGGTTCGAGTCCCTCCTGCCCTGCGACACACCTGAGCAAGCAGCTGACGAAAGGCTGAGATGTGACCGAGACCCGCGCACCCAGCTCGTCGAGCGAGCGTCGGCCCGCCGGAAGCGGCCGGACGGGTGTCGGGCTGTTCCTGCGGCAGGTCATCGCCGAGCTTCGCAAGGTCATCTGGCCCACGCGTGACCAGCTCGTCACCTACTTCATGGTTGTCCTCGTCTTCGTCTTGTTCATGATCGGGTTCGTGTCGCTGCTGGACTACCTGTTCAACAGCGCCTCGTTCAAGGTCTTCGGCTGACGTGTTCCGCGTCAGTCGACCCCTCGAGAGTTTGTGAGTGACCATCCAGTGACCGAGCAGTACGTGTCCGAGACCTCCGACGCCGCCCTCGCACCGTCGGCTCCTGAGGCCACCTTCTCCAGCGGCAGGGCGGCGCAGGCGCCGCAGTCGGGTGACGACACCTCCGTGACCGTCGATGTGCCCGACGGCGACAGCGACCCCGGCCTGCCACCCGATGGCGCCGAGATCTCCGACGAGGCCGTCGCCGATGAGGCGCTGCTACTCGGTGCTGAGGGTCTCTCGGACACCGAGGAGGGCGGAACGACAGGAGTCGACGAGCCTGGCGACGACGTTGGTGACGCTGCTGCTGTCGACGGCGCGGAGGCTGCTGCTCCGGACCCGCTCGAGGAGTTCCGTGAGGCGCTGCGCACCAAGCCCGGTGAGTGGTTCGTCATCCACACCTACTCAGGCATGGAGAACCGCGTCAGGACCAACCTTGAGAACCGCATCGGCTCCCTCAACATGGAGGACTTCATCTACGAGGTCCACGTGCCGCAGGAGGAAGTGTTCGAGATCAAGAACGGTCAACGCCGCAAGGTGAACCGCACCGTTCTGCCTGGCTACGTCCTGGTGCGCATGGAGCTCACCGACGAGTCCTGGGCGGCGGTACGCCATACCCCCTCGGTGACCGGTTTCGTTGGTCACAGCCATCAGCCGGTCCCGTTGAGCCTGGCTGAGGTGGAGGCCATGCTCGCACCTGCCATCGTGCAACAGACCGAGACGCCGCAGCAGTCCAAGCAGCAGAAGGTCGAGTTCACCGACTTCTATGCTGGTGACTCCGTCATGGTTGTCGATGGACCGTTCGCAACGCTGCACGCCACCATCACCGAGACCAACGTGGACGCCCAGCGCGTCAAGGCGTTGGTCGAGATCTTCGGCCGGGAGACCCCGGTCGACCTGAGCTTCGACCAGGTCGCGAAGGTCTGACCCAGTCCACCGCACGACCCCCTGAAAGCACAAGGACCCGAACCATGCCTCCCAAGAAGAAGTTCGCCGCGCTCGTCAAGGTGCAGCTGCAGGCGGGCGCCGCCACTCCGGCGCCTCCCGTCGGCACAGCTCTCGGCCCACATGGCGTCAACATCATGGAGTTCTGCAAGGCCTACAACGCCGCGACGGAACCCATGCGTGGCAGCGTCATCCCGGTTGAGATCACCATCTTCGAGGACCGGTCGTTCACGTTCGTCACCAAGACCCCTCCGGCAGCCGAGCTGATCAAGAAGGCTGCGGGCCTGTCCAAGGGCTCATCGGTGCCGCACAAGGACAAGGTGGGCACCATCAACCGCGACCAGGTCCGTGACATCGCGACCACCAAGCTGCCCGACCTCAACGCCAACGACGTCGACGCCGCCATGAAGATCGTCGAAGGCACCGCGCGGTCGATGGGCGTCACGGTCAACCGCTGACACGCTCATGTGGAAGGGCCGCGCTGGCCCGCTCACCACACTGGCTCAATCGAAAGGATCCAGATCATGCAGCGCAGTAAGGCATACAACGCATCGGCATCCAAGGTCGACCCGGACGCCCTCTACTCCCCGCTCGAGGCGATCACGCTCGCGCAGTCGAGTGGCTCAAAGAAGTTCGACGCCACCCTCGACGTGGCGATGCGCCTCGGGGTCGACCCCCGCAAGGCCGACCAGATGGTCCGCGGCACGGTCCAACTGCCGCACGGTACCGGCAAGACGTCTCGCGTCCTCGTGTTCGCCAGTGGTGATCGGGCTGAGGCCGCCCGTGCCGCTGGCGCCGACGTTGTCGGCGGCGACGAGCTGATCGACAAGGTCAACGGAGGCTGGCTCGACTTCGACGCCGTGGTCGCGACTCCCGACATGATGGGCAAGGTCGGCCGGCTGGGTCGGGTGCTGGGTCCCCGCGGCCTCATGCCGAACCCGAAGACAGGCACCGTGACCCCGGACGTGGCCAAGGCGGTCAGTGACATCAAGGGCGGCAAGATCGAGTTCCGGGTCGACCGCCACGCCAACCTCCACTTCATCATCGGCAAGGCGTCGTTCCCGCTGGAGAAGCTCGCCGAGAACTACGCGGCGGCGCTCGAAGAGGTGCTGCGGCTCAAGCCGTCGAGCTCGAAGGGGCGCTACCTGCGCAAGGTGACGATCTCGTCGACCATGGGCCCGGGCGTACCGGTCGACCCCAACCGCACCCGCAACGTCACCGTCGACGACGAGGACGCCGCCTGACTGCAATCCGACGACCAGGCGCTCCGGTCAGTCGTGCGCGGAGGCGGGTGCGTCTTTGCCGCCGAAGCGGCTGAGCACCCAGGCGTAGACCTCAGCCTCGTACCGTAGGTGGGCATAGCGCCCCGAGGGTCCGACATGGGCTCCCTCGCCCAGCTCGACGCGGAACGCACAACGCGGTGACCAGGTGGGGTCGGTATGACGCAGAGCCGCCACCCACTTGGCCGGCTCGAACACCATGACCCTGGGGTCATGCAGTGCCCCCGTCACGAGCAGGTCGGGTCGACCGCCCGCCGGCGGCAGGTTGTCGTACGGCGAGTACGCCCGCATCCACGCGTAGTCCTCGGCCCGACGGGGGTCGCCCCACTCGTCCCACTCGTTGACCGTCAGAGGCAGGCTGGGGTCGAGCATGGTGGTCACGACGTCCACGAACGGAACCTCAGCGACCACACCGCACCATTGCTCGGGGGCCTGACCGAACACGACTGCCTGTAACAGGCCCCCGGCGGACAGCCCCCGAGTGACGATCCGGGAGCCGTCGACGACACGGTCGGACAGGTGCCGGGCCACCCGCACGTGGTCGGTGAAGGTGTGCTGTTTGTGCTCCATCCGACCGTCGAGCCACCAGCGCCGGCCGCCCTCGCCACCTCCTCGGACGTGCGCGTGCGCGAAGACCACGCCTCGGTCCAGCAGGCAGGTGAGGGCCGGGTCGAACTCCGGCTCGAAGCAGGACTCGTAGGCACCGTAGGCGTAGAGCAGGCAGGGCGCGGTTCCGTCGAGCGGTGTGCCGACACGACGCACCAGCGTCACCGGTATGTCGACGTCGCCAGGCACAGCTACCAGCTCGCTGACGTAGTCTGCGGCGTCCGCCAAAGGAAGCGGCATCTGCTTGAGCCTGATGCGGTTGCCGGAGGTCAGGTCCACCGAGTACCAGACGGGGGGACATGTGTAGGACTGCTCGGCCACGGTGAGGCGCTCCGCGTCATACAGCGCGTTCTCGCCAAGCTCCAGGCTGCCGACCGGCACCTGCGCCTCGATGTCGAGCCCCGGAAGCACCAGGGCCCCGTCGTCGCCCACGCGATAGATACGCAGCATCAGGTGGAGATCGCGTCGCAGCGCGGTGACGAGGTGACCCGAGAAGGCGGTGGCCGAGTACAGGCGCTCATCGGGATACTCGGGCAACACCTGCACCCAGTTGTCTCGCGACGGCCGCGCGAGACTTGCTGTCATCATCCTGAACTCGTCGGCGCCGTCGTTGGTGACGATGAAGAGCCGGTCACCGGTGCGAGTTCGGGTGTGTTCGACGCGGTACTCGACGCCGGTTCGTCGCGGTTCCACGACGCGAGCGGGCGTCTCGGGCCGGTGGGCGTCGACCAGCCACACCTGCGTGGTGTCACGCGACATGGACGCGATCTCGATGACGTCGCCGGAGCGACATGCCCGCACCTCGAGCTCGAAGTGCTCATCGGGCTCGGCCACCACGAGCACGTCCTCGGCGGCGTCGGTGCCGACTCGGTGCCGCCAGACCTCGTGCGACCGGTACCGGTCGTCGTGGACGGTGTAGAAGAAGGCGGCGGACTCGGCGCTCCAGGCGCCGGTGTAGTAGTTGCGCGCGACCGAGTCGGCGAGATCGTGGCCGGTGTTCAGGTCACGGAAGCGCAGCTCGTAGACCTCCTCGCCGGTCAGGTCGACGGAGTACGCGAGTAGCTGCTCATCCGGGCTGACGGCAGTCAGCTCGACGTCGATGTAGGACGACTGCCCGAGCAAGGTCGCAGGATCGAGCAACAGCTCAGCCGCCGAGCCCGGCGAGGTTTGTTCCACTGCCTCGTGCGTGCCTGCCGGCTCACGCCACAGCTGCTCGTACTCGCCATGTCGCGGCCAGAACCGCAGGTACTGGAAGCGTTCGCGGCGGACAGCTACCGACAGGTCGGACGCGGGCACTCGAGCCGCCATCTGCGCGGCCAGCTGGTCCGCAGTTTCCGCCCAGGCGCCCGACGCCGCGTCGTAGTATGCGCGCTCGGCGGCCAGATGATCCAGCACCCGCTCGTCCTCGGTGTTCCGCAGCCATGCATAGGGATCACTACGATCATCACCGTGCAGCTCACGGACTATCTCCGCTCGTCGTGCCACGGGAGGAGCGGGCTTCTCATCCTGTTGCCGGGGGTGCTGCGCCGTCGTCACGGGCGTCAATCTACCTCCGCCCCCGCCGGGCGGGCTGAGGTCATCTGGCCTGTGTGAGCTGCCGCCAGGCAACTGCCCGGACACAATCACGTCCGGGATCTACCGCAGCGACGCCGTGTGTAGTAGGAACGGCATACGCACTACTACTGACCGACCGTTCAGCAGCGGGTGACTCGCCGCGACGCTCACGCCTCACGCGGTCGCCCAAGGATGGGAGCCGGATGCGGCCACGCATGACGACAGCCGGTGGCGCCTCTCGACGAGGCTTGCTGAGGGGGTTCGCCCTCGCCGTCGCCCTGAGTGCGGTGGCCATGACGGCCGCCGTCGGCGTGCTGGCAAGCCAGGGCACGGCCGCCGCGGCGACGGACTCCCCGACGACGTTCACCGTTGGCATCACCAACGAGGTGGACTCGTTCAACCCTTTCAACGGCATCGAGGCTGAGTCCTACGAAGCGTGGGCGTTGATGTACGACTACATGATCACCTACTCCGACAAGGACATGTCGCCGCAACCGGGACTGGCCTCCTCGTGGGACACGTCGGCCGACGGGCTCACCTGGACCTTCCACATCCGCACCGGCGTCACGTGGTCCGACGGCGAGGACCTCACTGCGGCCGACATCGCCTACACCTACAACCGCATTCTCGACGGTGGGCCGGAGTCGGCCTCCTGGGGGTCCTACCTCGGCTCGGTCGAGAAGATCACGGCACCGGATGCCGAGACAGTGATCCTCACGCTGAGCGAGCCCAACGCCGTGCTGCCGCTGCTGCCGATGCCCATCGTGCCTGAGCACATCTGGAAGGACGTCCCGGAGGATGACGTCAAGACCTATTCGAACGAGCCCCCCGACGTGGTCGGCTCGGGACCCTTTCGCCTCATCGAAGGCAAGGCCGGAGGTTCTACGTACCGGTTCGAGCCCAACACGGACTACTGGAAGGGAACGCCAAGCTACGACGAGCTGGACTTCCGGGTGTTCAAATCTGAGGACACGCTGGTGCAGGCCCTTAAAGCCGGCGAGATCGACTTCGCCGAGGGCGTGACCCCTCTGCAGGTGAAGGCGCTGGAGGGAAACCACGACATCACGGCGCTGACCGGAGACTCGCCAGGCTTCGACGAGGTCGGCTTCAACGTCGGGTCCGCCGATCCCAAGACCGGTGATCCGCTCGGTGACCCGAACCCTGCTGTTCTCGACCCAGCCTTCCGTTTCGCCCTCAGCTACGCCATCGACCGGCAGACGCTCGTGGACAAGACCTACCAGGGCGCGGCCAAAGCGTGGGGCACTGTCATCCCGCCCGCCTACACCCGCTACCAGTACGAGCCTCCGGACGCCGACGCCTTCGCCTACGACCCGGGCAAGGCCGAGGAGCTGCTCGACGCCGCGGGCTACACGGTCGGTTCCGACGGGTCCCGGCAGCTCCCCAACGGCGACCCGATCGGAGAGCTGCGCCTCTATGCGCGCAGCGACTCAGAGCTGTCACTCAGCACGATGAACTTCGTCCAGGAGTGGCTGGCCGACATCCACATCGACTCCAAGGTGATAGCCGTCGAGAGCAGCAAGCTGACCAACATCATCCTCGAGGGCGAGTTCGACATGTTCCAGTGGGGCTGGTACGTCGAGCCTGACCCTGACTCGATCCTGAGCTACTTCACCTGCGGACAGCGGGGTGGCTGGTCCGACTCGTGGTACTGCGATCCGCGTTACGACCGGCTCTACAAGGCGCAGCACGCCGCAACCGACCAGTCTGCGCGTGAGCGGATGATCACGCAGATGCAGCAGATGCTGTACGAAGACATGCCCTACCTGGTCACCGCCACCCAGCAGATCGGCGAGGCATACCGCAGCGACCGCTGGGAGGGTTTTGTGCCGCAACCCAACCCGGGAGGGATCCTGCTCTTCCAGTACGGCATCGCCAACTACCTGAACATCCAGCCCGCGGGCTCCTCGAACGGGCAGGCTGCCAACGACAGCGCCAGCAGCGGCGATGGAATCTCGAGCGCCCAGGTCATCGGCATCGGCACCGCGGGCGTTGCCCTCTTCGTGTTCGGTGGTGCCCTCGGTGGGTGGGCCGGCTACCGCAAGGCGACCGTGGACTATCGCGAATGAGCCTGGGAGTCCAGGCGCCGCACCTCGACCTACCGAAGCCGGGCGAGGTGCCCGAGCCGGCTTCTGGCCGCCGCTCGAGCCTGGCCTGGTACGGGCGCAAGCTAGCGGGCTCGGGGGGCACGTTGGCCTTCATCGTGGTGGTCAACTTCTTCTTGTTCAGGGTGATCAACCAGCACCCGGAGCGGACACTGGCCCGGGGCCGCGCCACAACTCCCGAACAGGTGCAGGCCATCGTCGACAAGTACGGGCTCGACGACCCGTTGCCCCAACAGTTCCTGGTCTATCTCAAGAACATCGCGACGCTGGACTTCGGCACCTCCTACGAGTACAGCCAGTCCGTGCGTGGCCTCATGCTCGACCGGCTCTGGCCCACCGTGGTGCTGGTCGGAACGTCTACCCTGCTGTCGATCGTCATCGGCTTGTGGATCGGCACGGTGGCGGCGTGGAACCGTGGTCGCAAGTTCGACACGATCTCCACGACGTCGACCATCACGCTCTACTCCATGCCGGAGTGGTGGCTTGGCCTGATCCTCTTCGCCATCTTCGCCGTCGGGCTCGGCCCCATCCCTCACATGTTTCCGATCGGTGGCCTCATCTCGCCTGGCGTCGATGCCACGTCGCTCGATGGAGTGATCGACCAGGCCTGGCATCTCGTACTACCGGTGACGACTCTGACCTTGGCCTACCTCGCTGAGTACTCGCTCATCATGCGGTCGGCGCTGCTCGACGAGATGGGAGAGGACTACGTGCAGACCGCCCGTGCCAAGGGTCTGCGCGACGTCGTGGTGAGACGACGCCACGCTGGTCGCAACGCCTTGCTGCCTGTCGTGACGCTGGTGTCGCTCAACCTGGGCTTCATCGTGTCCGGCGCGATCACCATCGAGACGGTGTTCTCGATTCCTGGACTCGGGCTGCTCACGACGGACGCCTTGCGGATTCCCGACATCCCGATGCTGCAGGGCACCTTCTTCGTCTTCTCCGCCGCCGTCGTGATCGCCAATCTGGTGTCCAACCTCCTCTACGGGTGGCTGGACCCGAGGGTGCGCACGTGAGTACGTCGCCTGCCGAATCCCCGGCCAGCGGACCTGAGAGGCTCACCGCCCGACAGGTCACCTGGGTCCGGCGGCGAGAGTCCGCGGGGCGCAGCTGGGCCTCCTTCCGTCGGCATCGCAGCGGCGTCGTCGGGCTCGCGGTGCTGGTGGTCTTCGCCCTGGTGGCAGTCTTCGCCCCGCTGCTCGCGGACTCAGACGGGCTGCTGCGCACCAAGGCCACCGGCGGCATCCTCGACAGCCCCTCCTCGAGCTACTGGCTCGGCACGGACGAGACGGGACGCTCCGTGCTGACCCTGCTCATCTACGGGGCGCGGGTGTCGCTGCTGGTGGGCCTGCTGGCAACCGTCATCTCCATGATGCTGGGCACCCTGATCGGCATGGCGTCGGGTTACTTCGGTGGCTGGGTAGGCGGTCTGCTGTTCCGGCTCACCGAGTGGTTCCTCGTCATACCGTTCCTGCCGCTGGCGCTGGTGCTGGCAACGCTGCTCGGAGGGTCGTTGTTCACCGTCGGCTTCGTCATCGGAGTGACCAGCTGGCCCGGCACCGCGCTGCTCATCAGGGCGCAGACGTTGTCGATCAAGAACCGCCCTTACATGGAACGCGCCCGAGTGCTCGGGGCGGGCGACTGGCATCAGATGACCCGCCACATCCTGCCCAACGTGATGCCGATGGTGTTTGCCAACACCACTCTCACGGTGGCGGGTGCCATCCTGGCCGAGACGACCCTGTCCTTCCTCGGGTTCGGTGACCCGACCCGGGTGTCATGGGGCACCATGCTCGACTCCGCGTTCAACAACGGTGCACTCACGCTCGGAGCCTGGTGGTTCATCTTCCCGCCGGGAATCTGCGTCGTCCTCGTCGTCCTCTCCTTCACGCTGGTCGGCCAGGCGTTGGAGGAGAACTTCAACCCACGGCTTCGGGACCGATGATGGCGCTTCTCGAGATCGACGACCTGCACGTCACCTATCGCACCGCGGCGGGTGACCTGCATGCTGTGCGGGGCGTGACCCTCGGTGTGGCCGCCGGCGAGAGCGTGGGAGTGGCGGGGGAGTCCGGCTGCGGCAAGTCGACCCTCGCCGCGACCATACTCAGGCTCCAGCCAAGGAACGCCACGGTCACCGGCGCCGTGTTGGTGGACGGCCACGACGTGCAGAAGATGCGATGGGGGCATCTGCGTGCTCTGCGATGGTCCGACGCTGCGGTGATCTTCCAAGGAGCGCTGCACTCGCTCAACCCGGTGCAACGGATTGCGGACCAGATCGCCGAACCGATGCGTCTGCACGACGCCAGCGTGAGCAAGGTCCAGTCCTCGGCCCGGGTCGGTGAGCTGCTCGAGCAGGTCGGGCTCCCTGCGGCGCGGGCTCAGGCCTATCCGCACCAGCTGTCAGGCGGCCAGAAGCAGCGGGTGATGATCGCCCTCGCGTTGGCCTGTCGCCCCTCCCTCGTGATCGCCGACGAACCGACGACTGCCCTGGACGTGATGGTGCAGGCGCAGGTGCTCAAGGTCCTGACCGATCTGGTGTGTGACCTCGGTCTTGGGTTGCTGCTGATCAGCCACGACCTGTCGGTACTGGGAACGACGTGTGACCGCGTCGTCGTCATGTATGCCGGACGTGTCATCGAACAGGGGCCGGCCGCACAGACCTTCGACCACCCGGTCCACCCCTACACGGGTGCGCTCGCGGCGGCCTTCCCCCGCGTCGGTGACCCGGCGGCACGATTCGCCCCGGCGGGGCTGCCCGGCGACCCTCCTGACCCAGGCATGCTTCCCAGCGGGTGCACCTTCCATCCGCGGTGCCCGCTGGAGATCGCCGTCTGCCGCACCGACGATCCCGCGCTCCGGCAGGTCAGTGCTGGACAGTCAGCGGCCTGTGTGCGCGCGGACGGCACGAGCATGCTGGCAGCCGCCCGCAGAGCTTCCTCTGCTGTCGCGGGAGAGAAGGGATGAGCGGCGACCTGCTCAGCGCCCGGCAGGTGCAGGTGACCTTCCGCGGCCGCAACGGTCGAGCCGACGCCAAGGGCGTCGACGGAGTCGACCTCGACGTCGCCTCTGGTGAGATCGTCGCGCTGGTCGGGGAGTCAGGGTGCGGCAAGACGACATTGGGGCGGACGTTGCTCGGTCTGGAGCAGCCCAGCGCAGGCGAGGTCAGCTATGCGGGGGACGCGCTCGGCTACTCGTCCAAGGCGCTGCGGGACCATCGCCGCAGGGTGCAGCTGATCCTGCAGGACCCGACCGGGGCGCTGAACCCTCGGCAGAGCGTCTACGAGTCGGTTGCCGAAGGCCTGCGTATCCACCGGCTGGTGGACCGGCACCGGCGCTCGGGAGAGGACGTCACCGAGACCGACCTGGTGGCGCGTGCCCTCTCTCACGCCGGGCTTCGACCACCGGAGCGCTTCTACCTCTCGTTCCCGCATGAGTTGTCCGGCGGACAGCGACAACGCGTCGTGATCGCTGGTGCGTTGGCCCTCGAGCCGGACGTCATTGTGGCCGATGAGCCGGTGTCGAGCCTGGACGCCTCGATCCGGGGCGAGATCCTCGCCCTGCTCCTCAAGCTGCGGAACGATCTTGGCCTCTCCCTCCTCGTCGTCACACATGACCTCGGGCTGGCCTGGAACATCGCAGATCGGATCGCGGTGATGTATCTCGGCCGCATCGTCGAGGTTGGCACCACTGAGGAGGTCCTGAGCGACCCCCAGCATCCCTACACCCGGGCACTGCTGTCGGTGGTGCCCGAGATCGATGAGATCGAGCCAGTGGTACTCCGCGGCGAGATTCCCGACCCGTCGCGCATCCCAGCGGGCTGCCGGTTCCATCCACGTTGTCCGGCGCTGCAGAGCGGTGCCGCCGAGGCCGCGAACGTTTCGGAGAAGTGCATACACGACAACCTTCCGGTGCTGCCCGTCGGACAGCGACACCAGGCCGCCTGCTGGCTGGTGCCGGCCATGATGCCGGCCGCCGTCACTCGCTAAGAGTTGCTGGCAGCGTTCGTCTGCCAGCATGTGGCGCGTAACGGCCGGGGGACGCGGCGGTGTCCACGGCCTCGACATGTCGATCACCGATGGCCCGATGGAGTGGGGCTACCACCTTGTGCACCCGAGTTCGGGCTCCCGATGGCTCATCTTCGACCAGGGCGTCCATGAACGGGCCTTGGGAGCGAACCGAGCTTCCAAGGCGTTGACGGGCTTTCGCAAAGCATCCCTGAGATGCAAGGGTGGTCCGGTTCGCTGACTCGCGAGTCAGGAGTTGTCGACGAAGCGAGGAAGCAGATGTCAACCCGGCCCAGCCTGCAGCCCGCTCTGCCGAAGCAGATGTACATCGACCAGGCACACTGGGCCGTCGAGCGTGACCGGGTGCTGCACGCCACCTGGTTCTGTGTCGGCCGCGTCGACGCCTTGTCCCTTGATCGGCCCTCGACTCTCGCTGTGGTCGACGTCGTCGGTGAGTCCGTGCTGCTCACCAGCGACCGGGATGGTCGGTTGCATGCGGCGTACAACGTCTGCCGTCATAGGGGGGCGCAGCTTGTCTCGGCCGATCCAGGCAGCGAACCTCCGGCGCCCTGCGCCGTGGGTTCGCTGCGTTGTCCTTACCACTCGTGGACGTACGACCTCGACGGCCGGCTGCTCAAGGCGCCGCACACCCCCGGCGTCGAAGGTTTCGACCCGGCTCGTTTTTCGTTGCATCCGGTCGCTGTGGACAGGTGGGGAGGCTTCGTCTTCGTGCACCTCACGCCCGAGCGGGCTGGGTCGCTCATGGACGAGATCGGGGAGCAGGTTGCGGGCATCGAGCGGTATCCGCTGGACGAGCTCCTGGTCGGCAGGCGGTTCGACTACGACATCGCGGCGAACTACAAGGTCTTGTCGGAGAACTACAACGAGTGCTACCACTGCGGTCCGGTGCATCCGGAGCTGACCCGGCTGGTGCCGTCCTTCGGCGGAGGCGGCGCCGGCCTGGACTGGGACGCTGGCGTCGAGCACCGCGAGGGAGCCTGGACCTTTACGCTCAGCGGCACGACCCGCCGCCGGCCGTTCGACGGGCTCGACACCGACGAGCGCACGCGGCACAAAGGGGCGCTGCTGCATCCAAACCTGTGGCTGTCGTGCTCCGCCGACCACGTGGCGGCCTTCACCTTGTGGCCGCTCGGGGTGGACCGCACTCGGGTGGTCTGCGACCTGCTCTTCGCACCCGACGAGGTCGCATCGCCCGACTTCGACCCTGACGACGCCGCAGACTTCTGGGACCTGGTCAACCGCCAGGACTGGGCCGTCTGCGAGTCGGTGCAGCGCGGGATGAGCTCGCGCGCCTACCGCGAGGGATGGTTCGCCCCGATGGAGGACCTGGCCGCCGACGTCCGCCGCTGGCTCCTGCCGCGGCTCGAGGAGCAGGAACGCTGATGCGTCACGTGGAGTACGTCGTCGTTGGCCTCGGCGCGTTGGGGAGCGCCACGGCATACCATCTCTCCCGTCGTGGCTGCTCGGTCCTGGGCCTCGAGCAGTTCGAGCTAGGTCACGACCGAGGCGCGTCCCATGACACCTCTCGCATCCTGCGGCACAGTTATCACACATCCGACTACGTCAGGTTGACGTTCGACGCGTACGACGACTGGGCCACACTGGAGGCCGACAGCCTGCAGCAGCTGGTCACGCGGGTGGGCGGTCTCGACCTCTTCCCGGTCGACGGCGCCACTCCTCTCAGCGACTACACCGAGTCCCTGGCGGCGTGGAACGTGCCCTTCCAGGAGCTCGATCGCGACGCGGTGCAGGAACGGTTCCCCCAGTTCGTACTTCCGGAGGGGACGACCGGCCTGTTCCAGGAGCGCGGCGCGATCGTGCCCGCGGCAAGGGGAACGGCCGTGATGCAGGACACCGCTCGGCGGCTCGGAGCCGAGCTGCGAGACCACAGTCCGGTCACGGGGGTGACAGACCTCGGTCCCGACGGAGTGGAGGTCAGCGTCGGGGACGGAGCCATCCGTTGCCGCCGCCTCGTGGTGTGCGCCGATGCGTGGACCAACCAGGTGTTGGCCGGGCTGGGCTGGTCCGTGCCGCTCACCTCGACCCTCGAGCAGTTCACCTACTTCAGGCCGACGCGGCCGCACCGGCTCGCTCCAGGAGTGATGCCGCTGTGGATCTGGATGGACGAGCCCTGCTACTACGGCTTCCCCACCTACGGTGAGGGCACGGTCAAGGCAGCTCAGGATGCCGGGGGAGCGGTGGTGACGGGTGACAACCGGACGTTCGAGCCCGACCCTGACAAAGCCGCCCGGTTGGCGAGCTTCATGGCAGCGACCCTGCCGGAGTCGGGACCGGCCGTCCGATCCAAGACGTGCCTCTACACCCTTACTCCGGACCGTGACTTCCTGCTCGGCCCGGTTCCGGGGCACGAGTCAGTCCAGGTCGGAGTGGGGGCGGGTCACGGCTTCAAGTTCGCGCCCACCTTCGGCCGGGTGCTCGCCGAGCTCGCCATCGACGAGGAGACCGACACCGACATCGCCCGCTACCGGCTCGACAGGCCAGTGCTGCTCGAGGACGAGCCGGCGCTCTCCTGGCGCATCTGACTCCCGCTCTTCCCGATTTGTCAGACTCTCAGCTGGTCATAGCCAGCTGACGTTCTGACAAGTGCAGAGGCGGGGACGCTGAGCCACGCTGAGCCACGCTGAGCCACGCTGAGCCACCCTGAGCCACCTGAGCCACCCTGAGCCACGCTGAGCCACCCTGCTGAGCCACGCTGAGCCACGCTCAGCCGAGCAGCCGTGGGATGCGTTCGTGCCACTCGCGGGTAGCCACGACCGCGCCGTCCTCGAGCGCCTCGAGCGCGATTGCGACGGTATAGGCGTCGGCATCGGCGGTCAGGTCCATCGACGCCCGGCTGACAGCCCGCACGTCCGGCCACCGGAGCTCGAACGTGGTCTCGGCATGGGCCACCTGGGCAAAGTCGGCGTCTCGCACAGTGACGGTGCCGCGGTAGTGCTCGCTCGCCTCGCCGCCCCCGGGGATCTCGTACGTCGACCCGTGGTCGACCAGGCAACGGGTACGCCGGGCTAGGACGTCACGCTCGACCGACCATGTGACCCCATCTCCCGACTCCGCCGGAGGACCGTCGGGAGGCGGAGCCAGCTGCGGGGGTGCATAGGGCGAGGTTCCCGACCACCGTGGCAGGCGCAGGCGGCCCTCGTGCACTGTCAGACTGAGCGGACGTGGAGGCGCGGACGTGTTGGGCCAGTCGGAGCCGGCCACGGAGACTCGAAGCCGCTGGCCCGGCTCGAACCGGTATGCGCAGGCGTCGAGCTCCACCTCGACGTCGTACACCTCTCCTGGCACGAGCTCCTTCGGCCCGGTGGCGTCGTGCACCCGATGGGTGAGGTTGAGCGTGCCGCGCGTCACCAGGGCAGAGGTGCCGTCAGGGAAGACGTCGCAGAGCTTCACCGAGCACGTGGCCACCGGCGCGTCGGCACTAACGAGCAGTTGCGCGACGGGATGGCCGAGCAGCGTGAGGCTCTCGTCCTGCGGGCCGGTATCCGGTCCTCTCGCCGCGTCGAGGTCGAAGTCCCAGCTGACGGAGGCGTCGTCGTCATACCTTTGGTCAAGGCTCTGTCCCCAGGGCAGGTGTCCGGCGCAGTCGATCCAGGCCGCGGTGCCCACGGCAGGGTTGACGGCGAGCGCCGGTCGTCCCTCCAGCTGGAGCTCGACTGTCTCCGAGCGCGGTGACGGCCATTGCTCGCGCAGCCACTCTCCGCGGCAGGTGTCGAGATCGGGCTGGGGTCGCGTCGACGCTCGGACGAACACGGTCAGCTCCGGCGAAGCTGCCGGCTCGCCAGTCACCCTCTCGGATCCGGCAGACTCTGGGCCCACCGCGTTCACGGTGTCCCCTGCGTCTGGGATGTCTGCTGTGTCGGCGGCACCCAGGCCGTCGTCGACACCGTTCGGCAACCCTCGCAGCCAGCGGTCCCACCAGGCCACCATCAGCGGCAGTGAGTCGATGCGAGGTCCTGGCAGCGACGTCTCCGTCGCCGCGTGAGCCCACGGGCCGGCGACGAGGCGGTGGGGCACTCCGGAACGCCTGAGCCGCTCCATCATGCGGAAGGAGTTGTTCCGGTAGCCGTCGGCCCACCCAGCGACGACCATCGTGGGGATGGCGATGCGGTCGTAGCTGGGGCGCACCGACCCGTGACGCCAGTAGTCGCCGTCGTGCTGCTCACGCAGCCAGGTGAGCAGCCACGGCTCATGATCGGCGATGCGACGATGCCACTCCTCGCGCCAGCCCGGGCCCCAGACCTCCGGCACGGGCGGCAGAGCGTTCATGGGTGTCATGTAGTGGCAGTAGTCGACTAGGTCGAGGAACTTGAGTGCTCCGCCCCGGTAGTGGACGTCGTCGGTGTAGCGGTCGTCACTGGCGTAGATCGCAATGACCGCCTTGAGCTCGGGCGGGCGTTCGCACGCCATCTGCAACGCGTTGAACCCTGAATAGGACGTGCCGTACATGCCGAGGTTGCCGTCACACCACTCCTGGGCAGCCAACCAGGTCAGCACCGTCGCAAGGTCGCGCTGTTCCTGTGGCGGGTACTCGTCGGTGGCGAGCCCGCCCGACGACCCGGTCCCCCGCAGGTCCAGACGGCAGACGGCGTACCCATGGCCGTCTCGCAGCCGCACGTAGTCCGGGCGGTACGACGAGGTGAGGTCGTCCTTGCGGTAGGGCAACGCCTCGAGGATGCACGGCTGCGGCCCGAGCTCGGGGTCGGGCAGGTACAAGGTGGCGGCGAGACCGACGCCGTCACCCATCGGGATACGCACCTCGGCCCGACCCTGCTCGTTGGGGGTGAGGTGGTCGGCGGCGGACGTCATCGAAGCATCCTGCCGCATGGCCGTCGCCCGGAACGAGGAGCGAGTACGCCGACTGGGTCACGGCCTCCTAGCGGGCAACGTAGGCTGAGGGGACACCAAGACTCCGAGGGGAACCGATGAGAGCATCCAGGCTCGCTGCCGCCACCTGCACGGTGGCGCTGATGGCGGCGCTGACAGCGTGCGGCAGCGCCACTGACGACTCCAGTTCGTCCGCCGACGGTACGTCCACGTCGTCAGAGCCGACGACGCAGACCTCTCCTTCGTCAGACGCGCCGACGACCGAGGACACGCCCACCGGAGACGCGGCAGCGCTCACCGCCGCCAACTTCGCTCAGGAGATCCGGGCTGCTCAAGCCTCGGCCGGCTCTGCGCACATGGAGGCGACGTTCAATGCCGCTGGGCAGACCGGCCAGCTTCAGGGCGACTTCAGCGGCGCCAGCGATGAGAGCCTGGACTCGTTGGCGATGAACGTGTCGCTCGACATCGCCGGACAGAGCATCCAGATGGTGCTCGTCGACAAGGTCATCTACATCAAGGGTGCTGGGATGAGCACCAACGCCCAAAAGCCCTGGATCAAGGTCGACATCGGGGGCCGCAACAACCCCTTCTCCTCGATGTTCGACTCCGCGAACCCGGAGAACTTCACCGCGTTCCTCAACGGTGTCACGGATATGCAGGACAAAGGCATGGAGACAGTCGACGGCGTCGACACTCACCACTACGCCATTACGGTTGACACGGCTCAGATGGTGAAGCAGAACGACATGTTCAAGGGACAGGACGCCTCGGGGCTCGGCCTGCCCAAGGCGATCACCACCGACGTCTGGGTCGACGGCGACAATCTGCCAGTCGAGATCTCCGTGCCGCTCGGAAAGGCCGGATCGGTCGAGGCGCACTTCTCCCAGTGGGGAGACCATGTCTCGATCGAGGCTCCCGCGACCAACCAGGTGATGGACATGTCGAAGATGATGTCCGGACAATCCTGACCAGCCTGATGCTGGGTCCGGGCTGATTTGGCACCGTCGAGTCGGGCGGCATAGGGTAGGACCACCGAAGACCGCTGGTTGCCGTTCAATTTGTTGAACGGCCCAAAGCCCTACGAGGCGCCCGCGCAGGTGAGCTCAGCAGGATCCACGATCCCGCCCTGTGCGCCTGCATGGGGCGTTTCTCTTTGTTCAGGGCCGCGCCGGTCGTCGGCGCCAGACGTACATCTTGGAAGGAGAACCTATGGCGCGCCCGGACAAGACGGCAGCCGTTGCTGAGCTGACCGAAGAGTTCCGCACGTCGAACGCCGCTGTGCTGACGGAGTACCGCGGGCTCACGGTCAAGCAGCTGCAGGAGCTGCGACGGGCACTCGGTGAGCACGCCACTTACGCCGTCGTGAAGAACACGCTCACCAAGATCGCGGCCAAGCAGGCAGGCGTCGACAGTTTCGAGGCACTTCTCAACGGCCCGTCGGCCATCGCCTTCGTCAAAGGGGACGCCGTCGAGGCGGCAAAGAGCCTGCGTGACTTCGCCAGGGCCAACTCCCCGCTGGTCATCAAGGGAGGCGTTCTCGACGGCAAGCCGCTGACCGTCGACGAGATCTCCAGGATCGCCGATCTCGAGTCCCGCGAGGTCCTGCTCGCCCGGCTCGCGGGGGCGTTGGTTGCCTCTCTGCAGAATGCTGTCTTGTTGTTCAACGCGCCGCTGTCGCAGGCCGCCCGGCTGGCCGGGGCCCTGCAGGCCAAGGCGGAGCTCGACCCTTCGATCCTGGCCGGCGGCACCGGAGCGGACGCACCGGTCTCGACGGACGCCGAGTCTCCGGTTGCAACCGATGCCGTCGCAACCGATGCCGTCGAGGGAACCTCTGAGGCATGAACGGCTCGACACACTGACCACCCACTAACCGGCATCGCGAACAGCTCGCGAGCCAGTAAGACGGAAGGAAACGCCACCATGGCGAAGCTCACCACCGACGAGCTCCTCGACGCGTTCAAGGAGATGACCCTCCTCGAGCTCAGCGGGTTCGTGAAGCAGTTCGAAGACACCTTCGGCGTGACGGCAGCCGCTCCGGTAGCCGTCACCGCGGCCGCGCCTGCCGCTGGCGGTGCAGGCGCCGATGCTGCCCCCGAGGAGCAGGACGAGTTCGACGTCGTGCTCGAGGCGGCCGGCGACAAGAAGATTCAGGTCATCAAGGAGGTCCGCAGCCTTACCAGCCTCGGCATCAAGGAGGCCAAGGATCTTGTCGAGGCTGCCCCCAAGGCCATCCTCGAGAAGGTTGCCAAGGACGCGGCAGACAAGGCTAGAGAAGCGCTCGAGGGCGCTGGGGCCACGGTCACCGTCAAGTGAGGTCCGTGCCCACCGCACGTCCGTGAACGGGGGCGGCTGCCCGCCGGCTGGCCGCCCCCGCACACACCACTTGTGGAGAGGTGCTTGACTCCATCCGCAGGTTTCGGCATGCTCCTCTCAGTTCCGATCGCGGACCAGGGTTGAGAGCGGCATACCGCCTCAGCCCTGGTTCGACAGCAGTCGGCCCATGGGGTAAACTTCTTCTTTGCGCTGCCACCTGCTCACCTCTGACCCGGATTCGGGTGTGCTCGGCATGCGCTTTTTCGCTGAAGAGTCCGCGAGCCATCGGAAGGACCACTCTTGGCCGCCTCGCGCAACGCCAGTAGCACCCGTTCAGTCAATCGATCCACCAGAGTCGCAGTCGACACCGGCAGGGTGTCATTCGCCAAGATCGCAGAACCTCTCGAGGTCCCCGACCTCCTCGCCCTCCAAGCCAACAGCTATGACTGGCTGATCGGTAACGAGCACTGGCAGGACCGCACCCAGCAGGCGCAGTCGGAGGGACGCGACGTCTCCACCAAGTCCGGCCTCGAGGAGATGTTCGAGGAGATCTCTCCGATCGAGGACTTCTCCGGCACGATGAGCCTGTCGTTCCGCGACCACCGTTTCGAGCCGTCCAAGAACACGGTGGAGGAGTGCAAGGAGCGCGACTTCACCTATGCGGCTCCGCTGTTCGTCACCGCTGAGTTCATGAACAACGAGACTGGTGAAATCAAGAGCCAGACGGTCTTCATGGGGGACTTCCCGTTGATGACCGACAAGGGCACCTTCATCGTCAACGGCACCGAGCGGGTGGTCGTCTCACAGCTGGTCCGTTCCCCTGGCGTCTACTTCGAGCGCAGCATCGACAAGACGTCGGACAAGGACGTTTTCACCGCCAAGATCATTCCCTCGAGGGGCGC
The DNA here is from genome assembly GCA_050996395.1 of Nocardioidaceae bacterium. GTDB lineage: Bacteria > Actinomycetota > Actinomycetes > Propionibacteriales > Nocardioidaceae > JBPCRX01. Next base: position 30,528 of record JBPCRX010000005.1, read on the forward strand.
CTGGCTCGAGTTCGAGGTCGACAAGCGCGACATGGTGAGTGTCCGGCTCGACCGCAAGCGCAAGCAGAACGTCACAGTCCTGCTCAAGGCGCTCGGCTGGAGCGAGGCCGACATCCTGGAAGAGTTCGGGAACTACGAGTCGATCCGGTTGACCCTCGAAAAGGACCACACATCCGGTCAGGACGACGCGCTTCTCGACATCTACCGCAAACTGCGCCCCGGCGAACCACCGACGCGTGAGGCGGCGCAGACGCTGCTCGAGAACTACTACTTCAACCCCAAGCGCTATGACCTGGCCAAGGTCGGACGCTACAAGATCAACAAGAAGCTCGGTCGAGACGAGGCGTTCGACAAGCAGACCCTCACCGTCGACGACATCGTCGCCTCCATCCGCTACATCGTGGCTCTGCACGCCGGAGATGAGCAGCTGCCGGCTCCGCGCGGCCAGATCGTCGTCGAGGCCGACGACATCGACCACTTCGGCAACCGCCGCCTGCGCACGGTCGGCGAGCTTATCCAGAACCAGCTGCGCACCGGCCTCGCGCGCATGGAGCGGGTGGTCCGCGAGCGGATGACGACGCAGGACGTCGAGGCGATCACGCCCCAGACACTGATCAACATCCGACCGGTGGTGGCGGCGCTCAAGGAGTTCTTCGGGACGTCGCAGCTGAGCCAGTTCATGGACCAGATCAACCCGCTGGCCGGGCTCACGCACAAGCGCCGGCTGTCGGCGCTCGGGCCTGGCGGTCTCTCGCGGGAGCGGGCCGGGTTCGAAGTGCGCGACGTCCACGTCTCGCACTACGGCCGGATGTGCCCGATCGAGACGCCGGAAGGCCCCAATATCGGGCTGATCGGGTCGCTGTCCACCTACGGTCGCGTCAACCCGTTCGGGTTCGTGGAGACGCCGTACCGCAAGGTCGTCGAGGGTGTGGTGAACGACCAGATCGACTACCTGACGGCTGACGAGGAGGACCACGTCGTCATCGCTCAGGCGAACGCGCCCCTGACCGCCGACAACCTGTTCGCCGAGGAGCGCGTGCTCGTCCGCGAGCGTCGCGGCGAGGTCGACTACGTGCCTGGCAGCGATGTGGACTACATGGACGTCTCGCCGCGGCAGATGGTGTCGGTGGCGACGGCGCTCATCCCGTTCCTCGAGCACGACGACGCCAACCGAGCCCTGATGGGCTCCAACATGCAGCGCCAGGCGGTCCCGTTGATCCGCGCCGAGGCGCCGCTCGTCGGCACCGGCATGGAGTACCGGGCGGCTGTCGACGCGGGTGACGTGGTGGTGGCCAAAGAGTCCGGCGTCGTCACCGAGGTGTCGGCCGACTCGATCGAGGTCATGGAGGACGGCGGGCACTACGAGACCTATCGGCTCGCGAAGTTCCGGCGCTCCAACCAGGGCACCTGCGTCAACCAGCGTCCGACAGTCGCCGAAGGCGATCGAGTCGAGATGCGGCAGCCGATCGCCGACGGCCCGAGCACCGACCTGGCCGAGATGGCACTCGGTCGCAACCTGCTCGTTGCCTACATGCCCTGGGAAGGCCACAACTACGAGGACGCCATCATCCTCAGCCAGCGGCTCGTTCAGGAGGATGTGCTCACCTCGATCCACATCGAGGAGCACGAGGTCGACGCGCGCGACACCAAGCTGGGGCCTGAGGAGATCACCAGGGACCTTCCCAACGTCTCTGACGAGATGCTGGCCGATCTCGACGAGCGCGGCATCATCCGCATCGGGGCTGAGGTCGTTCCGGGTGACATCCTGGTCGGCAAGGTGACTCCGAAAGGGGAGACCGAGCTGACTCCGGAGGAGCGCCTGCTTCGCGCCATCTTCGGCGAGAAGGCCCGTGAGGTCCGCGACACGTCGCTCAAGGTCAAGCATGGGGAGAGCGGCATCGTCATCGGCGTCCGTGTCTTCGATCGTGAGGAAGACGACGAGCTGCCTCCCGGCGTCAACCAGCTCGTGCGGGTCTATGTCGCCCAGAAGCGCAAGATCTCCGACGGTGACAAGCTAGCCGGGCGTCACGGCAACAAGGGCGTGATCTCCAAGATCCTGCCCGCCGAGGACATGCCGTTCCTCGAGGACGGCACCCCGGTCGACATCATCCTCAACCCCCTCGGTGTTCCCGGCCGGATGAACATCGGTCAGGTGCTCGAGACTCACCTCGGGTGGGTTGCCAAGCAGGGGTGGCAGGTCGACGGTCGTGACGCGGAATGGCAGCAGCGTCTCGCCGACATCGGAGCGAGCGAGGCCGCGCCGGACACCAACGTGGCCACGCCGGTCTTCGACGGAGCCAAGGAGGACGAGATTTCCGGGCTGTTGGCCTCGACCCGTCCCAACCGCGACGGCGATCGTCTGGTCGGTCCGGACGGCAAGGCGCGGCTCTTCGACGGTCGCACAGGGGAACCTTTCCCGGCGCCGGTGTCGGTCGGCTACACCTACATCATCAAGCTCAACCACCTGGTGGACGACAAGATCCACGCAAGGTCGACAGGCCCGTACTCGATGATCACCCAGCAGCCATTGGGCGGCAAGGCTCAGTTCGGTGGACAGCGGTTCGGCGAGATGGAGGTGTGGGCGCTCGAGGCGTATGGCGCTGCCTACGCGCTGCAGGAGCTGCTCACGATCAAGTCCGACGACGTCCTCGGCCGGGTCAAGGTCTATGAAGCCATCGTCAAGGGCGAGAACATCCCGGAGCCAGGCATCCCCGAGTCGTTCAAGGTGCTCGTCAAGGAGATGCAGTCTTTGTGTCTCAACGTCGAGGTGCTGTCCAGCGACGGTGTCGCGATGGACATGCGCGACACCGACGAGGACGTCTTCCGGGCAGCCGAGGAGCTCGGCATCGACCTGGCCCGACGCCCCAACGAAGGGATCTCGAGCGTCGAAGAGGTCTGAGCAAGCTCGGACCCTTCGACGCGCGAGACGGCCGAAGCCAGCTTGCTGGCGAGGCTAGCCAGCCCGGCCCGAGTCCGGCACCAAGGCCTTCGGGTCTGACAACAAGAGCATCACCCACAGAACCACCAGACGAAGGAACAGTCTTGCTAGACGTCAACTTCTTCGACGAGCTTCGTATCGGACTTGCCACTGCTGATGACATCCGTCAGTGGAGCCACGGCGAGGTCAAGAAGCCCGAAACCATCAACTACCGCACGCTCAAGCCCGAGCGCGACGGGCTGTTCTGCGAGAAGATCTTCGGCCCCACCCGCGACTGGGAGTGCTACTGCGGCAAGTACAAGCGGGTGCGCTTCAAGGGCATCATCTGTGAGCGCTGTGGCGTCGAGGTGACCCG
>JBPCRX010000070.1:0-2137 GCA_050996395.1 Nocardioidaceae bacterium
GACGTCCGCCATGCGCTCCGAGCGCACGAGGAAGCCACGCCTCAGGGGTGACCACATCGCTGAGATGTCCATGTCGGCGAGCAGCTCGCGCGGAACGCCTCGCAGCAGAGCGTGACGAGCCCCGGGAGGCTCATAGATGTGCGCGAAGAAGTAGTGCTTAGCAGAAGCCATCGTCGCCACCTCGCAGGCCATAGGCCAGCCGCACGTCCGGGTAGCGATCGCAGCCGAGGAGCTGGTCCAGCTCACGGGACGCCGCGCGACGGCGTCGGATCATCGCCCACAGGACGGCCCACGACTGACTACGTGCGCTTGCTAGATCGCCGCCAGGGGGGTCAGAATGTGAGTAGCGCAACGCTGTTCCTTCCTTCGGGGAACGTAAAAGGACCGGACCCCTCTGTCGGGGGCTCGGTCCTTCTTTGCTGAGTGAGAGGTGTGTCGGTCAGGCCGACGTGGCGAACTTCTGGTCGATGAATGCGATCAGGTCGGCACGGCGGAACATGCGGCGCCTGCCGATCCGGGCGGACCGGGGTGCTTGTGCCGTCTGGATCCAGTGCCGCAGTGTCGCCAGGGGCACGTGCAGGAAGGCCGCGGCCTCCTCGGTGGTCATGAGGTCCACGTCGGACCCTCCTTCTTGTTGTTGATTTGGCGTTGACGCATGAGGTGGTAGACGGCTTTCTCGCCCGTGGGGTCGGCGTACGTGAGGACGCGCACGTCCTCCTCCTCGACTCGCCTTGAGGCGAGGTAGGCGTCGACCATCCGCCAGCACTTGCTGTGACTGACGGACTCGTCAAGGGCCGCGCGGACCAGTTGGAAGAGTTGTGTCTCGCCCAGGCTGCGATTCGGCACGGCACGCCTATCACCTTGGGTGGCCCACTGCGAGGTTCCGTAGGGTTCGGATCTGGCACCAACTGTTCAGTACCGAAAGGCTACCACCTAGATTGGTCATTGTCTATCGGTGCCGGAATCGCTAGAGTCGGCGGCGTGGTCACCAAGGACGAGGTCGTCGGGCGCAACGTCCGGGCCTTCCGTGAAGCCCGTGGCCTCTCACAGGCACAGGTCGCCGAAGCAGCAGTCAACGCAGGCATCCCGGGCTTTCACCCGCAGACGGTCCTCAAGGTTGAGAAGGGGACGCGCGCGCTGAAGTTCGTCGAAGCTTTGACCCTGGCGCACATCTTGGGGGTGCCGACCGACCATCTCTACGAGCCGCCATCGACAGCGACGAACGATCTCAAGGCCCTGCAGGCGAGAAGGAACCTGCGGCGGGCGCACGACGCCCTAGGTACCGCGCTCAGAGAACACGTCAACGCCAGGTACGAGTGCGAAGTGGTGTTGGACCTTGAACTGTCGCAGGACGCGGAGCGAGGTGCCCGAGCTGCGATGTTTCTTTACACCGATGTCCATGCGGTGAAGTCAGTCTTTGGGGAACTGGACGAGGACGAGGCCGAGATGGCCTACGGCGAGCTCTTGCGCGAGCTTGCCAGGGTCGACGAGCAGTCACCCGTCGAAGCAGGAAACGGCAACACGGTCGACATGCTGACAGAGCTCGAGAAGCGTGTCGCCATCGCACAAAGCGAGCGCAGGGGACAGGGCCGCGACAACCAGAGCCGGAGGAGTTCCGGTGGCTAGCGGTGTCACCCGTCGTGGCGAGTCCTGGCGGGCGCGCTACCGCCACCCCGAGACAGGTCGGCAGGTCCAGGCAACCTTCAAGCGGCAGGTCGACGCCCAGCGGTGGCTGCGGGACCAGCTCGGCACCCTCGACACGGGCCGCTGGGTCGACCCTCGCGCCGGCCGGGTCACCCTCCAGGCGTTCTACGGTCAGTGGTCCCAGCTGCAGGTGTGGACGAGCGGCACACACAAGGCGATGTCCCTCGCGGTCCGCGGCGCGTCCTTCAAGGACAGCGAACTACGGAAGAGCCGCCCGACCCACGTCGAGGCCTGGGTGAAGTCCATGAGCGTGGCGTCACCCGAGCGAGCCAAGCCGTTGATGCCCGGCACGATCAAGACGCGGTGCGTCAACGTACGGACGGTGCTGCGGGCTGCGATCCGTGACGGCCTCATCGCCACTGACCCCACGGAGGGGGTCAGGCTGCCCCGTCAGCGCAAGCGCGAGGCCGCCATGTCCATTCCATCGCCCTCA
>JBPCRX010000144.1:0-20876 GCA_050996395.1 Nocardioidaceae bacterium
ACCTCGAGCCGTTCTTCGGGGCCAACTACCCCACCGAGACGTGGACCGCCTTCATGGACAAGGCCCTCGACGGCCTGCCTGTCGTCGACTTCCCGCCGCCGGCTGAGCTGCGTGGTGCAAGCCCGACCTCCACACCGCCTCCCACCACCTACATCCCGCCACCGCCCACGACGCCGCCTCCCTCGACGAGCTCGGCGCCACCGAGCACGACTGCGCCACCGAGCACGACTGCGCCACCGAGCACGACTGCGCCACCAAGTACGACTGCGCCACCAAGTACGACTGCGCCACCGAGCACGACGCCCCCGCCGACGACGACAGCGCCACCGAGCACAACTGCGCCACCGAGCACGACTGCGCCACCGAGCACGACGCTCCCGCCGACGACGACAGCGCCACCGAGTACGACGGCACCGCCGTCCACGTCGGCGCCTCCGTCTACTTCGGTGCCCCCCACGCCATCGCCGACGCCGAGAGGTGCCGCGCGCCGCGGCGGATGAGGCACGATGACCCGGTGACGTTCGTCGGGGCGAGGCGCACGCACGACGACGTTGTTGCCCCTACTCTCGACGATCCGGTCGCCATGGCGGCGAGCGCGCCGATCGGCGGCCCACTGGGTCGCCACTCCCGTGGGAGCACGGGTTGGTGGACACCGATGCGCGCAGTGCTCGCGGTGGCGATGATCACGTTCGGGCTGGGCGTCATCCAGAAGTCGCCCTGTGTCGTGGAGCGATGGGCCGACGCGCAGACACCGTTTCCGTACTCGCATCTGTGCTACTCCGACCTGGGTGCGCTGTACGTCAATCGTGGACTGGCCGAGGGGATGGCGCCGTACGAGCCGGTGGACGACCTGCCGTCCGTCAAGCAGCCCGCCACCGCCGACGCCGCGAACGACCTGACGCTCGAGTACCCCGTCGGCGCGGGACTGTGGCTGGGTCTGGCGGCTCTCGTCACCCATGCGGTGGGCGAGAGTCCCGACCTGTCGGACGTACCGCACGAGCAGGTCGGCGCCGATCTGCGGGTGCAGCATGACACCGCGGTCTTCTGGGGGGTCAACGCGGTGGGCTTGTTTCTCCTGATGCTCGGGGCGGTGGCGTTGCTCGTCAGAGCGCAGCGCCGCCGGCCCTGGGACGCGATGCTGGTCGCTGCGTCACCTGCTCTCGCACTCACCGCTCTCATCAACGTGGATCTGCTGGCGCTCGTGAGCCTGGCTGGCATCCTGTGGGCCTGGTCGACTCGGCGGCCGAGCGTCACCGGTGTCCTGATCGGGCTGGGTGCGGCCACCAAGCTGTTTCCGGTCTTCGTCCTTGGACCCTTGTTCGTGCTGTGCCTTCGGGAGCGTCGGCTTCCTGTCTTCGCGAGGACGTTCGGCTGGGCCGTGGTGTCGTGGCTGGTGATCGACGTTCCGGTCTACATCTGGTCGCCGGACGCCTTCTCCTGGTTCTGGACGTTCAACGCCCGTCGCGGCCCGGACTTCGGCTCTTTGTGGCTGGTGGCCAGCAACTACGGGCACACCGCGTCAGCGCACACCATCAATCTTGTGATGTGGCTGTTGTTCGTCCCCGTGTGTGCCGCCGTCGCCGCGCTCGGTCTGCTGGCGCCCCGTCGACCGCGGTTGGTGCAACTGCTCTATCTGGTCGTCGTGGCGTTTCTCATCATCAACAAGGTCTACTCGCCGCAGTACGTGTTGTGGCTGCTGCCGCTCGCGGCGCTTGCCCGTCCGCGGTGGCGCGACATGGCGATCTGGCAGGCCTGTGAGATCTTTTACTTCTTTGCCGTCTGGATGCACATCGCCGACTTCTTCGTGGCGGCGGGCAGCCCGGACTGGCTGTACGCGGTTGCTGTCGGGGTTCGCATCGCAGGGGAGCTCTACGTCGCCGCTCTCGTCGTCAGGGACATCTGGCTGCCGTGGCACGACCCGGTCAGGTCCGACGGACTCTCCGACGACCCTCTCGGGGGCATTCTCGACGAGGGGATCGACGCGGAGCGCTGGGGCTGGACGCGCGAGCAGCCCGATGATGAGGAGCTGGCCGGACTCACGCCGGCGGCGCGTTGACCTCCGGGTCATCGCCGGGCGCCACCTCGGTGGTGGACTCGGTGATCTGACCGGCGTGTTCCCTGCCGCTGTCAGCAAGCCCGTCGTCGTTAGGACGTTGGGTCGCACTCGGGTCTTGCGACCCGGTCTGTCCGCCGAGCAGGTCGGTTGCCTCGGGCCGCAGGTCCTCCGGCAGCTGTTCGTCGGCGATGTAGCCCGGGGTACCGGAGCCGGCTTCGTGGTCGCCGTGGTCGCCGTGGTCGGTGGGTTGGGTCGTCATGCGCACCTTCCTACCGCTCCTGTGGCCGGCCCGCATCTCGTCGAGACCCGGTCCGGCTGACAAGACTGCAGCCTGACGGCTCGGACCGGGTGGTCAGCTGATCCGAACCTCGTCGAAGGTAGTCGTGGTGTAGCGCACCTGCACCTCGATCTCGTCACCGATGGCAGGGGGACGGGTGCCGCCGGGCACGAAGACCAGGCTGACCTGCATATGGGGTGGCTCGACGAACCAGCGCTGCCTGCCCGCGACTGTGAAGGGTGACAGTGCGCGCCCGACTGCCAGCAGGCCACCTCGCGCCACAGAGCCGGCACGCGATCTCGGCGAGGCTGCAGCGGGAGGCGCTTCGAGCCCGATGCCGTGCGCCGTGCCTCCGGCGACTACGAGTATGTGACCGTCCCTGGCAGCCGCCCGCTGGCGGTAGCCGACGCGCTCACCGCGGCGTACCGGGTGCACGTCCTGCACGGTGGCGCGTGGAGCCAGCGCTTGTCGTTCGCCGAGCCACAGTCTGGTCCCCACCCGGGGTCGCAGCACGAGGCCTGGGTGGCGCTGCTGCAGCTGTGCAAGCTCGTCGACTTCTAGGTGGCTGACGAACCACCGGGCCGCCGGAGCGTCAGCGAGCCACCGCTCCGCCTCGCGAAGATGACCCCCTCCCAGCGGCAGGTGCAATGCGTGGCCCTCGATCCGCACCCCCCGCGCCGAGCGCTTGGCGCTGGCCAGCTGTTCGACATCGAACCCGTGACGCCGCATCGAGGTGAGTCCCTCCAGGACCACGCGAGGTCGCTCGACCCGGGCGACGAGGTCGCGGAGGTCGCAGTCTCGGCCGAGGGTGTGGATGACTCGGCTCGACGAGGAAGCGTCGTTATAGGGGCGCCACGGCTCCATCACCACGATGTCGCCGGCGAAGCGCCTCTCCACCTCCGGCACCTCGGCGTAGGTGCCGACCGCGACGGTGTCGCAGCCCAGCCACGCTGACCGCCTGGCCAGGCTGGCCAGGCCTAAGCCGTAGCCGTTGCCCTTGGCGACGGGAACGAGTCCGGGACTGGCCGCCAGGGTGGCCCGCAGGTGGTCGCGCCAGCGCGGCCCGTCGACATACAGGGTCAGCGGCACGAGGCCCTACCGCCGGCTCAGATAGAAGGTGAACGCCTTGTGGAGCAGGCGGTTCAGCGGAAGGTCCCACTCACCGACGTACTCCACGGCCTGACCGCCGGTGCCGACCTTGAACTGGAGAAGCCCGAGATGCGGGTCCGTGGAGCTGACCGTGTCGGTAATGCCGCGCAGGTCGTAGGTCTGCGCCCCGCAGTCCAGCGCGTCGGTGATCATCTGCCACTGGATGGCGTTGGAGGCGCGGACCTCACGTTTGGCTGTGGTCGAGGCGCCGTAGGAGTACCAGACGTGGCGACCGACACGCACCCATGTTGTCGCGGCGACGAGGTCGCCTTCGTGGCAGGCCAGATACAGCCGGATCCGGTCGGGGTCCTCGGCCTGCAGAACGGCGAACATGCGCTCGAAGTAGTCCAGCGGCCGCGGCGTGAAACCGTCGCGCTCGGCTGTCTCGACGTACAGCCGGTGGAAACCTGCGAGGTCGGCGGCGGTGGCGCGGCGCACCTCGACGCCCAGCTTCGCGGCCTTCTTGATGTTGCGCCGCCACAGTTGATTCATGCCGGCGAGGACGTCGTCGGCTGTCTTGTCGGCGAGGTCGACCTGGAACACGTACTGGGGTTGACCGGCTGTGAACCCGTTCTCGTCGTCGCCGCCGACCGGGTGCCATCCCGCGGAGCGTAGAACCTCACGCACGGCTGTACCGCGCGCGTTGGTCGCGTCCGGGCCGACGTCGTTCAGTCGGCGAACCGTTTCGTCGGCGATGGCCTTCTTGAGAGTGTCTGCATCCCACGAGCGCACTTCGGCGGGCGGGCCCAATCGCACGGCGAACGCCTTGCGTCTTTTCAGGTATGACGCCAAGGCCTCGAGGTGTGCCGCCAGGTCCGGTGCCGACCAGTCGAGCAGCGGCCCCTCGGGAAGGTAGGCCAGCGAACGGTTGAGGCGAGGGAGCCGCCGATAGAGCACCAGCCCGGTGCCGATGAGCCGATCGTCGGCGAACCAGCCGAGCGACTCGTGCTGCCAGTCCGTTTTGACCTCACCCCAGGCTGGCGTCTGGAGGAAGCTGGCGCTGGGTCGGGTGCCGATGTGCTCAAGGTGCTGCCCGACCGAGATGGGTCGCACGACGATCGAGCTCACCGCGCGAACGCTACCGGACGTGCGAGACCCTCAACTCCTACTGGCGGGCGGGGAACAGTGCCTTGTCGGGGGCGCAGACCAGACCCTGAACCGGCAGGTCCACGTTGAGCAGGTAGCGCGAGTAGCGCGTGGTGATGCACTGGCTCTGGCTGAGAGCGCCGTGGCCCCAGGTGCGCAGGGTCATCAGCCGCGACCCGCGAAACAGCGAGTTGACGTGCCGCGCACCGCTGATCGGAGTGGCCGGGTCGTGGAAGTTGCCGACGACCAGCAGCGGCGCCGAGGTGCGTGTCCGCCACGGTCCGCGGAAGGCGTCCGCCGAGGACCCTGGCCAGCGTGCGCACGGTGAGGAGAGCCACGTCCACAGCCGTCCGAACCACGGTCCCTGGGAGTCGGCGATCTTGCCGGCGCGGATCCAGGCCGTTGGCTTGTCGGGGTTCACCGAGTCCGAGCAGGCCACGCCCTCGAAGCTGGGGTAGGCGTACGAACGCCAGGCGTCCGAACCGAACGGCCCTCCGTTGCGGCGGGCGGCTCGCTCACCGAGATGCTTGAGGCTCAGCATCGCCTGGGCCGGCGACAGCTTCGCGTCGGGGCCGAAGAGGGAGCGGTAGACGCGCTGGATGTCTCGCATCAAATACCGGTAGCCGGCCCGGTCGTACAGCGGTCCGAGCGTGTAGCCGATGACATCGGGATAGCGGACCACCCCCTCGTCGGTCATCACCGGATGGCGCTTGAGCAGGTGCACGATGCGCAGCCACTTCTGCTGCGCGGTGCCGCTCAGCAGACACCGTTGCTTGCCGACCCGGTCGCACTCGTCGAACGCGCTGACCAGCGCGTCCCAGGCGCCGACGCCACTGCGCAGACGTGTCGAGAACGGCAGCTTGTCGCCGAGGCCGCTGCGGCCGGTCGACCAGGCCACCGGGTCGAGCACCCCGTCGACGATCATGGCGCGGATCCGGTCCGGGAACATCGCGGCATACGTCGCACCGAGGTAGCTGCCGTACGAGATGCCGTAGTAGCTGAGCCTGGCCTCGCCCACCGCCTGCCGGATCAGGTCCATGTCCCGAGCGGTGTCGGCCGTGGTCATGTGGTCGAGGATCGCGTTGCCTCCCGCTGCGCAGGTATGACGCAGATGTGCGTTGTAGCGGAGCTGGACCTTGACCTGGCCAGGCGTCCACGGGAAGGCGGCGTTCGGGTAGGGAACCGGCCGGTCGGCGGTGTGGCACTGCACCTGCACGCTGCCGCCGACGCCGCGCGGGTCGATGCCGATCACGTCGAAGCGCTGGTGGACGCCGGCACCCAGCAGGTGCGCGGCGTACGGGGCGAAGCCGGCAGCGTTCCCGCCCGGCCCACCCGGGTTGACGAACAGCGAGCCGATTCGCTGCGCGGGGTGCGAGGCGGGAAGCTTGCTGAGGAACAACCGGGTGGTGGGTCCCGTGGGATCGTCGTAGTCGAGCGGGACGCGCGCGGTGGTGCACAAGAGCGTCGGGGCCCTCGCCGCTGCCGCTGCCGTGGCTGTCGCCACGGACCGCGGTGCGCGCCGCATGCTGAAGCAGGGCTGCCAGTCGAGGACGGGAACGGGTGCCACGACCTGGGAGGGCGTTGCCGTGGTCGCCACCGGCCGCTGAGCCAGGTCCGCCATGCCGCGCGGGGACGTCGCCTGCGCGCCGGGCGCCAGCAGACCAGCGGCGGCGAGGGAGGCAGCGGCCAGCGCCGCGGCCCAGACCGTCGTGCGATGACGCGGACGGGATGTGGAGTGCCTAGTCACGGCGGATCTCCTTCGACAAGCGGACTAACTGGGCCCGAATGGCGTGTGATTGGGCGTCACTCTGCCGCATCCGGAGCGCGCAGACGAGGGTAGGAGCCGTGTCGTGGGGCGACGCGCCGTCAGGCGGGCCTCGCGAGGCGCTCTCGCAGCCAGGCGATGTCGGCCGCTTGGCCGGCGGCTCCGCCCGGTGTCTCGACGACCACCGGCGCTCTGGCCTCCCGGACGACGGCCACCAGCTCGTCGGGGGTGAGGTTGCCGTTTCCGAGGTTCGTATGCCGGTCGGCGCCGGAGCCGAACGCGTCGCGGGAGTCGTTGGCATGCACCAGGTCGACGCGGCCCGTCACGGCGAGCACCCTGTCGACCAGGCCCGGTAACGCCTCGCCCCCCGCGTGGGCGTGACAGGTGTCGAGGCAGATTCCGACCTGCGCGGCCGCCTCCGTGCCGCTGATGGCGTCCCACAGCATCGCGATCCGCTCGAGCTGACGGGCCATCGCGTTCTCACCGCCCGCGGTGTTCTCGATGAGCAGCGGGACCGCCAGGTCGGTGCGCTCCACGCACTTGCGCCAGTTGTCGAAGCCGAGAGCCGGGTCATCGGAGGCGAGCACGTGCCCGCCGTGCACGATGACGCCGCGCGCGCCGATCTCGGCCGCCGTGTCGAGGGTCTGCTGCAGGAGCTTGCGCGACGGGATCCGGATGCGGTTGTTCGACGTGGCGACGTTGAGTACGTAGGGAGCGTGCACATAGAGGTCGATGCCCGCGCTCTCAGCGGCGGCACGGAGCACAGCCGGCCCGGCGGCATAGGTGACTTTGGGACCCTTCCAGCCCTGGGGGTCACCGAGGAAGAACTGGGAGAGGCCGGCGCCGCGCGACTGCGCCTCAGCGACGGGATCGGCCTGGTCGACGTGCCCCCCGATGCGCAGCTCTGCCATGCGCCCACTGTAGGTGCGCTGCCCTGGCACCTGTCGCGGGACCGCGGACGGGACTCACACCCAAACCTGCTCGTGGAGCGCCGCATCGCTTCGCTACCGTGGTTGCGACGAGCGAGCCTCCGACGCCGCCCGACGAGACCTGAGGACCAGATGTCGATCTCCGAACCACCTCTGGCCTCGCCGTCGGCGTCCGGAAGCACCGCCGCCGCCCGCACGATCGACCTGCGCAAGGTGTATGGCGAGGGCGCCGCAACGGTGGCCGCGCTCGACGGAGTGTCGATCGACTTCGCCGCTGGTGAGTTCACGGCGGTGATGGGTCCCAGCGGGTCGGGCAAGTCAACCCTGATGCACTGCATGGCGGCGCTGGACTCGGTGACCAGTGGAGAGGTCTTCGTCGGTGACGTCGCATTGTCTCGGCTTGACGACAAGGCGCTGACCAGGCTGCGGCGCGACCAGATCGGCTTCGTGTTCCAGGCCTACAACCTGGTGCCCACCTTGACGGCACGCGAGAACATCGAGCTGCCGCTCGCCATCGCCGGCCGTAAGCCCGACCAGCAGTGGTTCGACGAGGTGATCGACACCGTGGGGTTGCGGCCGCGCCTCACCCACCGGCCCAACGAGCTGTCCGGCGGTCAACAACAGCGCGTGGCCTGTGCTCGGGCGCTCGTGTCGCGTCCCGCGATAGTCTTCGCCGACGAACCCACCGGCAACCTCGACTCCCAGGCCAGCGCCGAAGTGCTCGGCTTCCTGCGGCGAAGTGTCGACGACCACGCCCAGACCATCGTCGTGGTGACCCACGACCCGCTGGCCGCGGCCTACACCGACCGGGTGGTGTTCCTGGCCGATGGTCTGGTGGTCGACGAACTACAACGACCCAGCGCAGACGCAGTGCTCGAGCAGATGAAGTTGCTCAGCCAGCGAACCGTCTCTCGCCCGGACGGGATCTCCTGACCCATGTGGAAGGTCACCGTGCGCAACCTGTTGGCGCGCAAGGTCCGCCTGGCGCTGAGCGGGTTCGCGATCGTCCTGGGCGTCGCGTTCGTCGCCGGGTCCTTCATCTTCACCGATGCCCTCGGCGGCGCGTTCGACGGCATCATCAAGGGCACTACCGCCGACGTGGAGGTGACTCCTCGAGGGGGCGGGGCGTTCAACGGCGCCGGTGTCGACGCCCGCACGATCCCCGCGTCCGTGGTTGACGACCTCGTGAAACTGCCGGAGGTCGCGGCGGCTGATGGATCGGTCAACGTCGACGGAGTCTTCGTCATCGGATCCGACGGCAAGCTCGTCGGGGGGAACGGTCCTCCGGGTCTGGCGTTCAACTACAACGGCACGACGGCGATCACCGGCGACCAGATCATCACGCTCACGAGCGGCGAGCTGCCTGTGGGTCCCTCACAGGTCGCGCTGGACGAGGACACCGCCGACAAGGCCGGCTACTCGATCGGCGACGAGGTGAAGCTTGTGACCCCGGCCGGACAGCCCACCATGACCGCCGAGCTGACCGGTCTCGTCCGCTTCGGTTCCGAAGGTGGTCTGGTGGGCGCCACGTTGACGCTGTTCGACGAGCAGACCTTGAGGGACGTCTTCTACGAGGGTCGAGACATCGTCACCAACGTCTCTTTGACTGCCGCTGAGGGGATTTCGCAGCAGCAGCTCGCCGACGCTGCCAACGAGGTGCTGCCCAAGGGAGTCACCGCGGTGACCGGGGACAAGCAGGCTCAGCAGAACGAGGACCAGATCGGCGAGGCGCTCGGGTTCATCAACAAGTTCCTGCTGGTGTTCGCCGCGGTGTCGCTGGTCGTGGGCACCTTCCTCATCGTCAACACGTTCTCGATCCTGGTGGCCCAGCGCAGTCGCGAGCTTGCCCTGCTGCGGGCGATGGGAGCCTCGAAGCGCCAGGTCAACCGGTCGGTGCTGGCCGAAGCGTTCGTGGTGGGCCTCATCGGGTCGACGCTCGGCATCGGGGTGGGCTATCTCCTGGCCTTGGGCCTCAAGGCGCTGTTCGCAAGCTTCGGGTTGGACCTCGGCGCCGCGGGCCTGCCGGTCGCGCCGCGCACGATCTGGGTGTCGTACGCCGTCGGGCTCCTCGTGACCATGGTGGCCGCGTATCTTCCCGCGCGACGCGCCAGCCGGATCGCTCCGGTCGCGGCCATGCGCGACGAGGTGGCTCTGCCCGAGTCGTCGTTGCGCCGCCGTGTCATCGTCGGAGTGGTCCTGGTCGTCACCGGGGTGCTGCTGATGGTCGCCGGCTTCGCCGGCTCAGGCGGCCAGGGCCTTGCTCTCATCGGCGGCGGGATGCTGGTGATCCTGATCGGGGTCGCTCTGATGGCGGCAGTGATCGGGCGGCCGCTGATCCGCGGCCTCGGGTTCGTCTACCGACGCATGTTCGGCACGGTTGGCGTGCTCGCCACCGAGAACTCGCTGCGAAACCCGCGGCGTACCGCAGCGACGGCCAGCGCGCTGATGGTCGGTCTGACCTTGGTGGCCTTGATGTCCATCCTCGGCCAGTCCGCCAAAGCCAGCACCGACAAGGCGATCGACAGCGGGCTGTCGGCCCAGCTGATCGTGTCCAACGCCGTGGGCACACCGTTCTCCACCGGCATCGCCGACCAGATCAAGAAGGTCGACGGCGTGCAGAGCGTGGCTGAGTTCCGGCAGGCTTTCCCGGAAGTCGACGGGTCCCAGGTGTTCGTGGGCGCCGCCGACCCGGAGGCTCTCTCCGCAGCGCTGCAGCTCCCTGCCATCGCCGCGGTTCTCGGCACGCTCGACGACTCCTCGGTGCTGGTGGACACCGCCACGGCCAAGGGCAACGGCTGGCAGGTCGGGGACACCGTGGACATGAAGTTCGCGCCCGGCGTCCAGAAGCTGACGATCGCCGGGCTCTACCCGCCAAGCGGGCTCATCCAGGTCGGCTACCTGGTCACCCTCGACGTGCTGAAGCGCGGTGGCCTCGACCCACGCGACTCGCTGCTCTTCATCAGCAAGGAGCCGAACGCCGACGTGACGGCGATCCGCTCGGGCATCGACGACATCCTGGCCGGCAACCCGACGGTGACGCTCAAGGACCAAAAGGAGTTCGCCGCCGAGCAGAAGGCACAGATCAACCAGTTCCTGGCCATCATCTACGCGCTGCTGGGGCTCGCGGTCATCATCGCCATCCTGGGCATCGTCAACACCCTGGCACTGTCGGTCATCGAGCGGACAAGAGAGGTGGGTCTCCTGCGTGCGATCGGCCTCAGTCGCCGGCAGCTCCGGCGCATGGTGCGGCTGGAGTCGGTGGCCATCGCCATCCTCGGCGCGGTGCTCGGCGTCGCGATGGGCATCGCCTTCGGCGTCGCGCTGCAGCGGGCGATCGCCGACCAGGGCGTCGATGTGCTCTTCATCCCCTGGGGTCGGCTCGCGATCTTCGTCGCGGTGGCTGCACTGGTGGGTGTGTTGGCGGCGGTGCTCCCGGCCAGGAGGGCCGCCCGGCTCGACGTGCTCCGGGCGATCAGCGCAGAGTAGGCCGAGGAGGTGCTGCGCCTTGGACTTCGGGCCTGTGGATGACGATTTCCGCGGTGAGACTGCCCGCTGCTAACCTGGCTGCGCCGATCCGGCAAGACGCCAGGTCGCACCACGTGGGCCGCAACCCACGTGACCTCCTGTCACGGAGAGACCGTGACCGCCAAGTCCACAGGAGGTGGATGTCGCTTATGCGCAACTACGAACTCATGGTCATCCTCGATCCAGACCTCGAGGAGCGTACGGTCGCCCCGTCGCTCGACCAGTACCTCAACCTCGTCCGCCAAGACGGTGGCAGCGTCGAGTCCGTCGACGTGTGGGGTCGGCGCCGCCTGGCCTACGAGATCAACAAGAGGACCGAGGGCATCTACGCCGTCGTCACCTTGTCGGCAGAGCCCGCTACGGTCAAGGAGCTCGACCGGCAGCTCGGCCTCAACGAGTCGGTCATGCGCACGAAGGTGCTCCGACCAGAGGTTCACGGACGAGCGTGATCACCCGATCAGCGCCAGACCGATTCCCCCGGTCGTTCCGCCCGAACTGACCACCCAAGGGAGGCTGCCCTCATGGCAGGCGAAACCATCATCACCGTCGTCGGCAATCTGACCGACGACCCCGACCTGCGGTTCACCCCGTCCGGTGCAGCTGTCGCCAACTTCACCGTGGCGTCGACCGCCCGCTTCTTCGACAAGCAGACCAGCGAGTGGAAGGACGGCGATCCGCTGTTCATGCGCTGCTCGGTGTGGCGGCAGGCGGCGGAGAACGTTGCGGAGTCGCTGCAGCGCGGCATGCGCGTCGTCGTGCAGGGGCGCCTCAAGCAGCGTTCCTACGAGACGCGCGAAGGCGAGAAGCGCAGCGTCGTCGAGCTCGACGTGGACGAGATCGGTGCCGCGCTCAAGTACGCCACCGCCAAGATCACCAAGACCACCCGTTCCGGCAGCGGTGACGGGAGCAGCTACAGCGGCGGAGCAGGTGGTGGGGGCAACACCGGCAACGACCCGTGGGCCACTCCCGCCCCGTCGGGTGGCGGCCAGTCCGCCGCTGCCAACGATCCCTGGGCGGCTCCCGCCGGCGGCGGTGACGAGCCGCCGTTCTAGGCACCTGACGCGGTACCGGTCCGACCGGCGCCGCTGACAACCGTACTGGCGCCACCGGCGCCGACAGGACAACTCCCCTGATCGTCCATTCCGGCTTCACCGCCGGGCTCACCCGAAAGCGAGCACCACAATGGCCAAACCAGTCGTTCGCAAGCCCAAGAAGAAGGTGTGCGCGTTCTGCAAGGACAAAGCCACCTACGTCGACTACAAGGACACCTCCTTGCTGCGCAAGTTCGTGTCCGACCGTGGCAAGATCCGCGCCCGTCGGGTGACCGGCAACTGCACGCAGCACCAACGTGACGTCGCCACCGCCGTCAAGAACTCGCGCGAGATGGCCCTCATGCCTTACACCTCGACCGCCCGCTGAGAGGGGACAACGACATGAAGCTCATCTTGACCCAAGAAGTGTCCGCCCTCGGCGCCCCCGGTGATGTCGTCGAGGTCAAGGACGGCTTCGGCCGCAACTACCTCATGCCGCGCGGGCTTGCGATCCGGTGGACACGAGGGGCCGAGAAGCAGATCAGCTCGATCAAGAAGGCGCGCTCCGTCCGCGAGGTCCGCGACCTCGGGCACGCCAACGAGATCAAGCACCAACTCGAGTCGCGCACCGTTACGGTGCCGGCTCAGGCTGGAGCCAGCGGGCGACTGTTTGGTGCAGTCACGGTGGCCGACATCGTCGAAGCAGTCAAGGCAGGGGGTGGACCTGACATCGACAAGCGCCGCATCCAGGTTGCGAACCCGATCAAGGCCATCGGCTCTCACTTCGTCCACGTCAAGGTGCACGACGACGTGACGGCGACAGTCAATCTCGAGGTCGTTGCCTCGACCTGACCGCTGCATTCGCTCCCGCACAAGGCAGGAACCTCTCTCGATGGGTCGCCGGCCTTGACCTGGTGAGCGCCACACGGGAGCTTCCGTCGCGGGGGAACTCGGCCCTGTGGATTTCGGCTGCGTGCTGCCCGGCGTGTTCAACGGATTGTGTAGAAGTCGTCACCCCACGTAACCGCACGTGATAGGGCAGGCGATCAGAAGCGTCCATCGGCACAGCCAAAAGAAGCCGCCAATTATCTTCCCTCCACACGCCCAAACTGATAAAGCGCCTGCTCAGCGCGCTGGAAACCAGAGGAAGGCGAAGTCTGTCCACCGACTCGTCCCCAGCCTGTGCACAGACTGCTCCGGCGATTCCCACACCTTTGCCTCGTCGTCCACAGGCCGGTGTGCACGGCCGCCTTCCGCGAACCCGTCATCGCACGTAACGTCGCCCTCGGACTCGAGCAGGCAGGCATTTGTGTCGGCGCGGCCCCCTAGCATCGCAGACCAGACCAGACCAGACCAGACCAGACCAGACCGCTTCCGTTCGAGGAGTCATGTGAGCATCGCCGAGTACGCCGATGCACTCTCGGTGCCAAACGACTTCCGTTCAGAGCCGCTACCAGCTCGGACGCCTCCACAAGACGAGCAGGCGGAGCAGTCCGTGCTCGGCGCCATGCTGTTGAGCAAGGACGCAATCGCCGACGTCGTCGAGGTCATCCGGGGGACCGACTTCTACCGGCCCGCTCACGAGCTCGTCTTCGACGCGGTGCTCGACCTCTACGGCCGCGGTGAGCCGGCTGACGCAATTACCGTCGCGGCTGAGCTCACTCGCTCCGGAGACCAAGCCCGGGTGGGGGGAGCGCCGTACCTCCACACCCTGGTGGCCTCGGTACCGGTCGCCGCGAACGCGGGCTACTACGCGGGCATCGTGCGTGAGAAGGCGATCTTGCGCCGTCTCGTCGACGCCGGGACCAAGATCGTCCAGATCGGCTATGCCGCCGAGGGTCAGGTGGACGACGTGGTCGACCGGGCGCAGGCAGAGGTCTACGCGGTCACCGACAAGCGCACGTCCGAGGACTACGCGCCGCTCGCCGACATCATGGAGCTCACGATCGACGAGCTCGAGGCGATCGGCAACCGCGATGGCGCGATGGCTGGGGTGCCGACCGGTTTCGCCGAGCTGGACGAGCTCACCAACGGCCTGCATGGTGGGCAGATGGTCATCTTGGCCGCGCGCCCAGCCGTCGGCAAGTCGACGCTGGGACTCGACATCTCGCGCTCGGCATCCATCAAGCACCACCTGACGAGCGTGATCTTCTCCCTCGAGATGAGCCGCACCGAGATCACCATGCGACTGTTGTCGGCCGAGGCACGCATCCCCCTTCACCACATGCGCAACGGCAAGATGAGCGACGAGGACTGGAACAAACTGGTCCGCAAGATGAGCGAGGTGTCGGAGGCACCCTTGTTCATCGACGACTCACCCAACATGACGATGATGGAGATACGGGCCAAGGCTCGCCGGCTCAAGCAGCGCCATGACCTTCGCCTCATCGTGATCGACTACCTGCAGCTCATGACCTCGGGCAAGAAGGTCGAGTCGCGCCAGCTCGAGGTGTCGGAGTTCTCTCGCCAGATCAAGCTCCTGGCCAAAGAGCTTGACGTGCCGGTGGTCGCGATCTCCCAGCTCAACCGCGGGTCTGAGCAGCGCACCTCCAAGCGGCCACTCCTGTCCGACCTCCGCGAAAGCGGAAGCCTGGAGCAGGACGCGGACATGGTTGTGCTGCTCCACCGCGAGGACCTCTACGAGAAGGAGTCGGCGCGACCAGGTGAGGCGGACCTGATCGTGGCCAAGCACCGTAACGGACCGACCAAGGACCTTGTGCTCGCGTTCCAGGGCCACTACTCCCGCTTCGTCGACATGGCTCGGGGCTGACATCGAGCGACCACTAGAACATGCGTTCGAACGCAGGTAGAATCGAGCCATGACTGTGACGAACTTCCAGGCATCGCTGCTGGACGAACGTAGGGTACGGGGCGCCCTCTCACCGCTGCCCCTGCGTCAGCGCCTGGTGCTCAGCGACAATGCCTGGGTCGACCTGCTGCCCGGCTGCGTGAACCGCTCCGACGAGCTGTTCCTGCGGCTCGTGGACACGGTCCCGTGGTATGCCGAGAAGCGACAGATGTATGACCGCGTGGTCGACGTACCCCGGCTGCTCAGCTGGTACGGCGAGGGTGACGAGCTCCCTGACCCGCTGCTTGCGTGCGCACGCGAGGCTCTCAGTGAGTACTACCGCGGCGAGCTTGGGGAGCCCTTTCGCCCCGCGGGGCTGTGCTACTACCGCGACGGACGCGACAGCGTTGCCTGGCACGGCGACACCATCGGGCGCAGCCGCACGCAGGACACCATGGTGGCGATTTTGTCTCTGGGCGCGGCTCGCAAGCTCATGCTGCGGCCTCGCCGGGCGGGGCCGTCGTTGGGTTTCCCGCTCGGTCGCGGCGATCTGATCGTGGTGGGCGGGTCGTGTCAGCGCACGTGGGAGCACGCCATCCTCAAGACGGCGCGTGCGGTGGGTCCTCGTATCAGCGTTCAGTTCCGTCCTCGAGGTGTGCGCTGAACTCGATCAGTCGTCGCTTCCTCGACGGACCGACCGGCGGGTGCTGAGCAGCTCGACCTCCGGACGGCGGGCGACCAGCCTCTCGACGGCGTCGAGAACCTGCACGACGTGACGGCGGTCCGCGGCCACGACCGCCGCGCCCAACGCCGTGCGGCGATGCTTGTCGAGGTGTCCCACCTCCGCAGCGGACACTGCCAGTCGACGCTGCAGCTCGGCTATGATGGGCCGGACCACGGACCGTTTCTGCTTGAGTGACCGCACATCACCGAGCAACAGGTCCAACTCGAGCGCCCCGACCCACATGAGCCGATTGTCCCAGTCAGGGACTGGAGGTGCGACGACACTTGAGCTCGAAGAACTCCGGCGCCGCGGCGGCGCCCAGGAGCAGGTCCCAGATCCGGTCGGCGGCTTCCCCTGTCGGCGTGGGAGCGAGAACGGGGCCGAAGAAGCCGCGCTCCCCAGCTGCGGTGGTGAGAACGAGGACCGGTGAACCGGTGTCATCGCCGGAATGCTCCTGCGCCAGGCGGCGCGCCGAGGCGACACTTGCATCGAGTGAGTCGTCGCTGAGCGCACCCAGGTACTGCTGACCACCGGCGTCTGTGAGCGACTGCCGGACCAGCTCGGTGGACGGGTCCTGACCCTCGTCATGGATGGCGGTGCCGTTCGCCGTGTAGACGGCTTCGATGATGCCGTCCGCCTCGCCGGCGTGAGCCATCTCGACGGCCCGCAGCAACTGGCGACTCGCGACGGCTCCGGCGCGGTACTGCTCAGGAACGGTGTCGAGCGAAGCTCCGTTGCTCAGCTCGAACGCGCGGTAGCTGACGGGGACGCCGTGTCGAGAAGCGGTGTCGACGAGCCATCTTGAGGTCCGCCAGGTCCAGGGGCACGCCGGGTCGAAGTAGAAGGTTACGCGTTCGGGTTGGTCGTTCATGATGTGGCGCTCGTTTCTCTTGACGATCCATTGACCGGGAGTCAGAGGCCAGCCGTAGCCGGCTGGAAAGCCACAGAGCTGATGGTCGTCGAATGTGAAGAGGTCCCCGCGCAGTGCGCGAGGACCTCTTCACGGGATGATCTGGTTATTGCCAGTGGGTCAATCAGACAGGCCGAACGTTCTCAGCCTGGGGACCCTTGGGACCCTGGGTGACCTCGAACTCCACCCGCTGGTTCTCGTCCAGCGAACGGTAGCCATCGGTGGCGATCGCCGAGTAGTGGACGAAGACGTCCGGCTCGTTGCCGTCCTGAGAGATGAAGCCGAAGCCCTTCTCAGCGTTGAACCACTTCACAGTGCCTTGCGTCATGCCTATTGCTCCTTGTTACGTGATGAAAGAGAGAGAACCAGCTCGGTTGCCGGTGCCTCGGCTGCCGCGTGGTGCTCGTCTCACATCCGGGGGAGTCAAGACACGAGGACTTGAAGCTCGAGGCGCTGCGGTGGCTGGAGGCCATCGTCATGTGCACTCGACGAACGCAAGAGATACTGCTGTGCAACTTGGGCGCAACGCTAGCACGATTTGGAGCTGACTTCGACCTCGGGCGACGCCCCTGCAGGGGGGCTGACCGCCTCGAAGCGAGCCAGTGCCACCGCTCCCGCACAGGTCAGGAGCAGGCCTGCCACGGCTCCGATCTGCCATCCGCCGGACCGCACCGTGTCACCGAGAAGCACCAGCCCGAAGGCTGCGGGTGCGACGGTCTGCGCCACGATCATCGGTGCCGTCGCCAAGGTGACCGAACCACGCCTCAGCGCCAGTGAGTAGAACACGAACGCCATCGCCCCGAATGCCAGCAAGAGGTATGACGGCAACGCCTTCACCATCGACCCCGGATCGAGATCCGGCAGCAGCCGGACCGCGATGCTGTCGCCGCCGAAGCCCAGTCCGGCCAGCAGTCCCAGTAGTGCGGTCGCGACGACGCCTTCGGACCGGCTCACTGACGCGCCGACCACTACCAGCACCACGAAGGCGCCGGCCAGCATCTCCGGCAGGTTCGCGAGCCTGGCCGAGGTACCCACCTCTCCGGACGCCAGAGCCAGCAGGGCCAGACCTCCGCACACCGCCACGACGGCCGCCCAGCTCTGCCACCCGAGCTGGTCCCCCAGCAGCCACACCGCCAGCACTGCGGTGACGGCCAGGCTCGCCGAGATGCCCGCCTGGGCGAGATAGAGCGGCAGCAACCGAAGCGCCAGCAGATGGAAACCGAACCCGCTCAGGTAGAGCACTGCGACAAGCCACCACATGGGTTCGCGGAGCACCTCGGCGACCAGCGGCCTCCCCGAGGCTCCGTAGCCGCTCACGCGT
Source organism: Nocardioidaceae bacterium (assembly GCA_050996395.1). GTDB lineage: Bacteria > Actinomycetota > Actinomycetes > Propionibacteriales > Nocardioidaceae > JBPCRX01. Next base: position 17,562 of record JBPCRX010000144.1, read on the forward strand.
CGGACGGCCACCGCCTGCACCACCGCGCCGACGCCGTACAGCACCGCCGCTCCCAGGGCGGCGCCGAGTCCGAGAATCACTGGTCAGTCCGCAGGGGGAGGGAGGCTGACAGGTCGGGCTACCGCAAGTGCGGGCTCGCGACCGGCCCGGTCCGCGCCCTGGGCAGCCGCTCGACGCGCCGGGTTGACCGTCAGATAGACGCTGAGCCCGACGTAGTAGGCGAGGTAGGCGAAGGAGATGGCCACCACTACGGGATTGGGGTGCGGCAGCTGGACGAGCAGGACGGCATACGTGACCAACCAGACGCACGTGAGCGCGAGGTTCAGTCGCCTCAGCGCCTTGGTCCGAGAGGGATAGACGTAGCGGATCGGAACGAAGACGAGAACGGCGCAGACGGCGATGATCGAGCCCACGCTCACCGGCGCCAGGTCGAGCACGACGGCATAGAACGCGATGACGTTCCAGTAGCTGGGGAACCCGAGAAAGAAGTGGTCCGACGTCTTGGCGTCGGTGCGGCAGAACTGGTAGCTCGAGACGAGCAGCGGGAGCGCCACCAGCACCGCACCGGGAGGGCCGTCGGGCAGGTAGCCGCCCGTCCGCAGCAGCACCATGGGGGCGAAGGCGTAGGTCAGGTAGTCGACGATGTCGTCGAGTCGTGCCCCATCGAACCACGGGATCGTCTCGCTCACGCGGAGCCAGCGGGCCAGCATCCCGTCCGTGCCGTCGATCACCAATGCGACGAGGGAGAACCAGAGCGCACGCACGGCATCGCCGTCGATGGCGGCCAGTACGACGAGCAGAGCGAGCACGGTGCCGCTCGCTGTGTAGAGGTGGAGTGCAGCGCCCGCGAGACGCGCCACGAGCGGCGGGTCGGGGGCCCCGGGTGCGGCATCGTTGGTGGACAGCAGGACTCCCAGGCACGAACGGACGGGCGGCTTCCGCCCAGCTGATTCTCTCACGTCCCGGTCGGTGGTCGGCCGATCGCCGACCGAGCGTGGACAAGCCGCCAGCTCAGGCCCGCGACGCCTCGCGTCCAGCCTCGTCCGCCTCGAGCACGAACACCGGGATCTCGCGGTCGTTCTTGCGCTGGTAGTCCTCGTAGTCCGGCCAAGCCTCGACCGCCCGCTGCCACCATTGCGCCTTCTCGTCGCCGGTGAGCTCGCGCGCCGCCATATCGTAGGTGGTCGGGCCGTCCTGAAGCTCGACGTGCGGGTCGGCCCTGACGTTGTGGTACCAGACGGGGTGCTGAGGAGCACCGCCCAGCGAGGCGACCACGGCGTAGCTGCCGGCATGCTCCACCCGCATCAACGGGGTCTTGCGCAGCTTGCCGGATCTGACCCCCCGCGAGGTGAGGATCACCACCGGCTTGCCGCCGGCCGTGGTTCCCTCCGTGCCGCCGGACTGCTCGTAGGTCTCGACCTGCTTGCGCACCCAGTCGCTCGGGCTGGGTTCGTACTCTCCGCTCAGAGGCATGGTGATCATTCTGGCCGAGCGGCTGACAGCTCTGCAACCGGGTGGTGTAGACCGAACCGCCTCTCCTTCTCGCCGGTGCCTGGTCAGGACGTCAGCCGCAGGCGTTTGCCGAGGTGGACCGAGACCGGCGAGTCCGCGTAGTGGCCGAACGGCGGTACGTCGAGGTAGCCGCATGCGCGGTAGAACGCCACGGCAGCAGACTGGGGCTGTCCCGTTTCGAGCACGACGGCGTCGGCGCCGCAGCGCGCTGCGCTGCTTTCGATCGTGGCCAACATCTGGCGGGCCAGGCCCCGCCGGCGAGCTGTGGAGGCCACGTACATGCGCTTGACCTCCACCGGCCGCTCGGCGTCGATGGGCACCGGCTCGGTGCAGAAGCGCCAGCCCCCCATGGACACTGGTCCCACGCCGTCATAGCCGATGAAGAAGCGGCCGCGAGGAGGGCTGAACTCGTCCTCGTCGATCGGTGAGGTGTCGGGCCCGCCGTAAACGCTGGCGTAGTAAGCTTGCACCTCAGCGGTGAGCAGGGCGGCGTCGGGAGAGCTCAGAGGCGCCTCGAGCAGCCGTATCACCGCGCCGTCGACCACGCGGCACAGGGTATGCCGACAGCTGCCGGAGCGCCTCAGCCAGCCCCTTCGCACAGCTGTGCCGCGGAACCCTTGTCAGGATTCCGCGGCACAGACGGTGGGGCGGCAACCCCACGGCGAGCCGGCGGCCAGCGAGGTCAGGTGCGGCTGCGGTTGCCGTAGAAGCCGGCTACCGCGATGACCCCGACGGTGGCGAGGATCAGCTGCACCAGCAGCTCGACCCAGTCGATGCCGTTGGTGTCGCGTAGGGACCCGACGATCGCCGAGCCGATCAGCGCAGCGACGATACCGACGACGATGGTCAGCCAGATCGGGATGTCTTGCTTGCCAGGCGCGATCAGGCGACCGAGCACGCCGAGGATAAGGCCGATGATGATGGCGCCGATGATGCCTGAAACGGTCATGCTGCCTCCTGTGGGAGTGGCGAGTCCGACAGACGAGGGAATGTCTTCGGGTCTCACATGGGTGGTGCGGAATGTCTGGGGCCAGTGCGCCGGTGACCCTGTCGCGTGCAGACGGGTTGTCTGCGCACCTTCCATTCCCCTACCAGTCGGGTCGTAAACCCATGGAGGCCGACCCATCGGGGCCCACCTTGACGGCGAGGACCTGGTGCAGCTGCACCTCGTTGGTCTCGAAGCCCAGCCTCGACCCGGCCATGTAGAGGCCCCACACCCGGCCCGTGGCTTCTCCGACCTCGGCAACGCAGGCGTCCCAGTTCCGCTCCAGATTGGCGCACCAACGGGCCAGCGTGAGGGCGTAGTGCTCGCGCAGGTTCTCCTCGTGGCGTACTTCGAAACCCGCGTCCTGCGCGGCCGAGATGATGCGCCCGGATCCGATCAGCTCGCCGTCGGGAAAGACTTAGCGGTCGATGAAATGGCCCGTTGTCGTACCTCGGTCGTTGTCCGGCCTTGTGATGCAGTGGTTGAGCAACCGCCCCCCGTCAAGGAGCTTGTCCAGCAGGAACTCGAAGTACCGCGGGTAGTTCTGCACCCCTACGTGCTCGAGCAGGCCGATCGAGCTGATCGCGTCATAGTCGATGCCCGGGGCGTCGCGGTAGTCGGCGTGCAGGATCGTCGCCCGTTCCGAGAGACCGTCGCGTTCGACGGCGCGTGCGGCCCACTCGGCCTGCGCCGCCGACAAGGTGACACCGACGGCGGTGACGCCGTAGTGACGCACCGCGTGCAGAACCATGCCGCCCCACCCGCAGCCGACGTCGAGCAGGCGCATCCCGGGACGGAGGCCCAGCTTGCGCGCGACC
>JBPCRX010000038.1:0-21732 GCA_050996395.1 Nocardioidaceae bacterium
CTTCGAGGACGAACTCCTCGACCTCCGACTTCGGCACCCGCTCGTAGACGTAGCCGGCACGCGAGTCCAGCAGCAGCGAGTCCCCGGCGCGCAGCGCCACCTCACGCAGCGGGTCGGCCAGGCGTACGACGCGCTCCTCGTCGGCGTTGGCGATCACCAGGACGCGGTCCCCGTCGGCGAGCACCTCCTTGAGCATCACGACTTCGCCGACCTTCTCGAACTCCAGCGCCGACACCACGTTCAACGCCTCGTTGAGCATGACCTCCTGCCCTCGCCGCAGCTCGTCCACCTCGACGTTGGGGCTGACGTTGACGCGGAGCTTGCGGCCACCGGTGTGGACATCGACTGAGTCGTCGTCGTTGGCGCCGGGGAAGGTGCCGAAACCGGTCGGTGGCTGAGCGAGGCGGTCGACCTCCTCCTTCAGCGTCGTGATCTGGTCACGCGCCTCACGCAAGGTGATGACAAGCCGTTCGTTCTGCGCCGTGAGCGACGCCAACGAGGACTGGGTCTCTGACAGCCGAGCCTCGAGGAAGCGCGCCGCCGCGGGGTTGTCGGACAGCCGGCGGCGCAGCTCGACGACCTCTGCCTCCAAGAAACCGACCTGGCTCATCAGCTCGTCGACCGATCGTCCGCCACGCCTGTATGAGTCGTCTCGACCCGTCATGACATCACCTCCGCTGGAGGACCACTAAGGAGACCCTACCTGCGCGCCAAGCGTTCGCAGCCCTGGCAGGTCACGTGTCGATATCAGTCTTTGGGCCGCTCAGGGGAGCTTTCGGCTGGTCACTGACCCGCGGATCGAGGGGAGGATCGGACGCCGGTGGTCGAGGGCCCGTGTAGTCCTCCCCGTAGGCGCCGGGGGACGGTCGCCTGCTGCGGCGCGGCGTGGTGACCCCTGGCGCAAGCCGACGGGCGGTGACGAGGAACCCGGTATGGCCGTTCATCCGGTGCTCCGGCCGGACCGCGAGGCCCTCGACGTGCCACCCGCGCACCAGCGACTCCCAGGACTCCGGCTCGGTGAAGCCTTCGTGGCTGCGCACCGTCTCGACGAATCGGCTCAGCTGGGTCGTGGTGGCGACGTACGCGCACACCACTCCGCCAGGGTCGAGTGCCCGTGCCACGACGGCGACGCACTCCCATGGCGCGAGCATGTCGAGGACGACGCGGTCAACCTGTCGCTCGGCGAGGTCGACGGCCAGGTCGCCCACCGTCATACGCCAGGCCGGGTGGGGTGCACCGAAGAACGAGGTGACGTTCGTGCGGGCCACCTCAGCGAAGTCACTGCGGCGCTCGTACGACGACACGACGCCTGACGTGCCCACCGCCCTCAGCAAGGCACAGGTCAGCGCACCCGATCCCGCTCCGGCCTCGACGACGTGGGCACCCGGGAAGATGTCGGCCATCGTGATGATCTGGGCGGTGTCCTTGGGGTAGACCACCGCCGCCCCCCGCGGCATAGAGACGACGAAGTCGGCCATGAGCGGGCGCAGCACGAGGTAGTCCACCCCTCCCGAGGACACCACCACCACGCCCTCCGGCTGCCCGATGAGCTGGTCGTGCTCGATCGCGCCCTTGTGGCTGAAGAACGTCTTGCCCGCCTCGAGCAGCACGCTGTGACGACGTCCCTTGGGGTCGGTGAGCCGGATGCGCTCCCCCGCCCGCATGGGTCCTCGCCGGTTGCCGGACCAGGCTGGGTCAGCGTTCACCGCGCGCGCCTCAGGCTGCTGCGAACGCCACGTCGACGTCCTTGCTGACGAGGACGCCGTAGATTGAGCTGTCCGGTTCGACCAGGACGTATTCGCTGGCTGGGGTTGCCTGCATCGCCCGCAGCAACGACTCCCCGGCCAGGTCAGCCGCCAGCTGAAGCCCGGGCTCCAGTTTGCGTGCGACGTCGCCCACCGCCAGCCACGGCCGGCGCTCGGGTGGTGTGGATGCCACCGCCGCTTCGTTCACGATGCCGAGCGGTCTGCCGTCGGACGCAACAATCACCACCGAGCCCGCGTGCGCCTCCTGCGCCCGTCGGATCGCCTCGGCCAACGGGAGATCCGCGGGCACGCCGATCGCCGGACGAGCCAACCGGCGCGCCTGCAAGGCGGGGAGCTTGCTGCGCACCTTGGCCATCTGCAGCGCCTGGGTGGCGCCGGTCCACAAGAAGGCTGCAACCATGAGGCTGATCACGACGTCGTAGATCTCAGGACTACGGCCGAAGAACGGCATCACAAACGGGTACGCGACAGCGGCCAACGCGGCCACCCTTCCACCCCAGGCCGCCACGAGAACCCCCGTGGAGCGTCGCCGCGCAACCGCCCAGACCGCCGCCTGCAGCACCCGACCTCCGTCGAGAGGCAGGCCCGGAACCAGGTTGAGGACGCCGACCACGAGGTTGGCACTGGTCAGGGCGGCCAATGCCAACCACACCAGGCCGCGGTCGAAGGAGTCGACGACCAACCAGCCGGCGCCACCGATGGCGAGCGAGGTGATCGGCCCGACGACCGCGATGACGAACTCGCGCCACGGCGTCGCCGCCTCGCCCTCGATCTCGGTGGCCCCTCCGAGGAAGTGCAGGTTGATGGAGAGGACGGACATGTCGAACGCCCGGGCGGCCAGCGCGTGCGAGAGCTCGTGCAGCAGCACCGACGCATAAAGGAGTACGGCGAAACCGGCTCCGGCGACATACGCCCACGGACCGATGCCCGGCGAGACGATCTGGATCTGAGGTGCCATCAGGAACGCGATGAGCGCCACGATGAAGAACCAGGACGTCGCGACGGTGACGTCGATGCCGGCCACCGTCACCAGCCGAAACGTCCCTGGCGGCAGCGGCCTTCTGATGGCGTCCGGTTCACTCGGGGGCGGACTCACGCGTCAACGCTAGCGGGTTTTGTCGGTGGCTCCCCCTAGCCTTGGCGTCATGGTCACCGAAGCGATCGCCGCAGCCGTCACCGCCCCCTGCTTCGGTGCGCCAGTCGAGACCTCGGACGGCACCGACGTCCACCGCCTGACGAGGCGCAACTCGCTGTCGCCGAGCCGCGCCGCCGACTTCATGTCGTGCCCGCTGCTGTACCGCTTCCGTGTCATCGACCGGCTCCCGGAGCCAGCCAGCATCGACGCCGTCCGCGGCTCTGTGGTGCACAAGGTGCTCGAGGAGCTGTTCGACCTCCCCGCGCCCGAGCGGACCCCTGAGCGGGCAAACGTCATGCTGGGGCCGGTGTGGAACGCGTTCTTGAGCGAGGAGCCGGAGCTGGCGGAGATGTTCGGGCAGGAGACGCCTGACCTGGCGACCTGGCTCGACCAGTGCCGCAACCTGCTCGGCCGTTACTTCGTGCTCGAGGACCCCCAACGGCTGGAGCCCGCCGAGCGTGAGGTCCATGTGGCGACCCAGCTCGAGTCGGGTCTCACCCTCCACGGCTACATCGACCGCGTCGACGTGGCAGCGACAGGTGAGCTCCGCATCGTGGACTACAAGACCGGCAGGTCGCCGAGCGTCTACTTCGAGGCCAAGGCGCTGTTCCAGATGCGCTTCTACGCCTTGGTGGTGTGGCGCACCCGCGGCGTGATCCCGCGGATGCTCCAGCTGGTCTACCTCGGCAACGGCGAGATGCTGCGCTACGAGCCGGACGAGCGTGACCTGTTGGCGACCGAGCGCAAAGTCAAGGCGTTGTGGGCGGCGATCCAACGAGCGCACGATACCGGCGAGTGGCGGCCGAACAAGTCCCGGTTGTGCGACTGGTGCCACCATCAGGCGCTGTGCCCGGCCTTCGGGGGCACCCCTCCCCCGCTGCCGGCTCCTCCTGTGTCGACGACGGAAACCGGTGGCGGCTCCGAGCAGCTTGCGGGCAGCACGTCGACGAACGGCTCCCTGCTCGCCTCCTGCAGCTAGACAGCGTCGAGCGTGGCTGACGTGGTGGACGGTTTGAGCTTCCCGGCCATGATCTCCTCGGCGTAGTGGCAGGCCACCCGATGACCCGGTGACAGCACACGCAGCTCGGGCCGATCCGTGTCGCAGAGCTCCGCCTGTCGATAGGGGCAGCGCGTATGGAACCGGCAACCTGGGGGCGGGGTGGCCGGGGAGGGGATGTCGCCACTGAGCAGAATTCGCTCGCGGTAGCTCTCGACCACCGGGTCGGGAACGGGCACCGCCGACATCAACGCAATGGTGTAAGGGTGGCGGGGTGTTTGATAGAGGGTGTCGGAGTCCGCCTGTTCGACAATGCTGCCCAGATACATGACAGCCACCTGTTCGCTGATGTGGCGAACCACCGCCAGGTCGTGCGCAATCACCAGATAGGTGAGCCCCAGACGTTCCTGCAGCTCCTCGAGCAGGTTGATCACCTGCGCCTGAATCGACACATCAAGGGCCGAGACCGGCTCGTCGGCGATGATCAGGTCCGGTTCGAGCGCCACAGCTCGCGCGATTCCGATCCGCTGACGTTGGCCGCCGGAGAACTCGTGGGGGTACTTGGACGCTGCAGCTGCCGGGAGTCCGACCAGGTCGAGCACCTCTTGCACCCGCTCGTTCTTGTCGTAACGGATGCCGTGGGCCCGCAACGGCTCGGTGATGATGGTCTCGACGCTTTGCCGTGGATTCAGGCTGGCCAAGGGGTCCTGGAACACCATCTGCATCCGTCGCCGCATCGAGCGCAGCTCCTCCCCCCGCAGTGATAAGACGTCGACCCCGTCGAAATGCACTTCACCAGCCGTTGGTTCGACGAGGCGGAGGATGGCTCGTCCCAGTGTGCTCTTGCCGCACCCCGACTCGCCAACGAGGCCGAACGTCGTGCCCGCCGGTACGTCGAGGTCCACACCGTCGACCGCCTTGACTGCGCCGACCTGGCGTTCGAACAAGATGCCCTGTCGGATCGGGAAGTGCACCTTCAGCCCGCGCACCCGAAGCAGGTCTCGGTTCATTCGGGACCACTGCCCGTCGAAGGACCGATCTGGACCGGGTTGAAGCAACGTAGACCTCGGCTGTTCGATGTCTCGAGCGCCGGGGTCTGCTCCGTGCAGACGTCGATGCGGTTGGCGCACCTGGGAGCGAACGCGCACGCATGGGTCCAGGGCAAGACGTCGGTCGGTGAGCCAGGAATGGGTGTCAGCGGCTGGCCGCGGGGAGTGTCCAACCGTGGCACGGATGCAAGCAGACCAGCTGTGTAAGGGTGACGTGGCTCGGCGAACAACGGTCCGCGACGAGCCGTCTCGACGACGCGGCCCTGGTACATGACATGCACGTTGTCGCACAGGCCGGCCACGACGCCCAGGTCGTGCGTGATCATGATGAGCGCCGTTCCCGTCTCTGACACGACGTGCTTGAGGATCTCCAGGATCTGGGCCTGAATCGTCACGTCCAAAGCTGTGGTCGGTTCGTCTGCGATCAACAGCTGTGGCTCGTTCGCCAAGGCGATGGAGATCAACACCCGTTGGCGCATACCGCCGGACAGCTGATGAGGGTACTCAGAGATGCGCCGACCGGGGTCGGGCATGCTCACCGTGCGCAACAGCTCCACAGCGCGCTCGCGGGCCTCGGCCTTGCTGACGTCTCGATGGCTGCGGATGACCTCTGATATCTGTAGCCCCACTGGTACCACCGGGTTCAGCGACGTCATCGGGTCCTGGAAGATCATCGCGATATCGCGTCCGCGCACCTGCCGCATGCGGGACTCCCGCGCCTGCAGCAGGTCCTCGCCGTCGAACAGGACCTCACCGCTGACGCTGACCCCCGTTCGCGGCAGCAGTCCCATGACCGCCAACGACGTGACGCTCTTGCCGCTGCCCGACTCCCCCACCAGGCCCAGGTGCTCGCCTCGACGGATGTCGAAGCTGACCTCGTCAACGGCAGTGGCCGCTTGCTGGCCTCGCTTGCCGAAGACGACACGCAAGTTGCGGACTGACATCAGGACGTCGGCGGTGTCCGCGGCCGCCTTCTCATGGAGCGAGTCCGGCGATGTGCTGCTGATGATGTCGCTCAACTCATCTCCGTCCTCGTGGGTCGAGCGCCTCGCGCAACGCTTCGCCGAGCAGGGTGAAGCCGAGCGCCGAGATGGCGATGGCGAACCCGGGCCACAACGCGAGCTGAGGTGACGAGTCGAACCGCTCCTGCGCGGCCACAAGCATCCGTCCCCACTCGGCCACAGCGGGATCGGACTCGCCGAGTCCGAGATAGGACAGTGCTGCAACCTCGATGATGGCCGTGGCCAGGTTCAAGGTGGCCTGCACGATGGTCGGGCCCAAGGAGTTCGGCAGCACGTGACCCATGACGATCGTGCGCCGAGTCAGGCCGAGGGAAGTGGCTGCCAGCACATAGTCTGCTTTGCGCTGGGACAGCATCGACCCGCGCAGGAGCCGCGCGAAGATGGGGACCTGCGCAGCAGCGATCGCGATCATGACGGCGTATCGGTTCTGACCGAGGACGGCGACGATGCTGACCGCGAGCAGCAGTGAAGGCACCGACAGCATGAGGTCGACCAACCGCATGATCACCATGTCCGCCTTGGAGCCGAGACCGCCTGCCAGCACGCCGAGCAGAGCTCCTGCGGACAATCCCAGCAGTGTCGAGACGACGCCGACGATGAGCGACTGCCGAGCGCCGTACAGCAGCTGGCTGTACAGGTCCGAGCCGTACCGGTCGACCCCGAGCAGGTTGCCCGGTCGCGGACCCGGCACCGACGTCAATGTGACGTCGCCTGCCCACTGACGACTGTTGGCGGCGTACGGCGCGATCACCGAGGCGAACACAGCGATGAACACGAACGCCAACACGAGCAGCGCCCCGAAGATCGCCACCGGGTTACGCCGCAGTCTGCGCCATGCCCCCTGCCACAGGCTCGTACCCGGGTCGCTGGACACTCCGTCATGGAGCGGAGCTGCATCCACGAGGACCGGGTCCAGGGGCGCGGTCATGACACCCGCACTCTCGGGTCGATCAGGCCGTAGGACACGTCGACTGCCAGGTTGACCAGACTGTAGATCAAGGCGATGAAGAGGATGTAACCCTGCAGCACCGGGTAGTCGAGCTGGCTGATGGACTCGAAAAGCTGCTGCCCGATGCCGTTGAACGCGAAGACGCTCTCGGTGAGAACGGCGCCCGAGAGGAGAAGGCCGGTCTGCAGTCCGATCGTGGTGACGACGGGAAGCATCGCGTTGCGCAGGATATGTCGGTTGCGCACGGTCTGCGGCGGAAGGCCCTTGGAGACTGCCGTACGGACGTAGTCCTCGTTCATGACCTCGGCGACGGCGGCACGGGTGATCCGGACGATGATCGCGAGGGGGATGGTGCCCAGCGCGATGCCCGGCAGGATCAAGTGGACGATGGCGTCCAGAGTCGCGTCCCACTCTCGAGTGAGCAGGCCGTCGAGCACGTAGAAGTTCGTGATGTGGGTGGCCTCGATCCGCGGGTCCTGCCGTCGGGCGGTCGGAAGCCACCCGAGCCACTCGGCGAAGACCAGCTTGAGAAGGATGGCGAGGAAGAAGACCGGGGTGACCACACCGAGCAGAGATCCGCTGACCACGAGGTTGTCGACCCAGCCGCCGACGCGCCTGCCTGCCCAGAAGCCGAGGGGCACGCCCAGGACCACAGCGAACAGCATCGCGGCCAGGGACAGCTCGATCGTCGCCGGAAACTGCTCGAAGAACGTGGTGACGACCGGGCGGCCGTCCCGGGTGGAAGCACCGAAGTCTCCCGTGACGAGCCGGCCGACATAGCTGAAGTACTGCTTCCAGATCGGGTCCTTGAAGCCGTACAGGTTGTTGATGCGTTCGATCGCGTCAGGCGTGGCCCGCTGCCCGAGCATGGCGCGCGCAGGGTCACCGGGTAACGCCCGGATCCAGGCGAACAACAGGATCGACAAGCCAAGGAGCACCGGGATCAGCAGGGCCAGCCGCCGTGACACGAAGCGCAGCATGTCTCTCCAGTCCTGGTGAGCCGGGTGGGGCGACGAGTCGGCCCGCTAGGCGTGCATCACTCCACCGAGACGAGGTTCCATGGTTCATCCTGCACGGGACTGGGCTGGTAACCCTTGACGTTCGAGGCGAAGGCGAGCGAAGGAACCGGGCTTGCCAACGGGATGCCAGGGAGAAAGTCCATGATCTGGCGGTTGATGTCCTCGTAGACGGGCGTCTGCTCCTCGACGGTGGACAGCCCCCGCGCGTCTGACAGCGCCTTGAACAGGTCCGGTTTGTCGAAGCCCCATTCATTGGACTTGCGACCGAAGAACACGCCGAGGAAGTTGTCGGTGTCGTTGTAGTCACCGGTCCACCCGAGCAGGTGGATGCCGTGGTCCTTGGTGCCCTGGATTTTGTCGAGGTAGTCCGGGTCCCACTTGTCCGCAGTGGGCTTCACGTTGATCCCCACCGCCTCGAGCTGGGAGCGGATCGCGTTGAAGGTGTCGCCCGGCGACGGCATGTAGGGCCGCGTGACGTCGGTCGGGTAGTTGAACTCGAGCGTCATTCCCTCAGCCCCGGCTTGCTTCAGCAGAGCCTTGGCCTTGTCGGGGTTGTAGTCGTACGTCGTCACGTCCTCGGTATAACCGTTGACGGTCGGTGGCACGAACTCGAGTGCGGGGTCGGTGCCTTCGGGCATGGAGGCGCTGATCACCTCCTCCTTGTCGATCGCATAGGCGATCGCCTGCCGAACCCTGATGTCATCGAGCGGTTTGACCGCCTGGTTGATGCCCAGGTAGAGGATGTTGAACGCCGGACGGTTGAGAACGGCATAACCCCCGTCCTGCAACCTCGGGATGTCGGCCGGCCCGACCAGATCGAACCCGTCGACCTCACCGTTGAGCAGGGCGTCGGCCCGTGCCTTCGGGTCCGCGATAGGGACGATCTTGACCTCGTCGACAAGAGCCTTGTCGCCCCAGTAGTCCTCGTTGCGCTTCAGGGTGATCTCGGTGCCCTTGTCCCACGCTTCGAAGACGAAAGCGCCGGTGCCGGTCGGGTGTGCCGTTGCGTACTCGCTCTGCGAGGGGTCGTCACCGGCTGCCGATCCGTACTTCTCGATCGCCGTGGGGCTCTGCATCGAGAACGACGGGATCGACAACGATGCGACGAACCCTGCGAAGGGGCGAGTCAGCTTGACGGTGATCTTCGAATCGCCGTCCGTGGTGCAGCTGTCGTAGACGCTGTCGGTGAGGTCACCTTCGGCGAAGCCGCCGAAGAGACTGATCCAGTAGTAGCTCTGGTCCTCGGTCTGTCCTGGACCGGGCGGAGTGTTGTACCAGCGGTCGAAGTTCCAGCATGCAGCCTTGGCATCGAAGGTCGTGCCATCGTGGAACTTGACCCCGTCGCGCAGCGTGAAGGTGGTACTCAGACCATCGCTGGCCGTCGCCCAGTCCGTGGCCAGGAGCGGAGCCGGGTCGGCAGTGCCGGGCTTGGTGCCGACCAGACCTTCGAAGATCTGCCGCGCGGGCCGGAAGGACTCGCCGTCGCTGGCGAAGAACGGATCGAGCGTGACCGGGTCGGCTGACCCCGCGAATACGAACGTGCCACCGCTGCTCGTGGAGCTCGTGCTGTCAGTGCTCCGGTCGCTCTTCGCGCACCCGGCAAGAACGACGAGTGAGCTCATCGCCACAACTGCCGCTGCCCGACGCAAGGATATCTTGGTCATTCCGCTCCTCGTCACTGAAGTTCACGAACCTGCTGAGACCTTAGTGGTGTCGCCCTACGACTGTCAGCACCCCAATGTCACGAGACGGTCACCTTTCGGAAGCTGCCCGGTTCGAGCCGGGTGGCGCCAGCGTCTCCGACCTGCCTCAGCGGTCCGCCACGAGGCACCGCAGCTCGTTGAGAGTGACGTCGACGAGTCCAGGGCGCGTAATGAGCCCGGCGGTGGCTGGCACGTCGACGTGGTGCGGAACGGCCATCACGACGCACCCGGCCGCCTGCGCCGACGCGACGCCCGTCGGCGAGTCCTCGATCGCCACGCAGCGCGCAGGGTCTGCTCCGAGGGCGCCCGCCGCCTGGAGGTAGGCGTCCGGAGCTGGTTTGCCATGGGCCACGACGTCGCCGGTGACCACCGTGTCGAAGCGGCCGAAGGGCATAGCCGTCAGGACCGCCTCTGCGAACAGCGTGTACGACATGGTGACGAGCGCGGTGGGAACTGCCGCCTCATTGCATTCACGAAGCAGCTCGAGGGCACCAGGTCGCCAGGCGACTCCGTCTCGTCGTACTGCTGTGGTCACCTCCGCCAGAAGTACGTCGACGACCGCCTCGGCCGACTGCTCCAGCCCCATCCGTTCCTTGACGTAGCGCCCAGAGACGATGAGCTGGTTGCCGACGAGCCGAAGGGCGTCCTCCTGGGTCCACTGGGCGCCATGCTGCTCCGCGATGGTGTACTCAGCAGCCATCCAGGCCGGCTCGGTGTCGCAGATGGTGCCGTCCATGTCGAAAAGGACAGCCTGCAGTGAGCTCACCACGGGCACCTTGTCACGAGACCATCCGATCATCGAGTGCTGAGGTGCCGCGCTTCGGGGTCGTGAACCGTCCCGTTCGGCGTCTCGGCCACCCCGTTGACGAACTGTTCCGGCGCCTGCTGGCCAGATCCGTTGCCCGTACGCTGAGAATGTGATCACGATCGAATCCGAGCTGCGGCTCACCGATGCTGTCGTCATCGCCGCCTTCGAAGGGTGGAATGACGCGGGCGAGGCGGCCAGTGACGCCATCGAGCACCTGCTTGTGACCTGGAACGCAACACTGCTCGCAACGGTTGACCCGGAGGACTACTACGACTTCCAGGTCAACCGCCCGCACGTCGGTTTCGACTCCTCCGGCGAGCGTGAGCTGTCGTGGCGCAGCACCCGGTTCTGGCACTGCTTCAGCCCGCCGAGCGGACGCGACGTCATCCTCGTCACGGGCATCGAGCCGAACCTGCGCTGGCGCTCGTTCTGCGCAGAGGTGCTCGACTACGTGAACGGCTTGGGCTCCCAAACGCTGATCACGCTTGGGGCGCTGCTGGCCGATGTGCCGCACACGCGACCCGTCCCGATCACCGGCGTCTCGTCCAACGCCGACCTGGTCGAGAAGCACCGCCTCGAGACCTCTCGCTACGCCGGGCCCACCGGCATCCTCGGCGTGCTGCAGGACGCCGCGCACAATCGCGGCCTATCGACGTTGTCCTACTGGGCTGCCGTTCCGCACTATGTGGCCCAGCCACCCGCACCCAAGGCGACGCTCGCACTGCTCGGTCAGCTCGAGGACTTCCTCGGTGCCCCGATCGACATGCGGGGGCTGCCCGAGGAGGCCAAGGCATGGGAGCGGGGCGTCGACGAGCTCGCCTCGGACGACTCCGACGTCGCCGACTACGTCCGGTCCCTGGAGGAGGAGCGAGACACGGCCGAGCTGCCGGAGGCGTCAGGTGACGCGATCGCACGCGAGTTCGAGCGTTACCTCAAGCGCCGTGCCGAAGACTCCTGACGACACCTGCTGGCTTTGGTTTCCCCCGTGCTGCGGCGCCGGGGCCGGCACCGTGCATCAGAGCCGCACCCCGAGGGACGCCTCGATCACATTCGCAAGACGCTCTCCCGCTCCCTCCACGGCTGACGCCTGGGACCGCACCCAGGCATCGACCGCAGCCAAGGCGCCTGGAGCGTCGAGGTCGGCTGCGAGCCGAGCCCGTATGACGTCGACCGTCTCGGTGGCGTCAGGACCTCCACGACCCAGCGCAGCAGACCAGTCCGCGAATCTGGTCTGAGCTTCCTCGAGCACGTCGTCGGTCCACTCCCAGTCGGTGCGGTAGTGATGCGCCAGTAACGCCAGCCGGATCACCCTCGGGTCAACGCCATCGGCCCGCACCTTGGAGACCAGTACGAGGTTTCCTCGTGACTTGGACATCTTGTGACCCTCGAAGCCGACCATGCCGGCATGGACGTAGTGCTGGGCGAAAGGCTCTCCTTCGAAGGCCACCTGAATCTCGCTGGCCGACATCTCGTGGTGAGGAAACGCAAGGTCGGACCCGCCGCCTTGCACGTCGAAGGTCCGACCGAGGTGCGCGAGTGCGATGGCCGCGCACTCGATGTGCCAGCCGGGCCGGCCGGCGCCGTAGGCGCTTGGCCATCCCGGTTCACCCGGTCGTTGCAGCTGCCACAGCAGACAGTCCAGTCGGTCGCGCTTGCCTGGCCGGTCAGGATCCCCACCGCGCTCGCCGAAGACCGCCAGCATCGCGTTACGGTCGAGACCTGATACCGCGCCGAACTCGTGATCGTGAGCGACGCTGAAGTACAGGTCACCCTGCACGTCGTACACCGCACCCCTTTGGACCAGCAGGGCGATCAGCTCGAGGATCAAAGGGATCGCCTCGACCGCGCCGAGATACACATCGGGGGGCAGGACCGCCAGCGCTGTCATGTCCTCACGGAAGAGCTCGGTCTCTCGTTCAGCGAGCGCCACCCAGTCCTGGCCGGTGCTCATCGCCCGCTCGAGCAGTGGGTCGTCCACGTCGGTGACGTTCTGGACGTATCGGACCCGGTGACCCGCCTGCAGCCAGGCCCGGACCGCCAGGTCGAATGCCACGTAGGTCGCGGCGTGCCCCATGTGAGTGGCGTCGTATGGCGTGATGCCGCAGACATAGAGGCTGGCCTCCTCGCCCGGATCCACTACTTCGACTCGACCGCGGCGGGTGTCGAACAAGGCGAGCTCGGGGGCCGACCCCAACCCGATCGACGCAGGTGACGGCACCGGCACCGCCTCCCATGCACGCATGCCGCCGAGCCTAACCAGCCGAGCTCAAAACGCGGGCCACGGGATGGCCGGCCAGTCCCCGGACGGCAGCGGCATCACCTCGGAGGTCAGCAGCTGAGCGACCCGGCGACGCAACGCAGCGACCTCGCGGCGCGTGAGCAGGGCGGACAGCTCCGCTGCGAGATTCCCGTCGAGCTTTCGGCTCAGGCGGGCCAGTCTCTCGGTGTCACCCGCCCGGAGCGGTTCGTCTGCCCACCCCCACAGCACGGTTCGCAGCTTGTCCTCGACGTGGAAGCACACTCCGTGGTCACAGCCCCACACGTGGCCGGCCTCGTCGGGCAGGATGTGTCCGCCCTTGCGGTCCGCATTGTTGATCACAGCGTCGAGTACAGCCATGTCGCGGAGCTGGTCGTCGTCTCGGTGCACGAGCAGGACGGGCCGCGAGCGGTGGTCCTCAGCTTCGAGGACGGTCAGCCATCCTTCTTCGCCGAAGCTCATGGCGACGACGTCGATCAAATTGTGCTCCTGGGACGACCCCACGTCGACCCAGAGCTGGCACATGCCCGGCCCGAAGCGCCCGTCGTCCCTCAACACGGTGGGCGGTACGACGTCGAAGCCGCCAGCCTCCGACACCAGCCGGGCGGCTCGCTCGCGGCCCGCCAGCGTGCCGTCGGGAAAGTCCCACAGCGGTCGCTCGCCTTGTACTGGTTTGTAGATGCAGGACAGGGAGGCGCCGCCGAGACTGACCTGAGCCAGGAACGAGGCGTTGGACGCCGAGACCAGACGACCCTCGAGCTCGAGAGAACCGACGGTGAGGATCGCCTCGATGTCTGCGACGTCGAGGGAATCGGCGGCGCGTTCGAGCTCAGCCGGCAATGCGCTTGAACCCGTTGGCTCGGGGGCATAGGTGCCCATCGGAGTCGAGTGGGTTGCCGCAGAACGTGCACGGTGGGCGACCGGCCGAGACCACGCTCTGAGCTCGCCGGACGAAGCCTCTGGCGTAGCTGGGGTCCAGCTTGACCACCAGGACCTCCTCTGCCTCCACCTCGACCTCCGTCGGGTCGTCGTCGGACTCCTCGTCGTAGGTCTCGACCACCACCGCCTCTTCAGAGACGGGGAAGAACTCGATGACAACCACCCGGTCCTCGTCGTCCCAGCTCAGCGTGATGGTGCCGACGCGAAACTCCTCGACAATCGGTTGTTCGAGCGGGGATCCGTCGCGAAGTCCCAGCGGCGCCACGGCGGGGATCGCGGCATCACCGCCACTGCGCCGCAGCGCCTCATCGAGGAGCAGGTCGACCCGCTCAGCCAGGATGGAGACCTGCTGCTTCTCCAGGGCAACGCTCGTCACGCGGCTCCCGTCTCGGGCCTGAAGGAAGAACGTGCGCTGGCCGGGCTGGCCGACGGTGCCTGCGACGAACCGTTCGGGCTGGTCGAAGCTGTGGACGACGATAGGCATGGTGAGAGCCTACGGCGCCGCGCCGGCACCTCCGCCGACGGCAGCGTCGCTGTTGCCGGACCTACGCCGTCGGGTGCGCTTCCTGGGCGCCAGTCCGGCGAGATCGCCGAGGTCGTTGAGGCGCAGCACGAACGGGCGCAGCGGCGTGTAGCTCACCACTGACACCGAGGCAGGGTCGACCACGAGGCGCTGGAAGTTGTCCAGGTGCGTTCCGAGCGCGTCGGCAAGCACCGCTTTGATCACGTCGCCGTGGCTCACGGCGACCCAGAGCGACTCTGCACCGTGCTCCTCGGAGACCCGCCTGTCCCAGTCGCGCACCGCCTCGACGGACCGTGCCTGGACCTCACGGAGCGATTCGCCTCCAGGAAAGGTGACGCCACTCGGGTGAGCCTGCACCACCTTCCACAGCGGGTCCTTGGCCAGGCGCTTGAGCTCCTGACCGGTCCACTCGCCGTACCCGCACTCGATGAGACGCTCGTCCTCGCAGACGTCTACCGTCGGATCTGCCGCGGCTGCCAGGGCGTCGGCCGTCTCACGGCAGCGTGCCAACGGGCTGGACACGATGAGCCGCGCTCGCAGCGCCCTGAGGCGTTCAGCTGTCCGAGCGACCTGCTCTCGGCCGACTTCGTCGAGCTGTACCCCCTCTGTCCGGCCCGCGAGCACACCGGCGGTGTTGGCGGAAGACCGGCCGTGCCGTACGAGCAGGACTGTCGCCACGGCCACACCTTAGACGGCCGGCTGCGTGCTCAGGCCACAATGGCGAGGTGATCATCGACTGCGCCGTCTATCGAGAGGGCCATCGTGTCGAGCTGGCCGACCACGGTCGAGACCTGGCCGTTGCCCTGCGAGCGGCTCAAAGGGCCAAAGGGTTCTTGTGGATAGGGCTGCATGAGCCCACCGACGCGGAGATGGGCGCGGTGGCCGACACACTCGGCTTGCACCGGCTGGCGGTCGAAGACGCGGTACGGGCACATCAACGTCCGAAGCTCGAGCCGTACCCGGACGGCCTGCAGTTCATGGTCGTGAAGACGCTCTGGTACGTCGACGAGGAGGACGCGGTCGAGACCGGTGAGATAGCGGTGTTCGTTGGACCCCACTTCGTAGTGAGCGTCCGCCACGGCGAGGGTGCGGGTCTGGAAGGTACCCGTCGGCGCCTTGAGGACAACGCCGAGATGCTGGGCCACGGTCCGTTCGCGGTGCTCTACGCGATCTGTGACCAGGTGGTCGACAGCTATGACGAGGTCGCGGAAGCCCTGGAGGTCGACGTCGACGAGATCGAGCTCTCCGTGTTCTCCGACGCCCGGGGCAACGACTCCGAGCGGATCTACACACTCAAGCGTGAGGTAGCGGAGTTCCGACGCGCACTTCTGCCGCTGCGTGAGCCGCTGGCGCAGCTGTCACTCGGCAGGTTCCCAGGACTCGACGAGCACGGGGCGGCATTCTTTCGCGACGTGGCCGACCACGCCATCCGGATCCAGGAGCAGGTCGAGTCGCTGGACGCGCTGCTGTCAAGTGCCCACGACGCCCACATGGCACGCATCACCGTGCAGCAGAACGACGACATGCGCAAGATCTCAGCTTGGGTCGCCATCGCCGCCGTGCCCACGGCGGTGGCGGGCATCTATGGCATGAAATTCGACCACATGCCCGAACTCGGTTGGCAGTACGGCTACCCGCTGGTACTGGTCGTCATGCTCGTCTCGTGCTGCGGACTGTTCGCCCTGTTCAAACGTTCCGACTGGTTGTGACCCTGCGAGCGGTCTGAATGATTCTGCAGGTCAGGTCGCCGCGATCGTCCCGGTGGCGAGCAACGCCATCAAGACGACCCCCAGCGCCACCCGGTAACCCACGAACCAGGTGATCGGGTGGTGAGCCACAAACTTGAGCAGCCACGCGACTGCGGCATAGGCCACCACGAAGCTGACCGCCGTGGCGAGCAGCGTGACACCCAGCGAGATGTCACCACCCAGCGCGTTGGGAAGCTCCTTGAATCCCGCCCCCAACAGAGCAGGGATGGACAAGAAGAACGACATCTTGGTGGCCGCCACCCTGTCCAAACCCGTGAAGAGGCCGGCAGAGATCGTCGCTCCCGACCGGGAGACACCAGGTATCAATGACACGACCTGCACCACACCGATGACGGCGGTGTCCAGCCAGGTGACATCCGCCTCGTGGCGGTCCTGGCGCCCGACACGCTCCGCCGCAACCATGACACCACTCCACGCCACGAGTGCTCCGGCGACCCACCACAGGTTGCGCAAGGCGCCGGTGACGAGGTCTTGGCCCAGCAGTCCAGCGATGACGATAGGGATCGTGCCGACGATCACGAACCACCCCATGCGGTAGTCGAGGCTCCCGCGCACACTGGAGTCGCCGATCCCCCGCACCCAGGTCGCGGCGATGTTCCAGATGTCGCGTCTGAAGAACAAGATGACGGCGAGAATCGCTCCCATCTGGATCACGACTGTGAACGCGGTCACCGCGGGATCGTTGATGTCGAGGCCGAGAATCTTCTCGGTGATCGTCAGATGACCGGTGCTCGAGACGGGGAGAAATTCGGTCAGACCCTCGACAATGCCCAAGATGACCGCTTGCAGGAAGTCCACGCGGTCATTGTGCTGGACTGCTTGCGAGAATGGTCCCGGCAACTCCCCTAATTGACCCAATTCTCAGTGAGCCAGCGGGCGTGCGCCTCGCCGACTCGACGCGGCGTCGGGACCCGTCCGCTGCACTATCGTCTCGCGCATGAAGCAGCGCTACCTCGGCCGCACCGGCCTCAAGGTGTCTCGCATCGGGCTGGGGACGCTCAGCTGGGGAACGGACACCGACGAGTCCGACGCCGAGGGGCAGCTTCGGGCCTTCGTCAACGCGGGCGGCACCCTCGTCGACACCGCCGCTGGCTACGGTGGCGGAGCAAGCGAGACTCTGCTCGGGAGGCTGGTGTCCAGGCTGGGCATCCGGGAGGACCTGGTCGTTGCCACCAAGGCAGGCATCTCGCGACGCCACGGCGAGCGGGTCGTCGACGTCTCGCGCGGCGCCCTCGTCCGCAGCCTCGATGAGTCGCTTCGTCGGCTGGGCGTCGAGCACGTCGAACTGTGGCAGCTGCACAGCTGGTCAGACGACGTACCGCTCGACGAGACTCTGTCGGCCATCGACTCGGCGGTGGCGTCCGGCCGGGTGCGGTATGCCGGCATCTCCAACTACGCGGGGTGGCAGACCGCGCTGGCCGCCAGCAGTCACCTCGACGTCCCCGGAAGGGTCCGCCTCGCCTCGACTCAGGTCGAGTACTCGCTGCTTCAGCGCGGCGTCGAGCGAGAGGTCGTTCCCGCGGCGGAAGCACTGGGACTCGGCATCTTGGCCTGGTCCCCCCTCGGACGCGGAGTTCTGACCGGCAAGTACCGCAGCGGCACACCGGCGGACTCACGCGGCGCGTCCAGCACCTTCGAGCGGTACGTCGGCGTGCATCTCAACCCCGCCGCGGCTCAGGTGGTGGAGGCGGTGTGCCGGGCCGCTGAGGGACTCGACCTGTCCCCCGCGGAGGTGGCGCTCGCATGGGTACGGGACCAGCCGGGGGTCGTCGCTCCTATTGTGGGAGCCCGCACGGCCGCTCAGCTGGCCGGCACCCTGACCGTCGAGGACGTCGTCCTGCCCGACGAGATCGTGGACGCACTCGACGACGTCTCCGCCCCGGCGATGGGCTATCCGGAGATCTGAGTGGCTAGGACGCCGTCCGGGGCGGCGCGGGCCAGTGCGATGGCCGCCTCCACCAGCGCCAGGTGCGAGAACGCCTGTGGAAAGTTGCCCACCATGCGCTTCTCGATGGGGTCGTACTCCTCGGAGAGCAGCCCCACGTCGTTGCAGAGCCCGACCAGGCGACGCATGAGCTCGTGTGCCTTGTCGAGCTGGTTCGTGGCGGCGTATGCGGTCACCAGCCAGAACGAGCAGGCCAGGAACGGGTGCTCGTCGCCGGACAGGCCGTCGACCCCGGTCTGGGTGCGGTAGCGCAGCACCAGCCCGTCTCGCAGCAAGTCCCGCTCGACCGCTTCTATGGTGCCGAGAACTCGCGGATCGTCGCCAGAAAGGAAGCCGCTGAAGGCGAAGATGAGCAGCGATGCGTCCAGCTCGTCGGTGTCGTAATGCTGGACGAAGGAGTTCCGTTCCGCGTTGAAGCCGCGGGAGAGCACCTCCGACCGGATGTCGTCGCGGGCAGTCCGCCAACGCTCGACGGACCCCTTCAGGCCGTGCCGCTCGACGGCCTTCACGGCCCGGTCGAACGCCAGCCACATCATCAGCCGTGAGTGGGTGAAGTCGCGTCGCGGCCCGCGGATCTCCCAGATGCCGTTGTCCGGCTCCTGCCAGGTGTCGACGAGCTGGTTGATGAGCAGCCGCTGGAGCGGCCAGGAGCTGTCCATTTCGTCGGGATGGACCAGCCGCTCCAGCTCGAGCGCCGACATCATGACGCCCAGCACGTCGGACTGCCGCTGGTCGACTGCGCCGTTGCCGATGCGGACCGGCGTCGAGCCGGCGTAGCCAGACAGGTGCGAGAGCTCGCGCTCGGGCAGGTCGCGCGCGCCATCGACGGCATACATGATCTGGATGTCGGCCGGGTCCCCGGCGATGGCGCGACGCAGCCAGCCGCGCCACAGCCGGGCCTCGTGGTGGTAACCGGCAGCAAGCAACGACGAGAGCGTCAGCGAGGCGTCCCGCAACCAGCAGAACCGGTAGTCCCAGTTGCGCTCGCCGCCGAACGACTCCGGCAGCGACGTGGTGGCCGCTGCGACGATGCCACCGGTGCCACCGTGCGTCAGGAGCCGCAACACCAGCAGGGACCGGACCACAGCGTCGGCGTACGGGCCCTGGTAGGTGCATCTGCGAGCCCATTGCTCCGAGAGGTCGACCGTCTGTTTGACGCGGTCGACGCAGTCCACCACCTGAGGGATCTTGTGGTGCGACTTGATCCACGTGGTCGAGAACTCCATGCACTCGCCGGGGCGGATCTCGAACTCGTCGACGTGCGTACCGTCGACGGCCTTCGGCAGCCGAGCACCTCTCAGAACCAACATGTCGGGACCGGCGATGGCCGAGATGCAGGGGACAGCGTTCGGATCGCTGCCCCTGGTCACCCACGGCCGGACCTTGCCGTAGCCGAAGCGGACGACCCATTCGTGCCGCATGCGGACGACTCCGTCGATGCCTTCGACACGGCGGACGAGGTCGGCTCGGCCGTCGCCGATCGGCATCACGTCGGTCACCTTGACGGTCCCCGATTCGGTGCGATGCGTGGTCTCGAGCACGAAGCTGTCGCCGGCATACCGCCTCGTCGTGGTGGCCCCCTCGATCGGACCGAGAAGCCAGCGACCGTTCTCGGGACCACCCAGCAACGCCGCGAAACAGGCGGGCGAGTCGAAGCGGGGCAGGCACATCCAGTCGACGGAGCCGTCGCGTCCGACAAGGGCGCAGGTGCCGGTGTCTCCCAGCACGGCATAGTCCTCGATGGGCAGAGCCATGCGGTGAGAGTAGTCGAAACGCCGGTGGCGGACGTGTCAGGATGTCCTCGGTATGGATTACGAGTTCCAGCGATTCTCGCTGCCACGGACGCTTTCGCGGTCAGCCGTGAGACGCCTGTTGACCGACCATGCCGAGTACGGCGGATGGGAGCTCGCCCGGCTGCGGCTGTTCCCCGACGGCACCCGCAAGGTGGAGCTGCGCCGGCGCATCATCCGGGTCCGGTCGACGCTGGCGGGTGACTTCCGCCCCTACCTCTGAGCTGGTACTGCTGCCACCACCGGGACTCAGGCCCGGTCGAGGAAACCGTCGAAGACCCGGGCGCTGAACTCGAGTGCATCCACCGGAACACGCTCGTCGACGCCATGAAACAGCGCGGTGAAGTCGAGGTCCGGCGGCAGCCGAAGTGGTGAGAACCCGAAGCAGCGGATGCCGAGCCGGTCCCAGGCCTTTGCGTCGGTGCCGCCCGACATGAGGAACGGGAGCACGGTGGCTTCGGGGTCCTCGGCCAGCAACGACGCGCACATCGCATTGACGATCGGCCCGTCGAACGGCGTCTCGAGGGCTTGGTCGTGCACCAACAGCTCGTAACTGACGTTGTCGGGCAGCAGTGTCCGCAGCGTGGCGAAGAACTCGTCCTCGTAGCCCGGCAGGAAGCGACCGTCGATGCTCGCCGTCGCCTCGCCGGGGATGACGTTGTGCTTGTAGCCGGAGTCGAGCATCGTGGGGTTCGCCGTGTTGCGGATGACGGCCGCGAGCATCCGGGCCGCCGGCCCGAAGTGCTCAACCAGAGCGTCGACGTCTTCCTCCACGCTGCCGCCGGTCAGCGCCGCGACCTCTTCGAGCAGGGCTTCCATGGTGGGGGTGAGGCGCACCGGCCACTCATGCCGACCGATTGCCGCCACCGCCTCGGCAACGGCGGTGACGGCGTTGTCGCCGTTGCGCATGGAACCGTGCCCTGTCGTGCCATGCGCCCGCAGTCGCAGCCAGGCCAAGCCCTTCTCCGCGGTCTCGATGAGGTAGATGCGCTTGTCTGCGATCGTCGTCGAGAACCCGCCCACCTCGCCGATCGCCTCGGTGCAGCCCTCGAAGAGGTCGGGGCGCTCGCTGACGAGCCGGTGCGCGCCCACCACGCTTCCCGCTTCCTCGTCGGCGGTGAAGGCGAGGGTCACGGCTCGGCGCGGCACCTCAGCGGCCTTCGCTCGGGCGCGAACCGTGGAGAGAATTGCGGCGTCGAAGTCCTTCATGTCGACCGCCCCGCGGCCCCAGACATAACCGTCGAGGACCTCCCCGGAGAACGGGTGGACCTTCCAGTCGGCCTTGGCGGCCGGCACGACGTCGAGATGGCCGTGCACGAGCAGCCGGTCCGTGGCGGCGGGGTCACCCCAGTGCGCCACGAGCGACGTACGTCCGGTGGCCGGCTCGAAGAGCTCGCAGTCGATGCCCACGTCCCCGAGCAGCGAGGCCACATGCTCTGCCGCCACTCTCTCCCCCGGCCCCGAGCCGTCGCCGTAGTTGGAGGTGTCGATGCGGATGAGGTCGCGGCAGATCTCGGTGACCTCACCGGCTGGATCGTAGGTCTTCGCCATGCCTCTCATCCTGCCCGAGTGGGCCGGTCGCTGCGACGCAGGCTTTGCTAGGGTTGCGTCGCTCACCGGGGAGCCGGTAGCGCCCACGTCCGGGTGGCGGAATAGGTAGACGCGCTAGCTTGAGGTGCTAGTGCCCCAAAAGGGCATGGGGGTTCAAGTCCCCCCTCGGACACCGAGAAAGACCCGTTCTGGCCGACCCCCGGGGGAAGGTGGGCAACTACCAGGTCCCAACGAGGCGGTGCCATTCCTGGCGGGTTGTGAGACGCAGAAGAGGCGACGCGACCCAATGAAGCTCCGGTGGGCATGAACAAGCTCGATAGAGGTTCTGAGACAGCGTGGACCACGACAGTCACGACAACTGGACGTGCCAGGGGCGATACTTGCCATCTTCCTGCGAGCATTCTCTCGATTCAATGTTCCGCTGAATGCGATAACCGTCAGTAAGGTCCCGTAACCATCGGTCAACGAGGTGTCCTCTGGGCGCGCGAAATGTATGGGTCTATTGCCTAT